>DAIRFC010000098.1:0-4740 GCA_036795215.1 Actinomycetota bacterium | reverse complement strand
CCGCCCTGACCTAACCGCTCGCGCGCCGCGGGGGCCGAGGCATAGTCCATACCGGCTTCTCCCGCAGCACGAAGCGCCGCAGACGGCCGAAGAACCGCCGCTCCCCATACCCGATGATGACGGCCACCCCTAGTACGATGAGGAGCTTCTGTACGAAGGGCATGGGCGTCCAGTGGTAGGCCACGCGCTGCTTGACGATGGTCACGATGGGGAATTTCTCCGGCAGGCCCGCCAGCCATCCCTCCCCTTCATCGGAGACGAACGAGGTGGCCGGGTCTTCCAAGGCGGTGACTTCCTTGCCCAGATAGTCCACCCACACGTGGTCGAAGGAGTAGCGTAGGGTGTACGGCATGCCCTTGGCTTCCAGGATGCTGGCCATCAGCACCGCCTGGGCCTGACAGTCCCCGGCCTTGTCGACGATGACCTCCGGCACCGTGGGGAAGTACCAGGGCAGACCGTAGATCGTCCAAGCGGGTTTCCAGGGGACGTAAGCCTTGACGTGCTCCTCGACGACCTTGTAGTCATCGGGGAGTGTGGCCGCCATCTCGGCCGCGGCCGAGGCATCCACAGGCGGGTTCTTGAGACGGGCGACGGAGCTGAAGAACGGACGTGGGTCGGGGTACACCACCGCCCCGACCCACGCGGCCACCAGCACGATCACGAGACAGTGCCGGACGACTCTCTTCACGGCGCTCCGTTCCCTAGGCGGCTCTCAGCTCAGACCTCGGGCCCATACGCATCCAACTTGACCGCCTCGGAAACGGTGAAGTCCATGTCCGTACAGGCCTTGATGTCGTCCAGAGTGTACCCTCGAGCGACCTCTTCTAACACGAAACCCTTATCGGGATAACGCCGGAACAGCGCCCGCTCGGTGATGATGACGTCGGCCTCGCCGGCGCCGGTCAGCGGGAAGGTGCACTTCTCGACCAGCTTGCTGGCCCCGTCTTTGGAGCAGTGCTCGGTGACCACGTTGACGGTCTTGGCGCCCGCCAGGAGGTCCATGGCGCCACCCATGCCGGCCACCAGCTTGCCGGGGATCTCGTAGCTCGCGATGTTGCCTTCGCCGTCCACCTGTAACGTGCCGAGGAAGGTCATGTCCACATGCCCCCCGCGGATCATGCCGAACGAGGTGGCCGAGTCGAAGTAGCTCCCGCCCGGTATGAGCGTTATGGGAGCCCCGCCTGCGTTCCCGCGGTCGGGATCGCTGCAGAGGGGATCCGGCGTCGAACCTACCCCTACGGCGCCGTTCTCGCTGTGGATGACCACGTCCACCCCTTCCGGGACGTGGTTTGCGACCAGGGTGGGGATACCGATCCCCAGGTTGATGACCTGGCCGTCTTTGAGCTCGCTCGCCGCGCGGGCGGCGATGATGTTCTTGATGTCAGACACTTCAGTCTCTCCTTGGCGACACGACGGATCAGCAGGCCGAGAGTGACGTGCCGCGGTAGGACAGATCCGCCCTCACCACAGCCTTCACGTACAGTCCTGGGGTTTGCACACTCTCCGGCGCGATCTCGCCGGGACTGTAGAGGTACTCCACCTCTGCGATGGTGTAGTCGGAGCAGACCGCGCAGACGGGGTTGTAGTTGCTGGCCGTGCCGCGATACCTCAGGTTGCCCCAGGTATCTCCGTCGTGGGCGCGCACCAGGGCCACGTCCGCGCGCAGAGCCTCCTCGAGCAGGTAGGTCTTGCCGTTTACTTCGATGTGCTGCTTGCCTTCGGCGACCACCGTGCCGAGCCCGGTGGGAGTTAGAAAACCTCCCAGGCCGGCGCCACCGGAGCGCATCTGTTCGGCCAGGGTGCCTTGCGGGACGAGCTGCACCTCGAGCTCGCCGGAGTGGAAGGCCTTCACCACGTCGGGAGTCGTACCGATGTGGCTGGCGATGAGCCTGCGCACCTTGCCCAGCTTGACCAGCTCCACTATGCCGCGGTCCCGAAAGCCCCCGGTGCAAGAGATCATGGTCAGATCTTTGACATCGGTTTCTTTCAACCCGTGGATCAAGGTGAGCGGGTCGCCTTGGGATAGAAATCCGCCGACGGCGACCGTCATCCCCGACTGGATGTGAGACATGGCCTCTTCGAGGCTTACTACTTTGTTCTTGGGCATCGCCCTCTCCTTGCCCCCCCGATCGATCTTGATACTCATGACCGGGTGCAAGGCACCCTGGGCACCCCCAACCTGCTGAGATTAATCTATAGTTTAGACCTTTTAGACCTCGATCGTCTTGAGTTCAGGGCTGACGATGAGCTGCGCCTCGGTGACCTTCTGCACGTCATCGGCTGTGAGCCCCGGGGCGACCTCGCGCAGAAGCAGACCTTCCGGCGTGGCCTCCATCACCGCGAGATCGGTGACGACGAGGTTCACGCATCCTTTGCCGGTGATGGGGAGCGTGCATTGCTTGAGGATCTTCGGCGACCCGTCTTTGGCGCAGTGATCCATCATGATGATGACCTTCTTGGCGCCGACCACGATATCTCCGGCGCCGCCCATGCCCTTGATCATCTTGCCGGGGATCATCCAGTTGGCCAGATCACCCGTCTCCGAGACCTGCATACCTCCGAGAACCGTCGCGTCCAGATGGCCGCCTCTCACCATGGCGAACGAGTCGGCGTTGGAGAAGTAGCTGGTGCCAAGCAGCTCGGTGACCGTCTCCTTGCCGGCGTTGATGAGATCGGGGTCTTCCTCACCCTCGTAGGGATAGGGGCCCGCCCCCAGGATGCCGTTCTCAGAGTGCAAAAAGATGTCCTTGCCCTCCGGGAGGTAGTTGCTCACCAGAGTGGGCATGCCGATGCCCAGGTTGATGTAGTAGCCGTCTTCGAATTCGGCAGCGACCCTCTTGGCCTGCTGCTCGCGAGTTAGTGCCATCACTGCCTCCTATGGTCTCGGCCGAACCGTGCGTTTCTCGATCCACTTCTCGTAATGCTCACCCTTGACGACACGGTTGACGTAGATGCCGGGGGTGTGGATGAGATCGGGCTCCAGTTCGCCCACCTCGACCAAGTTCTCCACTTCTGCGATGGTGATCTTGCCGGCGGTGGCGCAGAGCGGATTGAAGTTCCTGGCCGTCTTGCGATACACGAGGTTGCCCAACCGGTCGCCCTTCCAGGCATTGACGATGGCGAAGTCGGCGGTCAGACCTCTCTCCAGCAAGTAGTCACGGCCGTCGAACTGGCGGACTTCCTTGCCCTCGGCCAGCATGGTGCCCACTGCGGTAGGTGTATAGAAGCCGGGGATGCCGGCGCCGCCGCAGCGTATGCGCTCGGCGAGGGTACCCTGAGGACAGAGTTCTACCTCGAGCTCGCCGTTCAGGAACTGCTGTTCGAAGTTCTTGTTCTCACCCACATAGCTCGAGACCATCTTCCTGATCTGCCGCGACTGGAGCAAGATCCCAAGTCCCTCTTTGTCGGTGCCGCAGTTGTTGCTGATGATGGTGAGGTCTTTGACACCCTTCTCATGCAGCGCGCGGATAAGGTTCTCTGGGTTGCCACATAGACCGAATCCCCCACAAAGGATGGATGCTCCATCCTCGATGTCGAAGATCGCGGCCGCGGCACTCGGGAACACTTTGTTCATAGCCCCCTCGCCTCCAATGGACGTTGGCATGTCGGTGACAATATGTGGTATGAGCATACCATGTTATCGGCCGTCCTGGGGCGCATTCCGGCGGCCGATGCTGCCGCCGTCACGACTCCCTCGCGGCAGCTCCCGCGCCGGGGGCTTGCAATCGCTGCCCGGGAGCCATAACCTGTCGTAGATTTCCACATGCCATATTGTTACTACACCTGCAATCTCATCCCGTTTGAGATCGTCGCCCGCAACGGCTTCACGGCTCGGTGGCTGGGCGATCATGTCCGCGGGCCGGTCACCCAGACCCGCCGCGACGCGCTCAGCGTGCACCCCATGACCTGTCCCTACGTGACCAAGCTGGTCGCCGCAGCCGACCAGTTGTTGGCCGGTGCGGATGCCGCAGCGGCGGCGCCCGGAGCAGAACCGCGTGCGGCGCACACCGCCGACTGCATCGTAGTGCCGGGCGGGTGCGACGCCGCCCGCCGGATGGGCGACCTGTTGGCCGCCGCTTACCCCGACCGGGTGTTCGTGCTGCCCATGCCTCGTTCCGCGGTCCCCGAAGTGACAGAGACCCTCGCCGCCGATCTGTGTAGACTCGATGAGTGGCTGAGCGCGCGCCTGCCTGACGGGGCGGCGCGCCCGGCAGCGGACCCCGGCAGCGGACCCCACGTTGACTACCCGGCGGAGCCGCGGCCCGGAGGGGTGTTCGTGGTGGCCGGTCCTCTCACCGACGACTCACTACTGCAGCTCATCAGCCGCCTCGGCGCTCACGTATCGGGGCTGGAATCGTGCACCTCGCCCGACCGCTGGAGACTGCTGGCGGCCGGGACGGCGCCGGTCGAGCCCGAGGGCGCCGCCGGCGTCATGCCGCCCGGCGCTGCGCCCGCGGCCGGCGACCACGTCCATCTGGCCGCCCGCCTGCTCGAGATCGGCATGTGCCCGCGCCGCTCCACGACCGCCCGCCGGGACTACCTGAATCGCCGCTTTGACGCAGCCCGGCCGACTTCCATCATCTACGCCCGGCAGAGTTTCTGCGACCCGGGTGCGTACGATTCGCTGCTCGTCGCCCAGCTCGCCGCGGAGCGCGGCCTGCCCTACCTGGAGATCGAAGTGGACTTCCCGTTCGACGCAAACGGCCCCCTGCGCACCCGCGTGGAAGCGTTCTTGGAGGC
>DAIRFC010000097.1:0-7647 GCA_036795215.1 Actinomycetota bacterium | reverse complement strand
TGTCGACGTCCGCCGGACCTCCCAGGGCCGCTTGGCCGATCTCTTCTTCAGTGGCTGGGTTATGTACCGGGAAGGTCTTGCCCGACTCCGCCTCTACCCACGCGCCTCCGATGAACAGCTTGTGTCTCTGTGTCACGCCGGTTCCCCCTCATGGATGTCTTGCTTCGAACCGTACGGACACCCGCCTGTTGAGCAGCAATGCCGCCTTATGGTCCGATAGTTACACCAAGTGGTGCTTTTGTCGGACCAGTCTAGACCGTATGTCCAGTTTGTGTCAACTCATGTGAGTCAAGTTAGAGGGTGTCGAGCAGCAACCCGAAATCGAAGGAGAGTGCTGGGGCCAGGGCGCCTGCCGGGGGGGCGCGGAACAGCTTCGGCCGTCTAGCCCTGGCGATTTCTCAGGAAGGCCACCCGTGCGAGGGGAGCTCCCAATTCCTCCGACAGATCGGCGCCGACCTCTCGCACCGCGTCCGCCTGAGCCGCCATCTCTGACGAAGTAAAACGCTCGATGGGTGACACAACGGACAGGGCGGCCACCACACGACCGGCGGGACCGAACACAGGCCCGCCCACCCCGCCCAGCTCGATGTTCGATTCGGCGGTGTCGAAGGCCACTCCCTCTTGTCTCACGCGAAGGAGCTGCTCACGAAGCCTGTCGGCGTCGGTGATCGTCCGGCCGGTGACGGCCCGCACGGGCTGAGCCAGAACTTCATCCCACGTCTCCTCTGGTCGGAAGGCCAGGAAGATCTTGCTTGCGGCCGTGGTCAGTCCAGGGTGAGTGATCCTCCCAATCGCGGGCTGCGAATGCAGCAGTCGGGGCGTCACGTCGTAGAGGGTCATGAGCGAATCCTGCTCGATCTCTACCGCCAGATCCACGGCCTGGCCCGTCGCATTCGAGAGCCGGCGCATATGCGGCACAGCGATCCGCATCAGCTCGGTGTGCGAGAGGCTCACGTATGACAGCTTCACGATGCTGGCGCCAAGACGGAACCTGCCGCTGCGCGTTTCGCGTGTCAGGTAGCCGAGACTCTCGAGGGTGGTCGTCAACCGCAGTACGGTGGTCTTCGATTCCCCGGTCGCTTCGCGCAATTCCCTGAGGCTCCACTGCGGATGCTCGGCGTCAAAGAGGCCCAGCAGGCGCAGACCTTTCTCGAGGGTGCGCGACGTGCGAGAGCCTGCCGGCGTCGCCGCCGCAGAGCCGGTATCGGGCGTCATAGCTGGTCCAGTTGGGCTGAACGCATCTCCCGGTCCTCACGCTGGGGAACGCACGTTGCCGGGACGGGCAGGCCCCGACACTGTCAATATAACAGGTCGAATCGGGCCGTCTACGACTGTCATAATGAGGTATGCGAATGGATCCTGACCAGGTGAACGGCGGGGTGACCCGCGTGAAAGCGGCGATCTCTCCCTATGGTTGGGTCATCGTCTTCGCCTCCCTGTTGCTGATGGTCGGTTCCTTCGGGACCCAACTCTGTTTCGGGGTCTTCCTCAAGCCGCTCATCGCGGAGTTCGGCTGGACCCGGGCCGCGGCGTCGGGAGCCATGTCTTTGGCAATGGGTATCTCAGGCCTCATCGGTGTCTTCATGGGGCGGCTCACCGACAAGTTCGATGTGCGCATCGCCATCGGGATCGCCGCGGTCATCGGGACGGCCTGCTACGTACTCCTGGCCGACATGCACACGCTCTGGCAGTTCTACCTCTATTTCGGACTCGGTGGCGGCATCTGCATCGGGAGCACCTACACGCCGGTGAGCGCCATAGTCTCGAAGTGGTTCCGTGAGAAGAGGGCGCTGGCGCTGGGTATTGCGCTGATGGGCATCGGCGTGGGACAGATGATACTTTCCCCGGTGGCCGCCCGTCTCATAGAGGTCTACGGCTGGCGCACGGCTTACGTAGTACTGGGTATCGTCATCTTCGTGTGCGCGCTGCCGGCACTCTTCTTACTGGGGCGGCGCCCGCCCGAAGCGGCCGCATCGGACCATGCAGACGGTCTGGGCGAAGCAGCCGGGCCCGCCGCCTCACCTGCCGCCGAGGGAATGACCACCCGGCAGGCCGCCCGGACGGCGCCCTTCTGGATGATCATGATCACAGGCGTCGCCATCGCCGCCGGCTTCTACATCGTGGCCGCCCACATAGTGCCTGCCGCCACCGACGTGGGTATCGCTCCCACCGCCGCCGCGCTCATCCTCACCGTGAGCAGCATAGGCGGCATCCCGGGGAGCATAGGCGGCACTTGGTGGCTGCCCAAGGTGCTGGGCCACAGGTGGGCCCTGCTCGTGCTCTGCGCCGGCCAAGCGGTGGCTCTATTCTTGTTCGTCCTCACGTCGCACCTATGGGCCTTCTACGTGGTGGCGGTACTGCTGGGATTCTGCTTCTCGGCCTCCACCCCGGTGCGCCAGGCCATGGTGCCGCCCCTCTTCGGGCTCAGGTCCATCGGCGCCGTGCTTGGCTTCGCCTACCTGGCTTGGTCGGTCGGCGCGCTGATAGGCCCCTTCTTGGCCGGCCTCATATACGACCTCACCAAGAGCTACGATCTCGCCTTCATCCTGGGCGCCGTGCTCCTACTCGCCGGGACGGCGAGCGTCTATCTCTGGGGCAATCACAAAGACGGGGCGTCCTCGCGAGGCGTTCAGGATCGAGTGGTGTAGGTCTCGAACAACGGCGGGTCTTCGATGTGCTTCTTCACCGCGCACATATCGGCGGCCCGTACGATGGCTTTCTCGTATTTGGGTGGGAAGTCGGGGGGCAGCTTGATCTCCAGGGAAAGCTTCTTGACCGTCTTGCCATCCGCATCGACATCTTGGTGGAGCGTGATGCCCGCCTCCTCGGTGGAAAGGCCGCGTTCCTGCAAGAACCTGAGCACATAGATGCCCGCGCAGGTCCCTATTGACGCCAAGAAAAGCTCGAATGGAGCAGGCGCGCTTCCCTCGCCGCCGGAATCAACGGCCTGATCGGTGTCGATCACGAAGCCCTCGTACGAGGCGCGCACCTTGCTCTTGCCGGGGAAAGAGATCTCCATGTCCATTGTTGCTCCTTGCATAGGTCTCCGGGCAGGCGTACAACGTACGAAGGATAGCGCGCGAGACCCGGCCGGTGTGCATCGTGCTATACTGCAATCAAGCATACGTTAGGTATCTGCTTTAGGCCCAGCGCCGAGCCTCTCAACCTCCTCGCTAAAGTCTCCAGTCTTTCCCTCTCGTCTGTCGCAATGTAACTCCGTTGATGGAGGCTTTAGTGAATTCAGCAAAACTGTACGTAGGTAATCTCAGCTACGAGACTACCGAAGCGGGCATCAGGACCGCTTTCGAGGCTCACGGCGACGTGACCTCGGTCAACCTCATCACCGAACGCGATACCGGACGCCCCAAGGGTTTTGGTTTCGTGGAGATGGGATCGGCCGACGAGGCCCAGAAGGCCAAAGGGGCCCTTGACGGGACCCAGCTCGACGGCCGCGCCCTCAAAGTAGACGTGGCCAAGGAGCAGGTGCCTCGCGCCCCTCGTTCCGGCGGCTACGGCGACAGTTTCGGCGGCGGCCGCAGTGGCAACCGCTGGTAACAGTCGCACAACAAGCGCACTACTCGAACGCCGGCCTCCGGGCCGGCGTTCGAGTAACACTTAGGGGTATGTGAGGTGACTGTGGTCGACCTCCGGGAACACGCCCTCCCCATCGCCGACGTGATCGGTCTGCTTCTGGCCGGTCAGGAACGCGGCTACGTCACCAGTGATGAGATCATGGTTCTGGTCGAGGACTTCGACATGACCGTGGAGGAGATCGAAGATCTCTACTCCCAGCTGTTCGACCAATCCATCGAGATATACGAGCAGAGCCCCATCGCCCAAGGTGTCCTCGATACCGTCGAACCCACTCTCGATCTGTCCATACAGACGGTGAGTCAAGACCCCCTCAGACTCTACTTGAGAGAAGCCGGGATGATCCCCCTGCTTACCAAGAACGAAGAGGTCGCGCTGGCCAAGCGCATCGAGGCCGGCGACAAGCGGGCCAAGGACCGCATGATCCAGTCGAACCTCCGCCTGGTCATCTCCATCGCCAAGAATTACTACACCCAGGACATGGACTTTCTCGACCTCATCCAGGAGGGCAACACCGGGCTCATACGCGCCGTCGACAAGTTCGACTATCGCAAGGGCTTCAAGTTCTCCACATACGCCACCTGGTGGATCCGGCAGGCCATCACGCGCGCCATCGCCAACCAAGACCGCAACATCCGCATCCCGGTGCACATGATCGAGAAGATCAACAAGATGGTGCGCACCGAGGCCAAGCTACTCCGGGAGACGGGCAAGGAGCCGAGCGACGACGATCTTGCCGCCGAGTTGGGCATCGAGCCCGGCGAGGTACAGGAGATACGCGGGCTCGCCCGGCGCACCACCTCACTGCAGACTCCCGTCGGCGAGGAGGGGGACGCCGAACTGGGCGATTTCCTCCAGAATCAGAGCACTCCCGATCCGGCCGACGTCGTCTCCGATATCGTCGGCAGGGAGTACCTGGCCAAGATCCTCGAAAACATGACCCCGAGGGAGCGCAAGGTGGTGGAGCTGCGCTTCGGGTTCAAGGGCGAGCATCCGCGCACCCTGGCCGAGGTGAGCTCCCGGTTCAACGTGAGCCGCGAGCGGATCCGGCAGATCGAGGCCAAGGCGCTCGAGCAGATCAAGGCCGCGCTGGAGTCCGAAGCTCTCGGGTAGTAGACCCAGGTCCGGCATCGCGGCAGACCTGATAGGTGTAGGCTAGGAAGCACAGAACGCCCAACGCAACTGATCCGTTGAAAGGCAGGGGACCTCATGTCCAATGGAGCAATAGCCGGGATCGTCATAGCTGTCGTGGTGGTGTTGCTGATCTTGGTAGCGTCCATCCGCATCGTCCGGCCGACCCACCGCGGATTGGTGGAGCGCTTCGGCAAATACAACCGCTTTGCCGGTCCGGGCTTTCATCTCATCATCCCGCTGGTCGAGCGCATGTTCCGGGTGGACATCCGCGAGATGCTGGTGGAAGCTCAACCCCAGATGATCATCACCAACGACAACCTCAACGCCCGGGTGGACGCCCAGGTGTATCTCAAGGTGAAAGCCGACGAGGAGAACGTCAAGGCCTCCCAGTACAACGTCGCCAACTACCAGAACCAGATCGTCAACCTGGCCCGCACCACGCTCCGTAACATCATCGGCACGCTCACGCTGAAATCAGCCAACAGCGAGCGCGGCAAGATCAACTCCGAGCTGCGCGGCACCCTCCTCATCGAAACAGCCAGTTGGGGCATCGAGATCCTCCGCACCGAGCTCAAGGAGATCGACCCGCCTGAAGACGTGCAGGAGACCATGAACAAAGTGGTGAAGGCCGAGAACGAGAAGGTCGCCGCCATCGACTTCGCGACGGCCACCGAGACCCAGGCCGACGGTCAGCGACGGGCCGAGATCAAGAAGGCCGAGGGCACCAAGCAGGCCCGCATCCTCGAAGCCGAGGGACAGGCCCAGGCCATCCAACTGGTCAACGAAGCGGCCGACAAGTACTTCATCGGCAACGCCCAGATCTTGCGGAAGCTGGAAGCGGTCGAAAAATCCCTCGCCCAGAACGCCAAGGTCGTCGTTCCCGGCGATGCGCAGCTCATCAACGTGATAGGCGAGCTGGCGGGCGTCACGCCGGTTGCACCCAAGCCGGTCGTGAACACCACCCCGGTGAGGAAGTAGGGCAAAACACGGCGCGCGAGGCGGCCTCTCCCGCTCGAGGCCGCCTCTTACCGCGTCGGTCTGGAGACACGATGCTTCTCTATCTGGTCAACCCAGCCAATCCTCTTGTCAGCATGTCGTTGAATCGTCGGGCCTATCTGAACCGCTTCCGTCTCTGGAAGCCCCTCGGGCTCCAGGTGCTCGCCGGTCTGACCCCGGCCGACTGGGAGATCTCGATCCTCGACGAGAACCTCGGACCGATCGACTATGAGACGCTCCCGCGGCCTGACGCCGTCGGCATCACTGCGTTCACGTCGCAGGCGCCCAGGGCGTACGAGATCGCCGGGCGATTCCGAGCCCAGGGTGTCCCAGTCGTGATGGGTGGCATCCACGCAACGATGTGCCTGGAGGAGGCCGGCCCGTTTGTCGACTCGGTGGTGACCGGGGAGGCGGAACCGGTGTGGGCGGAAGTGCTTGATGACGTGCGGTCCGGCGGTCTCAGACCCCGTTACGACGGTGGTCGGGCGAGCATGGACCAGATCGTGCCCGCCCGTCACGATCTCCTACCTCGAGGCTACGCGTTCGGCTCCATCCAGACCACGCGGGGGTGCTCGCTCAATTGCACGTTCTGCAGCGTCACCGAGTTCAACGGAGCCCGTTATCGGCAGCGCCCGATCGCCGAAGTGGTCGAGGAGTTCCGGACGATCCCCGAGACCAGAGTGCTCATCGTCGACGACAACCTCATCGGCCGCCGGCCGCAGCACATCGAACGAGCCAAAGAGCTCTTCCGGGCGCTGGCCGCCGCGAACACCGGCAAGTCCTGGATCGGGCAGACCACCGTCAACATCGCCGACGACGAAGAGTTGCTGGCTTTGGCCCAGAAGGCGGGCTGCGTGGGGCTCTTCATAGGATTCGAGTCGGTGGCCCCCGAGGGACTTCCCGAACTCGGCAGAAAGTCGGCCATGCTGTCGGGGCGCAATGTCCCCGCCGCTGTGGAGCGGATCCATCAGCACGGCATGCTGGTGGTCGGCTCGTTCATCATGGGTCTCGACTCCGACCGTCCCGGGGTAGGCCCGCTCATCGCCGCGGAGGCCCTGCGCTATGGGTTGGACAACATCAATGTGCTGTTCCTCACTCCGCTGCCGGGCACCCGGCTGTGGAAGGAACTGGAGGCGGAGGGAAGGATCGGCATGGACGACTTCCCCGGGGACTGGCAGTACTACACTCTCAACTATCCGGTCGCCCGCTATAAGTATCTGAGCGTCGACCGGATCGTCCAGGAGATGACCCACTGCAACCGCACGTTCTACTCTTCGCGCAACATCCTCGGACGGTTGGGACGCAACCTCTCGACGGGCCGCAACCCCCTCTTGGGACTCGTCAGCAACCTGACGTCGCGGCGTAACTCTCAGCGTTTCTCGGAGATCCACGCGGCTTTGTGGCCGGCGGCCAATGGCGTCGAGAGAGCCTTGCCTGAGGCCAGACCCCGTCTGGATCTACTCGATCTCTCAGACACCGTCACCCAGCGGTTGCGGCAGTACGCCGTGACTCTCAAGATGCAGGCGACCTGGTTCTTTCGCCAGTCCTAAACTCCGCCTGCCCGCAGTCGCCCCTAACCGAGCTCCACCTCGACGTAGTGATCACGCCGGTCGTCCGCGAGAGGGATGATGCCCTGGAGGAGTCCGGTCTGGTCCAGGTCTGCGCCATCCATGCGGACGCGCGTCACACGCGCCGACTGAGTGAGCCCCCTCCCAGAGACGCCGCCGGGTTCTCCGTCCGGCCGCGAAACGGTGATGTGGTAGAAGGTCTCGCGGTAGCGGTAGTGGATCTTGTACGACGTCCACTCCTTCGGCATCAGCGGTGTCGGGCGCAGCTTGTCCACCTCCAGATGGAGGCCGAGGAGCGTCTCGGTGACCAACTGGTACATCCAGCCGGCGGCGCCCGTGTACCAGCTCCAGCCGCCCC
>DAIRFC010000096.1:0-7759 GCA_036795215.1 Actinomycetota bacterium | reverse complement strand
AGCTTCTTGTTGCGATTGCGCATCTCGAAGCAGTGCAGACAGCCGAGGCAACGCCGTACGTCGTCGACCCTGCCTTCGCGGATCTTGTTTGGGTACTCAGGATCGGCGAGCAGCTGGCGGGTCATGCCCACGAAGTCAAGGCTGCCCTTGCGGAGATACTCTTCGCCCATCTCGGCGTCGATGCGGCTCGCGGTCCACACGGGCGCCTTGGCTCCCTTGCGCTTGATCGCCTCGACCAGGGGCACGGAGGCGCCGTCACCCCGCCGGCTCCAATCGAGATCGGCCGGCAGATCGAAGGGGGGCTCGGGGTACATGAGGCGGTCGGGCTGGATGAGCCCACCGCGATGGCCGTAACGCTCGGCTCGTACGTTGAGGCCATCGGCCACCTCGCAGATGAGCGTGGCCATCTCGGCGCCCTCTTCAAGGGTGGTCGCGAGGGGATGGTTGTATTCCGCCGCGTTGATGAGGGCGTGGACTGCGAAGCCGGGGCCGCAGCGCCTCTTCGCCTCGGTGATGATGTTGCGGATGAAGCGGGTGCGGTTCTCGTATGACTGCGGACCGTACTCGTCGTCGCGCTTGTTCCAGATGCGCGACAGGAAGGTGTTGCCCTGGTGGGCGGTGCCGTGATTGATCTCGCAGGCGTCGAAGCCGGCCTTGTAGGCCCGCTCGGCCGCCGACGCCCACAGGTCGATCTGGTCCTCGACCTCCTGCTTGGTCATCGCGCGGCAGGGTAAGAAGTCGGGGCCGGGCAGCTCATCCTGGGTCAGGGCCGAGGCGCACTTCACGTCGCGGATCTTCATGTCGCGCGGCATGAGGCCGGTGGGGTTCCACGGGCCCGCGTGCTGAAACTGGATGGACACCGGGCAGCCCTGCTTGTGCACCGCCTCGGCGAGCCGGGCGTAGCTGGGGATGAACCTGTCGTCGTCGAAGTGCAACTGCACGCCCTCGTAGCTGCCGTCGGCGAAGTAGTGCACGTGCTGGATGCCTAGGGGGTATTCCACGCCGCACGACTCGACTACCAGGAAGCCCACGCCGCCCTTCGCCAGCCGCTCGTAGTACGCGATCATGCGCGGACCGACTGTCTGGTCTTCCTCCATGAACGAGGTGCCGTTGGCTGTCTTGATGATGCGGTTGCGGGTCCTCACCGGGCCGATCATGCCCGGCTCCATGAGTCTCTCGAAGTTCTGGGTCATGTGATCGGTCTCCTCATGTTGTCGTCACGCCAAAAGTCTCGTCCACGCTTCGCGCCGCCGTGACAAGCACGGCCGCCGTCCGGTCGAGTTGCTCGCGTTCGTCGGGCGCAAGCTCCCACTCGATGATCTCTCGTACGCCCTCTCGGCCGAGCGCCACCGGCACCGACATACTGAGCCCGCGCAGGCCGTATTCACCGTCCAAGACCACCGAGCAGGGGAACACCTCCCCGGTATCGTCGCGGACGGCGCGCACGAGCGCCGCCATGCCTACTGCGCAGGTCCAGCCCGCGGTCCGGCCGGACTTCAGATCCTCGTAACGCCTCAAGATGCTGCGCATCTCGGCGCGGATGGTGTCCTTCTCGTCCCGGTTGAAAGCGGCGGGAAGCCCACCGATGCGAACCGAGCTGAACAGGGGCACCTGGGTGCTGCCATGCTCCCCGATGACGACGGCCTCCACGACCCTCGGCTGGACCCCCTTCGCGCGTGCCACCATCTCGCGAAAGCGCAATGAGTCGTTGAGCGTGTAGCCGACGGTTTGGTGGCGTCCGAACCCGCCGGCGCGCCAGGCCGCATAGTTCAGCGGGTCCACCGGATTGGTGACAGTGATGACGAGAGCGGCGGGACACTGGCGCTCGATCTGCACGGCGATGTCGCGCACCAGCGGGATGTTCTCCCCGAGCATCTCCATACGGTCGGTGATGACGCCCTGCGGGGCGCCTACCGTGTTGATGACGATGTCCGAGCCGGCCAGGTCTTCCAGCGTTCCGGCCCTCACCACCACATCCAAAGAGGAGAAGGCCGTGCTCATGTCCATGGCGTGCTGTTCTGCAACGTTCTGGCGCACGTCCACGAGGAGCATGTCATCAGCCGACTTCGATGCGCCGAGGTAGAAAGCGACAGGGCCGCCCACAGAACCGGCTGCACCGATGACGGCTACCCTCACACTCATTCTCCCGGCCGCGTCCGTGATTGGCAGGGCTTGTACCCCTTCCGGCTACGACCATCATGACAGCATTCGTGTTCAGGGTCCACGATACGGGGGGATAACAAGTAGGAAGTCAGTCGCATCCGATGGCTGTCGGCAGCGCGACCGGCTGTCTCAGCGATAGTAGAGTACTGACAAGAGCAATAGCACATTACAATAATAAATGTCATGCTAAATACTTGACAACCGCTTACGGCATGACTAGGATGGACGCTACGTGACGAGCGAAAGGCCGATGTAGTCCTCACGTAGCGCAGTAAGGGGTGTACGTGGTCAAGTGGGTCCAACTCTTGGTGACCGGCGTCACCATGGGCAGTATCTATGCTCTGATCGCGCTTGGCTACGTCACGATCTACCGGACGTCTCGCGTTGTCAACATGGCCCAGGGCGCCTTTGTCATGTTCGGCGCCTTCTTCACTTACTCGTTCCTCAGCGAGTTGGGTCTGCCTTATTGGCTCTCCGCCATACTCGGCATCATCGGCGTGGCCGTCGTCGCCGTGATCATGTATCTGCTCGTGCTCAGACCTCTCATCAAGGTCTCCCTGGTCTCCATCATTCTCGCCACCATGGCGCTCAGCATCCTCTTCGAGAACCTCGCCCTCTTGCGCTGGGGCGGCTACGGCAAGAACGTGCCGGCCTTCAGCGGCGACCAGGCCGTCTTCATCGGTGACGTGGCGGTGTTCCGCCAGAGCCTGTGGGTCATCGGCCTCATGATCCTCGTACTCGTCGGTCTTCATCTGTTGGCGAATTTCACCCGCATCGGCAAGCAGATGACCGCCACGGCGAACGATCCGCAGGCGGCCAGCCTATCCGGGGTGAACACGGGGCGGATGATCATTCTTGCGTTTGTGATCTCGGCCGCCATCGGTGCGCTTGGCGGTATTGCCATCACCCCCATAAACCAGACCTCCTACCTCTCCGGGGGCATCTATGCGCTGAGCGGTTTTGTGGCGGCCATCCTGGGTGGATGGGGATCCAGTGCCGGGGCGGTGGTGGGAGGACTTGCTCTCGGTATCATCCAGTCGTTGGTCACCGGCTTTCTTCCCGCGGGCTATCAGGACGCTATCGCCTACGCGGTGCTCATCCTGGTTCTGTATTTCCGGCCCAGCGGACTGCTTGGCGTCCGTTCGAGTGAGGGAGAAGCCTGATGGCGGGCTCGGCGGCTGCACCGGGCAGCGACCGCTACGCGTGGCTCCGACGCAAGGAGTTCTGGTTCAAACTCGTTGTGGCACTGATCCTGTTGGTATGGCCGCTGGTTTTCTCAAGCGCCTACGGCCTGAGGGTGATGACTACCGGCGGACTCTATGCCATGCTCACCGTCGCGGTGGTGATCGTTCTGGGGCAGGCCGGCCAGCTGTCTTTCGGCCATACCGCCTTCTACGGCATCGGCGCGTACACGGCCTCTCTCCTCACCATGAAGCTCCCGGTCCCGTCATTGGCCGCGCTCGTCATCGGGGCACTCGTTGCCGGCCTCGTCGCCCTCATCGTGGGCCGGCCGGTGCTCAAACTACGCTACTTCTATCTGGCCCTGGCCACGATCGGGCTGGGCCAGATCTTCCTGGTCCTCGTGCTGCAATTGCGGTCGATCACCGGTGGAGCCACGGGGCTGGCCCCCGTCCCCAAGCTGAATCTGTTCGGCTTCATGGTCAACACCAACTTCCGGCAATACTATCTGGTCTGGATCGTCGCGCTCATCGTCGTGCTGTTCGTCGACCGTGCCCTCAAGTATCGGGCCGGGAGGGCTTTGCGCGCTGTGGCCACCAGTGAGATCGCCTCATCGAGCCTCGGCGTGCGCACAGCGAACTGGAAACTCCTCGCCTTCGTGGCCAGCGCCATCATCTGTGGGTTGGCCGGTGGGCTCTTCGCCTTTGTGACCATGGCCGTCGATCCACGCGGGTTCACGTTCACCACGGCCATCCTTCCCATCGTCATGATGATGCTGGGCGGAGGCACCGTCTGGGGCGCCGTTGTAGGGGCCGTCGCCATGACCTGGGTCATCAACGGATTCACCAGTGTGGACCAGTACAGGGGCGTGATCTATTCGCTCATCATGATCGTGCTCCTGATCTTCCTCCCGGCGGGGTTCGCTCTGCGGCCGGACCAGCGTGCTCGCCTGAAGGCGTTCTTCCGGCGGGAACGCCTGCGCGAGCCTACGGAATGCCTAGTGGCTGCCGAGGAAGATCAACCCATGGGTCAGTGCGAGACCTCAGTGGGGCTTCCCCTCGCGGTGCCACCGGGCGCGGGCGCGCCAGTCCCGGCGGCCGCAGGCGCTGAGGCGCCGGGCACTGTTGCGGCCGTCGAACACCAGGAACACCGGTCCTCCCCAGCCACCGGTGCGCCCCTGCTCGAGATCGAGAACCTCTCGGTGCATTTCGGTGGACTCAAGGCAGTGGATGAAGTCTCCATGCAGGTCCGTGAGGGTGAGATAGTCGCCTTGATAGGCCCGAATGGGGCCGGCAAGACCACTCTCTTCAACGCGGTGAGCCGGCTGCAGCGCTTGACTGACGGTTCTGTGTCATTCGCCGGCAAGGATGTCACTCGGATGAGTGCGGCGAACACCGCCCGCCTTGGGATGGCGCGGACCTTCCAGAACCTGCGCGTCTACGTGAACATGACGGTTCTCGAGAACGTTCTGGTCGGCTGTCACTATCACGAACGGTCCGGACTGTGGGCTGCAGGGCTTGGGCTTCCTCATCAGCGGAGGGAAGAAAAGGCCTCTCGGGAGCGCGCGATGCGGGCGCTGGCGATGGTCGGGCTGCAGGACAGCGCCCATCTGCCGGCTGCCGGCCTGCCCTACGGGTCACAGCGTCTGGTCGAGATAGCCCGGGCGCTCGCCTCCGAGCCGCGCCTTCTCTTGCTCGACGAGCCTGCCGCCGGCATGAACGACGCGGAGCGTGCGTACCTGGTCCAGCAGATCCGCAATATCAATGCTTCGGGTACCACCATCCTCCTCGTTGAACACGACATCGAGCTGGTCATGGGCATATCGGAACGCGTCTACGTCCTTGACTACGGGAGCCTCATCGCGGAGGGCTCTCCCGAGAGCGTACAGAGCAACCCGGCGGTGATCGAGGCCTACCTTGGAGTCAAACACGAGCGAGGGAGCGACCTCTGCCAGACTCGCGACCTTGTCGCCGGGGAGTGCCCCCAGCCGGAGGACATGCTGGTGGTCGACGATCTGAGCACCTCATACGGCGCGATCCAGGCTCTGCGCGGAGTCTCGCTGACGGTTCCCAAAGGACAGGTAGTCGCCGTTCTGGGCGCAAACGGAGCCGGGAAGAGCACGCTTCTTCACACCATCTCCGGGCTGCTTCGGCCGAACAGTGGATCGGTGGCCTACCAAGGCTCCGATATCACCCGGCTGGCTCCAGGCAAGATCGCTGCTCTGGGGGTGTGCCAGGTTCCCGAAGGCCGCCGGCTCTTCAGAGATCTCTCGGTGGAGGACAACCTGATAGTCGGCAGTTCGGGCGTGAAGGATTGGCGGAGCACGTTGAAGGATGACATCGCCCGCGTCTATGAGCTGTTCCCAGTGCTTGGCGAGCGAAGGAAGCAGCCGGCGGGGACTCTCTCGGGAGGTGAGCAGCAGATGCTCGCCATCGGACGGGCGCTTGTCGGAAGACCTCAACTGCTGCTGCTGGACGAGCCCTCCATGGGTCTCGCGCCGCTGATAGTCGAACGAATATTCGAGTCTTTGGCCACTCTCAACAAAGAAGGACTCACCATGCTCATGGTCGAGCAGAGCGCGGAAATGGCGCTCTCCCTCGCCCATCGAGCGGTCATCCTCCAGAACGGGTCGGTCGTCATGTCGGGCCTTGCGGAGGAGCTGAGGTCGGATGAACGCGTGCGCGCCAGCTACCTAGGATCGTCTTCGGAGCAGGCCACGCTTTCAGGTAGGCAAGGGGCAGGGGAAGACAGTTGAAGGATCGTCAATGCAGTTGGAATGCAGAATCAGGGAGGAACAAATGAAGAAGCGCTATCTAGCCATCGGGCTCCTCGTCGTGCTCCTGGTGGTCGCCATGATGGCGGCGGCCTGCGGCGAGGAAGAGGAAACCACGACTACGGCTGCTCCTAGCACCGACACTACGGCTGCTCCTAGCACCGACACCACGGCTGCTCCGAGTACCGACACCACGGCTGCTCCCAGCACCGACACCACTGGGGCGACCGGCCCGGCAACAGGCGAACCCATCAAGGTCGGTCTCTCGACAAGCCTTACCGGCTCCAGCGCCGCTCCGGGTAGCTCGTTCGCCCAGGGTGTGGCCTGCGAGGTGGCCTACGTCAATGCCAACGGGGGCATCAACGGCCGTCCGATCGAGATCGTCCAGTACGACGACGCCTCCGAGGTACCCAACGCCATTGCGAATATCAATAAGATGATCCAAGAAGACAATGTCTTCATGACCATCGGCCCGTTCGCTCAGTATATGCAAGAGCCCGCCCGGCAGATCGCGGAAGAGATGCAGGTCCCCATGGTCGGCGGTGGTCCAGCCACACTCGAGCAGTTGGCCGGCACCCAGTACAAATGGAGCGTCATGAACTCGGCAGGGCCGCCTGTCCAGGCCGACGGTGTCATGAAAGTCATCATGGAGAATGGTTGGAAGAACGTTCTCGGTATCGGCGACATCCTGGCGATCCACCAAGAGACGATGGATCTGCTGGTTGAAGCAGGGCCTGCCAACGGCTTTACCTTCACCAAGATGCCCGACCAGTTCGGCTTTGATCAGACCGACTTCCAGCCCATCCTCAACCGGATGATGGAAGAGATCAAGAAGATCAATCCAGACGCGATCCTCACCTACGCCAACTTCGGTGGAGCCGGCCCCCTCTACAAGGGCCTGCGCGCTCTTGGCGTGACCGTGCCCATCTTGGGTAGCCCGGCGACCGCTCATCCGGCCATCTTTGGCATCGTCGGCCCGGAGGCCGTGGAAGGTCTGATGGTTCTCGACGCGGGCGGCATCGTCAACCCGTACGCGCTTCCCGACGACTTCCCGTTGAAGGCCATCCAGCTCGACTTCTTCGAGCGCTACCAGGCGATGTTCAACACCATGCCCGACTTCTTCGCAGCCTTCGGCGCCGACCTCGTTCTCGTTGCAGCGGAAGCAATGAAGCAGGCCGGTGGCGCGGACGACCGCGCAAAAGTCGCTGAAGCTCTCAGCAATCTGAAGAACGTGGTCAGCTATGAGGGCATCCAGGACTACTCGCCGGATGCGAACTCCATGGGCGTCAAGGGCTCCATGGTCCAGTTCGTGATCAAGGGTGGTCAGTTCGAGTTCATGAAGGTCCTGAACTAGAGAACACTCCTCACGTCCACATTCGCGTAGTGAAGGCGGACAGCATCGTATGACAGTTGGGGCCGGCGGCGACGCCGCCGGCCCCGGCGACTCACGAAACCGGCGGTGTCGTGTGCCTCCAAGGTGACCGTGGTTTCGCTACTTTGTGGTGTGGAGTCGCGGAGGGCCACGTACTACTCACATCATAGACCGCAAAAAGGGTCGCGCCTCAGGACCCGGTCGGAAAGGACGGCACCATGCACCAACTAGTCGAAGCCATGGCCAACATGAAAGAAAAGGAGGCCCTCCAG
>DAIRFC010000095.1:0-8102 GCA_036795215.1 Actinomycetota bacterium | reverse complement strand
GGGCTGATGAGCCCCTTGATGGGCTGCTCGCCCAGGCTGAGCGCGGTGCCCGAGGGAGCGTTGTACGTCTGCGCGATGACCGCGTAGTCGGAGAGCGGCAGGTGCCGCGGTCCCACCAGTTGCCGTTGTATCACCAGGCCCGTTACATCGAGGTCCACCTTGTTGGTAAGGAAACGCTTCGAACACACCGCCGGGAGCCGCAACACCATCTCGAGCACCCGCTGAAGGTCCGACTCGGGGGGCAGCGCCAGGGGCTGGAGGTCTTGACGCGGCGCGCCGCGCGGCGCGCGCCGCTGGAACTCATACTTCTTGGGCGGCAGTTGCCCCAAGATGTCGTCCAAGGGCAGATCAACCGGTCTGCTGTCGTCCATCTTGTCGTAGAGCACCAGGATGCCGTCACCGGTGATCCGGCCGACCACGGCGAGCGGGACGTTCTCCCGCGCCGCCACGGTCTCGAGTACGGCCAGCCCCGTGGGCCGCACCAGGAGGGCGTTGCGCTCCTGCGACTCGTTGCCCCAGATCTCGAGGACCGACAGCGTCCGGTCTCCCACCGGTATGGCCCGCAGGTCGATCACAGCCCCGGCCGGCTCCACGATCTCGGGCAGAGCGTTGCAGTCGCCGCCCGCTCCCAGGTCGTGAGCGGAGACGATGGGGTTCGCGCCGCCGAGTTCCACGCAGGCCCGCATGAGACGGTTGACCCGCTGCTCCATCTCCGGGTCGCCGCGCTGCACGGCGTTGAAGTCGAGCTCCTGGACGTTCTTGCCCTGCTCCATGCTGCTGGCGGCTCCTCCGCCCATGCCGATGCGATAGGCCGGGCCGCCCACCTGCACCACCAGCATGTCCTTCTCGGGGCCACCCTTCACGGTGTGTTCGTCTCTGATCTGGCCCGCTCCCACGCTGTACATGATGGGTTTGAACCAGGAGCGGTACCCGTCGGGCAGGCGCAGGCCGTAGGTGCGGGTGAAACCGTAGATCAGCGGCTCGCCGAAGCAGTTGCCGTAGTCGGAGGCGCCGTTGCTGGCCTCGATGAGTATCTCGGCCGGCGAAGCCAGGTCGGGGGGATGCGTGTAGCCGTCGTCTTCCCAGGGGAGTTCGTAACCGGGCAGGTGGAGATTGCCGACGCAATACGCCGCCCCGGAGGCACAGACGAGTCCGCCCCGTCCTACCGCCTGGTTGTCACGGATCCTGCCGCCGCCGCCGGTGGCCGCCCCGGGATAGGGAGCCACCCCGGAGGGGAAGTTGTGCGTCTCGGCCGTCAGCGTGGGATGCAGTAACGCGGGCGCCGCCGCCAACTGTGACGGACCCAAGGGGTCGGAGGCCGCGAACAGGTCCACCTCGGTCCCCCGGATGGCCGAGCTGTCGTCGCGGAACGCGATGACGGAATTGGGGCCGGAGACCGCCAGCGGCTGCTTCACGATCTCCATGAGGTTCTTCTCGGGCACGCGCTCGCCGTCCACCCACAGCTCGCCCTTGAACACCCAGTGGCGCGAGTGCTCGGAGTTGGCCTGGGCTATCTGGAACAGCTCCACGTCGGTGGGGTCGCGCTGCAAGCGCCCGAAGATGCCGGCGATGAGCTCCAGGTCGCTGGAATCCCAGCTGCAACCGTAGGTGCAGTCGAACTCCCGCAGAGCGGCGATCCCCTGCGCCAGCAGCGGGATCCGGCGCACGGGTTCCGGCGACATCCCGGTCTCGAACGAGGCCAGGGGTTCCGGGTAGCGCATCTCGGTCATGCGGTCGTGCAGGGGAGCGATGATATGGTCCATCTGCTCCTCGGACAGCGCGAACGGGAACCCCAGCCTCACCGAGCGCTCCAGCCGCCGGATGGAAGGAGCGCCCGAGCGGTGGCAGATCTCCACCGCGTTCGACGACCAGGCGGTCTCGAAGTTCAGCCGCGGCCCGTACTCCACGATGGTGGTGGATCGCCCCGCAAGGAAGCTCTCCGGGCCGAACTGCCGCGGCTCGAAGGTCTCGGAGAGGGCGTACTGCAGAACGGCCTCATCCCGGGCGCCGAACCGCTCGTCGGCCTCGACGTAGAAGCACCACTCGGTACCCAGCCCGCCGACCGGCCGTCCGACGACCTGCCGGGCGATCGAAGCGACCGCCTCGACCCGCTCAGGAGTCATGCTGGGTGTGCGGAAGAAACGTAGCATGGTGTTGGCGGCGCGGTTCCCAGCGGTCCGCTAGGACGCCGTCATGCCTCCGTCCACGGGGAGACACTGACCGGTGATGAACGAGGCCACGTCGGAGCACAGCCAGACGACGGTCTCGGCCATGTCTTCCGGGTACGCGAGGCGGTGCATGGGCACCACGCGCTGCATGTCTTCCTTCTGGGCCGGATCGGAGCCGGTGAGATACTGAAAGAGGAGCGTGTTCTGCGTGGGACCGGGCATGATGGTGTTCACCCGCACGTTATGCGCGGCGCCCTCGAGCGCGGCGGTCTTGGTGAGCCCGTTCAGACCGGCCTTGCTGGCCGTGTAGGCGCAGAAACCCGGCACCGGCTTGACCGCGCCGACCGACGAGGTGTTCACGATGGCGCCGCTCCCCTGAGCGATCATCTGCCTCATCTCGTACTTGAGACAGAAGAAGGCGCCTTTCAGGTTGATGTCGATGGTGCTGTCCCAGAGCTCCTCGCTGGTGTCGACTATGTCCACCACCGGAACCCGCACGCCGTCGGGCCCGATGCCGGCGTTGTTGAACGCGTAGTCGAGCCGTCCATAGAGATCGACACATGTCTGCACCATGGCACGCACGTCGGCTTCCTTGGACACGTCACATTTGACGAAGGTGGCCTCGCCTCCGGCCTCCTTGATCAACCTGACGGTCTCTTCGCCCTCGGTGACGTTGGAGCGCGTGGTCACGACCACCTTGGCCCCCTCGCGGGCGAACAACAGCGCGCCCGACCGGCCAATGCCGGTAGCCGCTCCGGTCACCAATGCCACCTTGCCGCTGAACTGCTTCTGCATCCGATATCTCACTTTCATAGCTTCGAGTCGTTGGCCTACCGATCCGCAAAACCGCCCCGCACCCGTGATGTTCGACCCGCCGGGCTATCCCTGGATACGCTGCGGCCCGTCGGGGTTCTTCTTCCAGTCGCGCTCGAACACGTCGTCGATCTCCATGGCGCCCGGCGCAAGTACCTCCCAGAAGAAGTCGAGGCGGGCGATCTTCATGCGCCCCTCCTCTTCCACGAGCGGATAGCTCACGAAGTAACGCTTGGTCACCAGGATCTTTTGGGTGTCGCGGTCGACTATCTCGCTCTTGATGCGCGCCGCGAAGATCTGGCGCCGCTCGTCTATCACCACATCTTCCGGCGTCAGCCGTTCGACACCCGAGGGGTGCGACAGCAGCACGCGGTACCAGTTGTCGCGCCCGGACACCTCGCCCACCAGAGCTATGTAGGGGTTGTAGACCACGTCTTTGGAGAAATAGGCGTCCATGCGGTGGATGTTCTCCGGGTCCTGCCCGTACTTCTCGAACTCGGCGAAGTACTCGTCCACCCACTGGGCGATCTCGTCGTATGTCAGCTTCATGCGCCTGGCCTCTCTCTCAGGAATCCTGCTGGAAGTTCTTGACGTACTCGGGATCGTTCGCCGCCTCGAACATGACGATAGGCGTGTCGATCCTCTTGAAGGTGACGGGGCAGTGTTGCACCCCTTTCGGCACGAAGATGAGGGAGGTCTTGGTGATAGTGTGCTTCTCTCCCCCGATGTTGAACTCGATCTCGCCTCCCAGCTCGCGGGGATAGTTGCGGTTGGTGCCCACGAAACCGATGACCTCATCGAAATCATGGGCGTGGGGTATCTCAATGTCCACCGGCTTGCCGTTGGGGAGGCCCCAGAGTATCTCGGTGCCCACGAACAGCGAACAACCGGGGACTATGGAGTTCATGATGCCCAGCAGCATGGTGCGATCGAGCACCCGGCCCTCTTTGGCCTGGTCTTCCATGGACTTCACCATGGCCTCGGGCTCCGGCGGCATGCGGTCGTCGCTGAGGATGTAGCGGGCATACTTCGACTCGGCCATCTTTAACCTCCGATTATCTCCTGGTGGCCCCCGGGGTCGGCCTGTTTCAAGCTGCCCGCACCTATCATGACCGTCATCTCCAGGTGGGGCCGGGTGAAGCTCTTCCACGTCAAGGGGCCGTGTTTGACTCCCTTCGGCACGTAGACCGAAGAGGTCTTGTCTATGATGAGCGTCTTACCGTCGACCACGAACTCGATGACCGCCCCCAGATCCTCCTGGTCGTTCGGGTTGGTCCCGATATGCATGACGATCTCGTCGTAGTCGTGCACGTGTTCGAAGATGTGAGTCGCCGGATCGGGCATGGCCGCTATCCAGCCCGCCTCGATGTAGTGATTCGAGCCCGGGATGAGGTTGTTGCTCATGAGGGTCATCGCCTGGATCCGCCCGGCCACCTCCACGGCCGGTACGATCTCGTAGGCGGGACGGCTCACAAAGAACTCGTCGGCATTGAACACCGGCATATCCCTTACCTCCTTCTGGCGTCCCAATGGACGCGCTCCGCGGCACCGGTCATGGCCGTGCCTCATGCCCCCAGAAAGGCCATAGTAGCAAGTAACGACTGGCGGTCGCCTCGGCTGGGCCCCGTCGACACCCCCACCCCGCGCCGGTTCCCCCGACTAGTATCTGCCGTACTCCTTGGTGAAGTCGATCATGGCCTTGAGGTTCTCGGGCTTCACCTGATCGGTGGCGCTCCTCGGGCTGACGATGTATCCCCCACCCTTACCCACCACATCGATGAGCTTCTTACAGTAGTCCTCGACCTCCTGCACCGTACCGGCCTGCAGTAGCGACACCGGCACGTTCCCCTCGATGCAGAGGTGGTCTCCGATGATCTCCTTGGCCCTGAAGATATCGGTCCGGTCGAGCCGCACGAGCATGGAGCCCTTGGGCAGCTCCAACAGATACTCGAGCTTCTGATCGAAGTTGCCCTCGAAGAACATGCAGGGCGTCACGCCTTGGTCGATGAGCGCGAGAAGCAGCTTCTTGCACGTGGGCCAGTAGAACTTCTCGAACTGCTGGTTCGACATGAAGTTGTCGGACCCGCGGGTGTTGGTCATGAACATCCGCGTGTTGCCGTACTCGTTGGGCGGCGGCGCCGGCCGCTCCAGCGACCGCCGCAGCACGTAATCGCAGAGCTCCAGCAGCTCTTCGGGCCGGCGGAACATGTCCAGCATAGTGCCTTTCATGCCGCGCAGGGCGTGCGAGACGATGTCGAAGGGCGGCAGGAGGGCCCCCTGGAAGCCCGGCGGGATACCGAAATCGGCGAGTAACTGATCGAACTCGGCCATCTTGGGCAGCCAGCGGCGCATCTCGCGGCCGGCCGCCAGGAGATCCTCCATGGCGGCCTGCACCTGGGGGTCGGTGACAAGCAGGGCCAGGCTCTCGGCCACCCAGGGCTCCAGCCACTGGAGGTCGGCCAGGTCGGGGAGCAGCGACAACGCCCGCAGACCACCGTAGTAGCGGGGCAGATGGCGCCGCACCATGAAGTCTTCCGGGCTGCGCTTGAAGAGCTCGTATTCGTCGTCCTGCAGGCTCTCGACCTCGCATACCTGCATCAAGCCGCAGTCCGGATCGGTGCCGTGCCCCGGCCACTTGCGGTACTTGGGGTCGAGGAGTTCAAGCGCCTTGCCCGGGGTGAACGCCTGCAGAAACACCGTGTCGGGCTGGAAGTAGGCAAGAGCCTTGCGGGTGGCGTCCAGCCACACGTCGGCATCGTAGTAGGCGGCCGAACACGGCACCCCGGCGTACCGGGCGATGAGAAAGCCCAACTCACAACCCACGGGGATCCTGTCGACCGGCTTCAGATGGATGACATCCATCATCCGCTGCTCGCGCTCCCGGAGAAGCTGCTGCGCGGTCTTGCCGTCCTCCAGCCGTACGTTCACGCCATCACTCCCTTTGTAGCGCGATGTCGCCCAGGTTCTGGTCCGTGCTCGTGGCGTCCACCGGTCCCAACTCCCGGGGAAGATAGCCTTCCTTCTCCACAACCACCGCATACACACCGTCGGCCAGGTTCTTCAGCCAGAAATCCCCGTAGTTGTCGGTGGCCGCCGACACCCTCTCCCCTGTCTGGGTGTTGGTCGCGGTTACCGTGGCCCCCTCAGTGCACGTGTCGGCCTGCGGGTCGTAGACTGCGCCCGCGATCCACTTCTTGGGCAGGTTGAGATACCGTACCCGCGGGCGCGTGGGAAGCTCGGGCTTGAGTGGCTCCGCGCGGTCGAACAGCGCCTTGATCTTGGGGTCGTCCTCGTCGCCGAAGGTCATGGCCCCGGTGGGGCAGGCATCCGAGCAGCGGGTCTCGGTCCAGCCCTGGTCGAGCAGATGGGCGCAGAAGGTGCACTTCTGAGCGATGTTGAGGTCGTCGTTGAAGTAGATGACGCCCTCGTAGGGGCAGGCGGCGATGCACATCTGGTTGCCGCGGCACTTCTCGGGGTCGATGATGACGATGCCGTCGGGGCGCCGGTAGATAGCATGGGCGCTGCAGGCCTCGATGCACGGGGCCTCCTCGCAGTGCTGGCAGATGGTGTGGTGATAGGTCACCTGCACCTTGGGCACCGTACCGCGCTCGATGTTGATGACCTTGTTCCAGAACTGGCCGGTATCGGGCTGGGGCTTGGCGATGGGGGTCCAGTCGTTCGCTACGTGTTCGTCCTTGCAGGCGATCTGGCAGTTGTGGCAGCCGTTGCAGATGGCCAGATCGATGATCATGACCTTGCCCATCACGCCCCCTTCTTCCCGGTCGAGTTTTCCACGATGCCGGCCAGACACGGCCCGGCGGTGACATGGCACTCGCGCGCGAACGCCTCGGGGTATTTCTTCCGCAGAGCCTCCAGATCGGTCTTCTCCACCTCGGCCAGGAAGCCCGATACGACCATTCCGCAGGCCTTTTTCGAGGTGATGTTGCCGGGCACGATGGTGTTGATCACCCCGCCCCGGTCGATCTCGCCCAGCGCGATGGGGTCGTACTTGGCGCCGTGGTCCATGGAGATGGCCCCCGGCATGACCCGCTCGGTGATGTACGCCCCGCCCAACACCGTGCCCCGCTCGTTGAAGACGCTCACCACGTCGCCGTGCTCGATGCCACGGGCCGCCGCGTCAACGGGGTGCATCCACACCGGCTGGTACTGGTAGCCGTCGGGGCCCTTGATCTTGCAGGTCTCGATCTCGCGCAGCCAGGTGACATCGTCGTGCTGGGCGTGCACTCCCCAGCGCGGGTGGTTGCTGATGACCAAGAGCGGGTACTTCTTGGCCCGCTCGCAGTCCAACCCCTCCTGGTGGCTCTCCCCCTTGGAGATCCATTGCGGCACCGGCTTGCGCTCCTGGTCGTCGGGGAAGTGCTCGGCGAGGCCGGTGGCGTAGAACTCGATCCTGCCGGTGGGAGTGGTGAGCGGATGGTTCTCCGGGTCCTCGTAGAACTCCGAGAGGCCGGCGGGCATCTTCTCCCAATCGTCGGCCACGGGGATGACGTAGTAGCCCTTCTCGTTCAGTTGTTCCCAGCTGACAAGGTGGGCCGCGCCGCACTTCTCGTAGCCCATCTTGATGCGTTCCGGGATGGAGAGGCCGTCGGTGTACTCCTCCAGCAGGCCCAGCCGCTCGGCGATCATGCACACGATCTCGTAGTCGCTGTACGACTCGCCCAGAGGCTCGATGCACTTGGGCTCGGGGAAGAGGAGGTTCATCTGGCCGCCGAAGAGGTCGGTGTTGATGTCGTCCTCTTCGAGCTTGGTGTTCACCGGCAGGATGACGTCGGCGAAGAGGCAGTCGTTCTCTATCCAGGGATGCTGGGCGAAGACGAACTCGATGGATTCGTGGCGCATGGCCCGGGTGAAGGCGTTGCCGTCGTTCCAACTGGTGATCCACGACGGCGAGTCGGTCCAGATGAGGTGGATCTGCGAGCAGCCATCGGCCGGATATTTGTAGTGGACGAACTGGTTCTCGCGGGGCGCCATCTCCTGCTCGCAGCCATACCAGTCACACTTACCCTCTAGTATAGCCTTAGGAACGAGTGTCTCGGGCAGGAACGAAGGATGATTGGTGTCGCGCACGCTGCCGCCCGTGTACACCGGCCACATGCTGAG
>DAIRFC010000008.1:32976-45479 GCA_036795215.1 Actinomycetota bacterium | reverse complement strand
GTTGAGGGCCTAGTGAGTGCATAACTCATGCGGGTTCAAGTCCCGCCTCGGACACTCTCTCTGGTTCTGTCTGTGGCACTTCGGGTAGACTCGTCACGTCACTCCGCGCGTGTGCTGCGCGTCTACCCGAACCGGAGGGCCTCATGGTGAAAGTCCCGAGCGAGCTCGGCCCCAACGACGTCTACCGAGCCTGCGACCCCTCGATCTTCGCCTTCTCTACAACGGACGACCTGCCCCAACTCAAAGACATCATCGGTCAAGACCGGGCAGTCTCGTCCGTCGCTTTCGGGATGGGGATACACAACGACGGCTACAACATCTATGCCGCCGGGCCGACGGGCACCGGAAAGGCGAGCACCGTCTATACCTTCCTTTCCAAGCAGGCCTCCTCCCGCACCGTCCCCGATGACTGGGTGTACGTCCACAACTTCGCCCAGCCCCATCGGCCGAACGCGGTCCGAATGCCCGCGGGCAAAGCCCAGAGGTTCCGCAAGGATATGGAAAAGCTCGTGGAGGACCTGCAGGCCGCCATCACGCATGCCTTCGAAGGTGAGGAGTACGACAAGCAGAAGGGGGCCATCGCTCAACAGATCAGCGAGAAACAAGAGGCGAAGCTGGCCTCGCTCGGCGAGAAGGCGGAGGCCGCGGGCTTCGTCATGGTGCGCACGCCCTCGGGGCTTGCCTTCGCACCCAAAACGGCGGAGGGCGAGACCATGTCGCGCGAGAGCTACGAGGCCCTCCCACCCGACGAGCAGAAGCGCATCGATGACGGTCTGCAGACGCTCAACGAGGAGCTGCAGCA
The DNA here is from genome assembly GCA_036795215.1 of Actinomycetota bacterium. Taxonomy (GTDB): domain Bacteria; phylum Actinomycetota; class Thermoleophilia; order RBG-16-64-13; family RBG-16-64-13; genus RBG-16-64-13. The sequence goes on along the minus strand of DAIRFC010000008.1, from coordinate 44,677 downwards.
GATAATGCGCCTGGTGAGGCAGGACGAACGAGCGGGACGTGAAGCCATCCGCGAACTCGACCGCGAGGTCACCACGTTTGCTGCGAAACACCTGGTGGACGACGTGTGCGAGCGTTGGCGCTCGGTGCCGGAGATGGTGGGCTACCTCGAGGCCGTCCTGGCCGATGTCGTCGATAACGCCGACGAATTCAAGAAGTCCGACGACGAGACGCCGGTCACCATCATGGGCATCGCCGTGACAGGCAGACAGAAGGGCGAGGGCGCCTTCAGAAAATACAAGATCAACGTCTTGGTGGACAATTCCGGCGAGACCGGAGCGCCTGTGGTGACAGAGAGCAACCCCGTGCTCCAGAACCTCGTGGGACGGGTGGAGCACCAGGCGCAGTTCGGCGCCCTGCTCACCGATTTCAGCATGATCAAGCCGGGGGCCCTGCACAAGGCCAACGGTGGCTTCTTAGTGCTCGAGGCCCTCGAGCTGCTGACGAAACCATATTCGTGGGACGCGCTCAAACGGACTCTGAAGACCGGCGAGATACGGGTGGAAGACGTGGCTCAGCAGATGGGGCTGGCCACCACCGCCACTCTCGATCCCGAGCCCATCCCGTTCAAGGCAAAGATCGTCCTGATAGGCGAGCCCTACATCTACTACTTGCTCCACGCGCAAGATCCCGACTTCAAAGAGCTTTTCAAGGTGAGAGCCGACTTCGACACTGAGATCCAAAGGACCCGGCGCAACGAACGGCTCTACGCCAGGTTCATAGCCCACGTGTGCCGGGAGCGCGACCTCGCCCCGTTCGCGCCGGGCGGAGTGGCGCGGGTGATAGAGCATTGCTCGCGCCTGGTGGAAGACCAGCGGAAGATGACCACGCGGTTCGTAGATGTCGCCGACCTGCTTACGGAGTCGACGTACTGGGCCAGGCTCGGACGGAAGCCTCGCGCGAAAGTCGTAGTGGACGGCACGGATGTACAGAAGGCCATAGACCAACGCATCTATCGCTCAAGCCAGATCGAGGAGCGCGTTCGCGAGATGATCACCGACGCCACCCTGATGGTCGACACCCGGGGTACGGTCGTCGGCCAGGTCAATGGCCTTTCGGTGCTCACTATCGGCGACTACATGTTCGGCCGACCCAGCAGGATCACCGCCACCCACCGCTTGGGCGACGGAGAGGTCATCGACATCGAACGCGAGGTCGACATGGGTGGCCCCATCCATTCCAAAGGCGTGCTGATACTCGCGGGCTACCTCGGGGCCAAATACGCTCCCGACGGACCGCTCTCGCTGACGGCGCGGCTGGTGTTCGAACAATCGTATTCGGGCGTAGACGGCGACAGCGCCTCTTCGGCTGAGTTGTACGCGCTGATCTCGTCGCTGTCGGGGGTCCCCATCCAGCAGCGCTTGGCCGTCACCGGCTCGGTCAACCAGCGCGGCCAGGTGCAGGCCATCGGTGGTGTGAACGAGAAGATCGAGGGCTACTTCGCGGTGTGCGAAGCCACAGGCCTGACCGGAGAACAGGGTGTCCTCATACCCAAGGCCAACGTCCGTAATCTCATGTTGAGCAAACCGGTGCGTGACGCCATAGCCGAGGGCCGTTTTCACGTCCACCCGGTGACGACCATAGACGAAGGCATCACCATCCTCACCGGCGTGCGCGCGGGATCGCTCGGGGCAAAGGGCACCTACCCCGACGACTCGATCAACCGTCTGGTCGTCGACCGTCTCGCGGCGCTGGCGGAGAAGGCCCGGGAGTCGGCTCGGAAAGCCGACAAGAGTGACGCCCCGTCGCCTAACCCAGGCGTTGCACCCTGACCGCGGTCAGACCCGCTTCTTCGGCGTCGATCAAACGCGTGACCGGCGCTTCAGGAGAGAACCCCGGTAGGAAGACCACGCCCGCCGGCATGGACGGAGTGATGTGCACCGTTGTCTCCACGACGCCGCCGTTCGGGGCGGAGACCGCCACCCGGTCACCCTTTGCCAGGCCAAGAGTCTTCGCATCTTCCGAACTCACCTGCAGCACTGCTTCCGCCACCAAGTTGGTGACTCCAGCGGACCGCCGCGTGCGTACGCCGGTGCCGTGATGCTCACGCACAGGACCCGTTAGCAGAGCCAGTGGGAATTCGGGGTGCTCACGTACGGTGGCCACTCCCTCTTCCACCGGAGTGAAGGCCGCCTTACCTCTCGCGAAGCCGTTGGCATGCAGAATGCCCGTTCCCGCACAATCGGGCTCTTCACAGGGCCACTGCACACATCCCTCTTCGAGCCTCTCATACGACACGCCACTGTACGCCTGCGTGACTCCGGCTATCTCGCTCATGACGTCAGCGGTGCGTGCGTAGGCCCAATCGGCCCCGAACCTCTTCGCCAGAGACTGTACGATCAGCCAATCCTGACGGCTCTCACCCGCGGGAGCGATACCAGGCCGCACCCGCTGCACGAATCGTTCGGCGTTCGTGAAGCTGCCGTCGTCCTCGGCGGCCACGGCGGCCGGTAGCACAACGTCGGCATACTGAGCGGTGTCGCTCAAGAAGCTGTCCTGCACTACGAGGAACCCCACCTTGTCGAGCGCCTTGCGCACCCGCTTCTCGTCGACGAGCGCCAGCGCGGGATCGGCCCCCAGGACGTAGAGCGCGTCGATCTCGCCGCTCTCGATGGCGGAGACCATGTCGGATATACCGATGCCGGACTGCAACCCGGCCAAAGAGGCACCCCACGCGGACTCGACCTTGGCTACTGCGTCGGCGTCGGTCAGAGACACGCCCCCAGAGAGACGGTCGGGCCGCACACCCATGTCTGCCAGGCCCTGAGAATTGGCCCCGGACAGCAGCGGGTAGACACCGGTGCCTGGACGCCCCACGTTCCCCGTGAGCAAGGCCAAGTCGGCGATCGCCGCCACCCTTGCCCGGCCGATGTCGCCGCGCGTGGTTCCGGGGGCGTAGATGATCGCGGCTGCGCCGGCCCGCCCGAAAACCTCGGCGGCAGCGCGCAGAGCCCCGGCATCCACGCCGCATGTATCAGCCTCTACGGCCACGTCGACCGCGGCGAGCGACTTCTCAAAGTCGCCAAAACCTTCAGTGCGCTGTGAGATGAACTCCTCATCCTGCAGTCCCAGGTCGAGGATGTGCTTCATCATCCCGCGCAGAGCCGCCAGTGCGGTGCCGGGCTTCACGGCCAGATGGTGCCTCGCCTTCGCAGCGATCTCGGTGGTGCGCGGATCGATCACGATGACCGGCTTGCCGGAGCGGATGGCCTTGATGACATCGAGAGCGAACACGGCGTCGAACTCGGTCAGATTGGCTCCTACGATGAGGATGGCCTCCGCCTCTGACAGGTCCTTGCGCGAATTGGTCGCGGCGCAGGAGCCGAAGGCTGCTGTGAGAGCCTGTTCGGAGGCAAGTTGGTCGCCATGGTCTATCGCATCGATGTTGTTGCTGCCTATGACAGAGCGCATGAACCTCTGCAGTAGATACGCGGTCTCGTTGGTGGCGTGGGTGCCGCAGATCGCCGCGACTCCCTTGCCGCCCTTATCGTTGAGGACGGCTCCGACGCGGTCTTTGATGCGGGCAAACGCGTCTTCCCAAGACCCTTCTTCGAGCTCGTTCTTCGCATTTCGCACCAGTGGCGCCGTGACGCGGTCAGGCGAGTCGGCGTAGCCCATGCCGAAACGACCTTTGACACACAGGTTCCCGTTGTTGAGACCCGCGCCCACGTCGGAGGCCACTTTGACGACCTTTCCCTGGTACGTGTGCAACACCAAGCGACAACCGTCGGCGCAGTAGGAGCAGGTCGTGGCGGTCTTCTCAGTCTGCCATGCACGGGCGCCAAGAGGGCTCCTCTGGCCTACGATGGCTCCCACCGGGCACGTGCTCACGCACTGTCCGCACGATACGCAATCGACCTCCTGCAGAGGCAGACGATACGGCGTGTCGACCTCGCTGTCGTACCCCCGGTTGAGATAGCCCCAGCAGCCGATGGACATGACCTCCCGGCAGATGCGCACGCACCGTCCGCAGAGGATGCACCGCGCTCCGAAATGAGCGATGTTGGGATGATCGCCAGGCTCGCCCGCCAACGGACCGCGCCAACCCCAGGGCACCATGTCGACCAGGTACTCGTAAGCGTAGTCTTGTAGCTTGCAGTTGCCCGCGGCCTCGCACACCGGGCAGTCGAGCGGATGGTTGGTGAGCAGCAACTCGAGGACGAACCGGCGGATCCTACGGATCTTCTCGGTGTGCGTCTCGACCTTCATGCCTTCGCGGACCGCGGTGCCGCAGGCCGCCATGGGACCCCGTGCCCCCTCCACTTCAACAAGGCACATGCGGCAGGCGCCGTAAGGTTCCAGGCGAGGGTCGTAGCACAGAGTCGGGATGTCGATACCCACAGCCTGCGCCGCTTCCAATATCGTCTGACCCGGTTGCGCCTGGACCTCCTGCCCATTGATGGTGAGCGTCACCGTTTGCACCCCAGTGGTTTGGGCGGCGGACATCAGGACCTCCTCACAGCGTCGAAGCGGCATTTCTCGTAACACGCGCCGCACTTGATGCACAGTTCTTGATTGAGTACATGGGGCTCTTTGCGTTCCCCGGTGATGGCTCCTGTCGGGCACACGCGCACGCAGGCCCGACATCCCGTGCAGGCCTCTGCATCGATGGAGTAACGTACGAGTGCGGTGCAGATACCCGCCCGGCACTTCTTGTCGACCACGTGCTCTTCGAATTCATCGCGGAAGTATTTGAGCGCGGTCAGCACCGGATTCGGCGCCGTACCTCCCAAGGCGCACAGCGACCCGACCTTGACCTGGGCCGCCATCTCCTCGAGGAAATCTATGTCGGCGAGGGTGCCCTTGCCGTCGCAGATCTTGTTGAGCACGTCGAGCATCCGCTTCGTGCCTATGCGGCACGGCGGGCACTTGCCGCAGCTTTCCTGCTGCGTGAAACTCAGGAAATAGCGAGCCGTATCGACGATGCAGTTGTCTTCGTCGATGACGATCATGCCGCCCGACCCCACGATGGCGCCGGTCTGATTGATGGTCTCGTAGTCCACAGGCAGATCGAGCATCGATTCAGGCAGACAACCGCCCGAAGGCCCACCCATCTGGACGGCCTTGAACTTCTTGTTGTTCTTGACCCCCCCACCGATGCCGAAGATGACTTCACGGAGTGTCATGCCCATCGGCACCTCGGCCAAACCGGTGCGATTCACCTTTCCGGCAAGGGCAAAGACTTTCGTTCCCTTTGACCTCTCATACCCACGAGCGGCGAACGCATCGGCTCCGTTCTCGATGATCCAGGGCACGACTGCAAGCGTCTCGACGTTGTTGATGTTGGAAGGGCGCTCCCAGAGACCCGACTCCGCCGGAAAGGGTGGCCGCAGACGGGGCATGCCCCGCTCGCCCTCGATGGACTGCATGAGAGCGGTCTCTTCACCGCATACGAACGCCCCTGCGCCCTCCTTCAGCCTTATGTGGAACGAGAAGTCGGAGCCCATGATGTTGTCGCCGATGAGACCCCGCTCTTCAGCCGCCTTCAGCCCTATCTTGATGCGACGCAGGGCCAACGGGTATTCGGCCCTCACGTACATGTAACCCACCGAGGCGCCGATCGCATATGCGCCTATAGCCATGCCTTCGAAGACGGCGTGAGGCTCGCCCTCCAAGGCCGAGCAATCCATGAAAGCACCGGGATCGCCTTCGTCACCGTTGCAGATGAAGTACTTGACCCCGTCAGGCGAGTTATACCCCGCCGCGAACTCCCACTTCTGACCGGTGGGAAAGCCGGCACCCCCACGCCCTCGAAGACCCGAGCGCTTGATCTCGTCGATCACCTCGGCAGGGGTCATAGTGGAGAGCACCTTGTACAGAGCGTGATAGCCGCCTGCTTCCAGGTAGTCGTCGATGTCCTCAGGATCGATGATGCCCACATGGCGTAGCGTGAGCTTCTCCTGGCCGTCGAAGAAGGCGTTGTACTCCGTGGGACCCTCGTCGGTAAGGACAAGCCACTTCTCGATAGGCTCGCCCCCCAGGATGTGCTTGCTCATGATCTCGGGCACCATGGCGGGGGTCACCTGGCCATACGTCACCTTCGACTTGCTCCCGTTCCGGCGCAGATGTATCTCTACAAGGGGGTCCATGGCGCAGAGGCCTTGGCAACCCGTCCCCGTCACCGCCGCGGACCGCCCCGAGCACGTGTCTTCCCGCGGGCGGATGAGGGCCAGCACCCCCGTCCGCTCGACCTCCTCTTCAAAAGCCTGCAGCACCTCACGGCTGCCCGCCGCCACGCCGCCCGTTCCCAGGCAGATGCGTATGTCGACGTCGGGCTCGGTCACACGAGGCCGCTGAGGCTCGGGCTTGATGAGAGTGCGCTGAGCGGTCGTCATGCGTCGGCCTCCCCACCGTCATCGGCCGAGCCACCGTTGGTGGCCCCCGAGCCGTCTCCCTCGACCTGTGCCCGAAACGCCTGCACGACGTCCACGGCTTTGTCCGGCGTGAGTTTTCCGTGGGCACGGTCGTCGATCATGACCACCGGAGCCATCCCGCATGCGCCCACACAGTGGACCTCTTCGATCGTGTAGAGCATGTCCGCCGTGTTCTCTCCAGCGTGGATGCCGAGGTACTTCTCGATCTCCTCCGAGATCCGGGCCGCGCCCGAGACGTGGCATGCGGTACCGTGACAACAGCGGATGGTGTGCTTGGCGTGCGGCCGCAACCTGAACTGCGCGTAGAACGTGGCGACCCCCAAAGCCTTGCTCAATGGCTCGCCGGACGCCTCCGCCACGCGTCGCATCACCGGTTCGGGCAGATAGCCGAAAATCTCCTGCGCACCCTGCAGGAGAGGGACCAATGCCCCCTTCTCGCCTCTGTAATGATCGAGGAGCTCGTCGAACCGCTCCTCCAATCCCTGCTCAGCTGTGTCGCTCTCAGTAGCCTTGCTAGTCATAATGCCGATCCTCCATGGTCCGAGCTATTGTAGCTCGGCGTCAGCCTCAGAATACAGAGGTTCGCGTCCGGCTTTGCCCCGGCGCGCCGTTTCGAGGCTCTCAGCCGCGTGGTATGAGCTCCTCACCAATGGTGCAGCATGCACCTGCAGCCCGAGCGCTTCACCTGTCTCGCGATAGGCCGCAAAGACCTCCGGGCGCACGTATTCCGCCACTGGGATGTGGTCCTTTGACGGTCGGAGGTACTGGCCGATGGTCACAACGTCGACCCCCAAGGCGGCTACATCTTTGAGGACTTCCGATACTTCCCCGCCGCTCTCACCCAATCCCACCATCAAGCCCGTCTTGGTCAGTCCCGTCCGGCGGGTCGCCGCCCGGCTCAAGACCTGCAGCGATCGCTTGTAGTCCGCCTGGGGGCGCACCGTGGGATAGAGACGCGGAACAGTCTCGACGTTATGGTTGAAAACCTCAGGCGCCTCGGCGAGAACCACATCGACATCGTGCACCCGTCCTAAGAAGTCCGGGACGAGTACCTCAACCGTGACCCCGGGGTTACGCGCCCTGACGGCTCTCACTGTGGCCACATAGTGCGCCGCGCCCCCATCGCTCAGGTCGTCCCGCGTCACAGACGTGATCACCACGTGCCGCAAGCCCAGAGAGGCGACCGCCTCGGCGACGTTATGCGGCTCCTCTGGATCCAGAGCCGACGCCAACCCCTTCGACACGCCACAGAACCTGCAGCCGCGTGTGCAGACGTCGCCCATGATCAGGAAGGTGGCCGTACCCCGTCCGAAGCATTCGCCCAGGTTGGGACATAGCGCGCTCTCGCAGACCGTGTGGAGCCGCCGGTCGCGCAGAAGGGCTTCCATCCGCCGCAGAGAGCGCGAATCGGGCAACGGCTTCTTCAGCCATTCAGGCTTCCGTCCCGGTCCGCCCGGCACAGACCTGGGGGCCTTGGATACGTGCGACAATTCTGCCTCCGGTGGCATCAGCGACCCGCTCACATCCGCCCACCGGCGGTCCCGGACCCTCGACCACCGGGCTGGGGCATAAGCAGCGCCGCCTCATACTCCGCCTGAAAGAGCGGGTCGCCTGCAAGATCCACGGTCCTCAAGGCGGCAGCGATCTGCCCGGCCCTACCCGTCAGCCTTCTCGAAGTGGCCACCGCTCGAGCGGCCAGCAGAGATGCGTTACCGATGAATTCGAACCGGCCGGGTTCGAGTTGTGGGAAGAGACCGATAGCCATGGCCCCCTCTATGCCCAGCCGCCGCCCCGGCATCCCGCCGATGAGGATCTTGTGAAGTTGAGCCCAATCCAGAGAGGCGGCCTTCAGGAGGGCCGTCATGCCCGCGTAGACCGCAGCCTTGGTCTGCATGACCCCCTCCAGGTCAGACTCGGTGATCACGATATCGGCACCCGTCCCAGAGCCGACGGCCGGAACCAGCACGAACTCCCACTGCCCTTCAGCCTTGCGAAGCCTGGGGGAACTCGCCGTTGCGTCAAAACGGCCGTCGGTCCGGACAATGCCGGCCCGCAACAGTCCGGCCACCGTCTCGATGACTCCCGCCCCGCAAAGACCCACCGGGGCTGCATCGTCGATCGTGCTCACCGCCGCCTTGAGGCTGCGGGGATCGATGGTCACGCCTTCGATCGCCCCGGGAACAGCCCCCACCCCGTTACTCAGCCCGCCGCCCTCGAAGACAGGCCCCGACGGCAGTGAAGCGGCCAGCAGCCCCTCCCGGTTACCTACTATTGCTGCGCCCTCCGGCCCGATGTCGATGTACAAGCAAACGCTTTCGCCGTTGGCGATACCGGACACGACGGCGCCGCCCACGGCATCTCCCCCGAGAGACTCGCGCGCACCGGGAACTGCCACCACCACGGCGCCGGCCGATACGTACCCCTCCAGGCCCAGCTCCGACGCCGCTACCATGCCCGACGGCGGCACGGGCAACACGTGGGGATCGGCGGGCAACCGCAGTGGTCCCGTGCCGAGGAACCTGTCGACCACGGCCCTGCCCCCAGCTATCACTACGTGTTCTATGCTGCCCTTGACGGCGCCGCAGCGCAGCCCCATTCTCTCTATGACTTCTGCAGGGCCGTCCCCCATAGCCGTGACTATGACTCGCCCCGTCTCACCGTCGAGCAACTGGCCCCAGACGCGGGCCGGACCCAGGTCGAGCACGGCCAGATACCACGGTGCAGGATCCGCGGAGGATCGCACCCGAGTGGCCTCCCACCTCTCTCCGGCCCCGCCCGAGGAGCGCACTGTGACGGTGATCTTGCGATCGGACGCCGCGAGGATGTCGGCCAACTCACGCACGACCGAGACCGGCACGTTCACTTCGGGGCTACCCAGAGCCTCACACAGCCCGTCTTCGAACCGTGCCCGGTCGCTTCTCGAGTCCCTCGGGCTCGAGGCTGTGAGGTCGAGGTCTACGAGGCGCAGCGGAAAGTCGGCCGCGGGCAACCGTTCGACGAACGACACCCCACTGCTCCGTTCGGGGTGGAGTCCCTTAGCCATCTCTCATCTCCCTGTGTCCGGAGGTTCCGCGAGCGCGCCTGATAATGAGGTCTCATCGAGCTTTTCACGAGCGATCGCAACAGCCGATCGCATGACGTCCTTCAACGGTACGCCTGTCATCCCGGCCACGGCCGCCGCGTCCTCGTACTCCGGCGCCAGGCTTACGAGCCTATCCTGCCAACGGCCCCATTTGACGCGAACCACGTTCCCGCTCACCAGCACGCTCGTGACACCCCGCTCGGCTGTGTGCCGGTCTATCACCTTGCGTCGCACGCCCAGTGTGCCCGTCTCTTCAAAGATGCATGTGGTGACAGCCGTCTCCTTCTGCGCTTCGACCAATGCATGTAGGACCACGCCCGGGCGGCCCTTCTTCATATAGCCGGGTACCACCCATACATCAAGGGCGCCCCCGTCACGCAGCACCCCACACGCATGACCGATGACCTCAGGTGACACATCGTCAAGATTCGTCTGAAGCTCCACAACTTGTTCGTCTGGCACACCGTCGCGAGCGGCTCCCGTCCCCCCGCCTTCTCCCGTGTGACCCACGAGCACCCGGAGGACGTTCGGGCCACCCTCGAGCTTCATGGAGCCGGCCCCATAACCCACCCGCTCTATCCGCATCGGCGGAATGGGGCCGCCTGTCGCCCCCAATTCACCCACCAGCAGCGCGCCGGTGGGAGTTGTGAGCTCTCGCATCTCCGGGCCGCCGACAAGATCGTAGCCATGCAGCAGGCGGGTCGTCGCCGGCGCCGGGACCCCCATCCGGCCGTGAGCGATCTCGACGTAGCCGCCGCCCACTGGGATGGGACCCACCATAACGCGGGTGATCCCCAGAGCTTCCACCAACGCGAACGTCCCGACAACGTCCACCAGCGTATCGACCGCGCCGACTTCATGGAAGTGGATCTCGTCCACCGAGCACCCATGCACGGCCGCTTCCACCTCCGCCAGCCGTCTCAGTGCCTTGATGGAGCGTGTCTTGACCGTCTCCGAAAGACCAGCGGAATCGATGATCGACTCCATATCGGCGAGGTGGCGGAGGGGTGGCGCACCACCGTCGTCTACTCTGACTCGGGTGCATGACACGCCCCGTTCCATGTCGCGGACGATGCCGACCTCGGTGCCCTCCAGAGCCAGGGCGCCCACCGCTTCCCGAAACACCGCTTCGAGACGCCCCGCATCCCGATCGGTATCCAGCACAGCCGCGAGAAGCATGTCGCCGGAGACCCCAGACCATGGATCTACATAGAGGATCGGATTCTCCATAACGTCACTCCCTCTATCGTTCTGGTTGCATTCTCGCATGCCACCTCATACACTGCAGGGCGTACGGTTTGCTGGCTCCGCATCTATGCAACCCTCGGACTTCGGTGTGAAACAGTGGCGCAGAGGCGACTTGCCGACTACATAGGACTCACCGTCCGCCGACTTCGTTCAGACCGAGACTTCACGCTCCAGGCCTTGGCCGATGAGTCCGGGGTGTCCAAGAGCTATCTGGGCGACATCGAGAAGGGCCGAAAGAACCCTACCACCGACGTCATCGAAGCCATCGCCGATGCGCTCGGCGTCCCCGCCCGCGAACTCCTCTACCACGCCGCCTTGGACGACGAAGACCCCTTCCTTCAGCCGGAGCAGCTCAGTCTGGAAGACGTGGCCGAAGAGGACGCGGAGACACGGGAATTATCTCATCTTGCGCGGCGCATGAGACCGAGCGATCGCCACATCCTGCTCGATCTCGCTCGAAGGCTCGCCCGGTAACGATCTCCTCACCGCGTCCTCACCTGTGCCGGATCGCGCAGCGGCGCCGGCGCCTCCCTCCTAGTAAGCCCCCAACTCCTCCAAACGCTCATCATCGATGCCGTAATAGTGCGCTATCTCGTGCACCACCGTGTGCCGCACCTGTTCTCTGATCCTCTCGTCATCGTTGCCGGTCGCCAACTCGATGGGCTTCTGAAAGATCGTGATGCGGTCTGGGAAAGCCATGTAATAGCTCGTGCGGGACGTCAGGGGAACACCATGGTAGAGACCAAGTAGGTGCCGTCTGTCACCCGGTTTGAGCCCTACCGAGTCGAGATCATCAGGCGAGGGCCATTCCTCTATGTCCACCTGCACGTTCTCCAGACGGTCCAAGAACTCCTGGGGCAGAGAATCTATCGCTTCCGCCACCAGTTCGGCAAAAGAATCAAGGTCCACGAGCCTACCACCCCATTTCGCGCAGTCGCTCCAGAAGCAGGCGGGCGGCC
>DAIRFC010000008.1:23831-32876 GCA_036795215.1 Actinomycetota bacterium | reverse complement strand
AGAGCGCACACGAATCGCGCCCTTCTGTCCTCTTGGCCGGAGAGTTGTTCCAGAACCAGGCCGACATTGTCCGCATCGACCGCGGCCTCCCCCGCGAAGCGCGCGGAGAGTACGCCCGGCCGGCCTCCCAGGGACGCGACCTCCAAGCCGGAGTCGTCCGCCAAGACCGCCACCTTCCCCCCCAGAGCGACAAACACCGACTCCGCTTTGATACGCGCATTCTCTCTGAACGTCGCGCCCGTCTCCTCCGGCAGCGTGATCGCTGCGGGCATAGGCCGGACATCCACGCTCGGGCCCAACAAGCGCCCGAACTCCCGGGCCTTTCCTGGGTTGCCTGTGGCGACCACCATCTCGAGAGGCACCGCCACTACTGGGTCTCGCTCCTCAGCTGAGCGGCGTAGGTATCGGCGATGACCTGCATCTGCGCTTCTTTGATGCGGGCCACCCCTTGCTCGGCCAGGGCAAGGAGCTCGTCGAGCACGCTCCGCTCGAAGGGTTTGCCCTCAGCCGTGGCCTGCACTTCTATGAGTCGGCCCTTGCCGGTCATGACGACATTCATGTCCACCTCGGCCACACAGTCTTCTTCGTACTCCAGATCGACCACCGGCATGCCTCCCACCACTCCCACGCTCACCGCCGCCACCGAGTCTTCCAGCGGCAGACTACGTATGAGCCGGGAGTCCACCGCCCTCTTCAGGGCAAGATGCAGAGCCACGTAGGCTCCGGCGACCGACGCGCAGCGCGTGCCGCCGTCGGCCTCGATGACATCGCAGTCGATATAGATCGTGCGGTCGCCGACCGCGGAGAGATCGACCACCGCCCGCAGGCTGCGTCCTATGAAACGCTGTATCTCAACGGTCCTTCCGTCTTGTCTGCCCCGCACGGCCTCGCGCGGAGTCCGTTCCCGCGTCGAGCTGGGAAGGAGTGAATACTCAGCCGTCATCCAACCAAGCCCGCTTCCACGCCGCCACGCGGGGACCCCGTTGACTATTTGAGCGGAGCACAGGACCCGCGTGCCGCCCAGCTCGATGAGCACCGACCCATCCGCCGTGCTCACGAAGTCCGGTGTGATCTTGAGCGGCCGGATATCGGCCGGCCCGCGTGTCCCTGGTCTGCTGCCATCAGTCATACCCGATCCACTCCTCGTATGGGTAGTTGTAGGAAGCGTGCGCCCACCTCCTTGAATTCCTCAGTGTCGCCGCTGGCGAAGAAGCGGTAGTCGCCCTCTCGGCCCAGAGCGTTACCGGTCCCCTTGCGGGCCAGTATCTCCTCCACCTCGCGCGCCGTCTCTTCGGCTGAGTTGATCAGAGTCACTCTGGGGCCGAACAGTCGACGCAGCATCGGCGTGATGAGCGGGTAATGCGTGCAGCCAAGGATGACCGTGTCGACACTCGATTGCTTCAGCGACGCTGTGTACTCCCGGGCGGCCCGCTCCACCTCCTCTGAGAAGACGTCCCCGTCTTGTATGAGAGGGGCAAGGCGCGGACAAGCCACGGCGAACACCTCAAGACCCGCGTCAAGGGACTGCAGTGCGTTCTGATAGGCGCCAGACCGCACGGTAGCCTCTGTGGCCATGACTCCTATCCGCCGCTCACGAGTGGCCTGCACCGCCGCCCGCGCCCCCGGCATGACGACGCCCACCATGGGTGTCGTGAACGAGGCCTGCAACTGGGGCAGAGCAGCCGAAGCGGCCGAGTTGCATGCCACCACGATCAGCTTGACACCAAGGCCGATGAGCGCCTCGGCATTCGCGAATGCAAGGCGGCGGACGTCGGCGAGTCGCCTCGGCCCATAAGGGAAATTCGCCGTATCGCCCAGATAGATGAAATCCTCGTGCGGAAGATTGACAAGGCACTCGTGGAGCACCGTGAGACCACCCACCCCCGAGTCGAACACCCCTATTGGCCGGCCGTCGGGGATGTGCGCTTCTATCTCACTCATCGTCAGCCGATTCTACCAGACCCTCGCTCGTGCCCTGCGGAGCGCTCTTGGCCTCCCGGCCCTCCACAGCACTGCGCACGGCGGCATTGATCTCCCCCCCGATCAGAACCATGAGTCCGATGAGGAAGGCCCAGAACAGCAGGACGATCACGATGCCGATGGCGCCGTACGTGAGCCAACGGACCTGCCAGATGCTCTGGCTGACGAACCACGAGAGACCCACCGACGCCAGCATGATACCCGCCACGGAGAAGAACGCCCCGGGCAGCACGCTGTACCATTTCTGACGAGCGCTTGGCGCGACGTAGAAGAACCCGCCCATGATCATCACCAATAGAACGATGACCACCGGCCAGCGCAGTCCGGTCCATAGGGCGTGGGCCGCGGAATCATATCCCGCCCTCTCGCCGATCTCCTTGCCTATCCACGAGCCAAAAACCAGAAGGATCACGTTCACGGGTATCAGTACGGCTCCCGCCACTGCAAGCCCGGCCGCCATGGCCCGTCTTCTGTACCAGGAGCGCCTCTCCTCGAGTCCGTAGGCGCTGTTGACCGCCTTGATCAGCACCATGACGGCGGCCGAAGCGCTCCACAGGGTCAGCACCACGCCTATGGAGAGCAGGGTGGCGCTCGTCGCGCCGATCTCGCCGAACACGTTCTCCTCGACGATGCGGTACAGCTCACTGTCCGTATTGATGAGGTTCCGCAGGCCCGCCAACAGCCAGTCATTCAATCTCAGCGAGGGGATGAAGGTAGCCAGAGCGTTCAGGAAGAGCAGGAAGGGAAAGAGACTGAAGAGCGTACTGTAGGCCACCTGGGCGGCGAGGCCTAGACCGTCATGGCGGTAGACTCCGCCCGCCACGTGCTTGATACCACCCCACAGTCCTCGGCCGAAGCGCCGGAGACTACTCGGCATCGACCTTCCCGCTGGGGTCGCGTAGCGAATATGTCGGTATGAGCGTGTTGAGACGACAAATGACCCTGCGCCTCACCAGCCCGGCCAGTAGCCCTTCAATGTCTACCGACGAGTCGTCCAACCTCGCTTCGAGTTGCTTTCCCGTCAGACCGGTCGCAGCCGTCCGTAGGCTCTCGACCACCCTGGCTTCGAACGCACCGAGAGACTCAATGGACCTACCCGCAGCCTCCTCGCGGGAGACGGTCTGCTGCTTTGCCGTGCTCTGTCCTTCCTGGCGTGTGCCCGTCTGCGGCTTCATGTCGGCCTCCTCGACAACAGGGCCGCGCCCTCTTCGTGACGACCCTTCAAACGACCTATGCCCCCCATGGTGGAGGCCTAAACGTTCACGATATCTTCCTTCCCGCCCCCCCGGAAGAAGAACAGCGAGATGCCGATCATCAGAGCCGAGACCAACCAGATGGCCGCGTACTGGCGGCCATCGTAGAACCCAGGATGGAAGATCTTGCTCGCGATATCGATGGCGCCACCTGCCACAACGGGCGCGATTATGTTGGCCAGTCCCCGCATCATGGAGAACATACCGGTGAACTGTCCGATGTGCTCCTTGGGCATGAGTCGAATGAGGATGGCGTACGGCAGGGTCAGGACTATCGATCCGCCCAGCCCGAACAATGGCAGGAAGATGAAAGCCCACTTGATGTCGCTTATGAAGGTCCCTAACAGGCACCCGCCCAGATACACCCACAGACCCACGCGCATAACCCGCAGACGACCGTATTTGTCGGCCAGGTACCCGCTGGATATCCCGGCGATCATATAGGTCACGCCCACCAGACCCAGTAGCAGCGCCCCCACCTGCTCTGTGGACTGCAGGGTCCTGATGAAGTAAAGCATGATGAACGGCCGCAGTGCCGCCAGCGTCGATTCCCACAGAAACGCCGCCACCATGAAACGCCGGATCGCCTTATCGTCTCGCACCGAGAAGAGCACGCGTTTCGCCTCACCCCAGAGACCTTGGCGCGGCGGGAGTGCGGCACGTTCCGGTTCGGGCTCGCGTATCTTGACGACCGTGAAATACGTGAACACCATGATCATCACGCTACAGATGATGAATGGCAGCGGCTCCCACCGATAGAAGAGCATGCCGGCTACCACCATGCCCATGAACATCCCACCACCGCGTTGGAACGACTGGTATCCCTGCACTTTCCCGTGGCTTCCCGCAGGGGTCACGTCGGCGATGAGCGACTGGTACGGTGACGTGTAGAAATGGTAGGCCGCAAAGAACACGAAGGTCGACACGGCTATCGGCACGTATCCCGGTTGGAACGGCGCCAACATCAACGACGCCGCCATGAAGGGCGCGGCGAAGATCATGAAGGGTGAACGCCGGCCCCAGCGCCTGGTCCAGATGCGATCGCTGAGCACTCCGACCCAGATCGGGATGAGCGACGAGAATATGCCCTCTCCCCCGATCGCGAACCCGATGAGGGTAGCCGAATGCGTGTACCGGTCGAGAATGACCGGTAGGTAGGTGGTCACCAACGATAGTCCGGTAGAGAAGCCCAGGGTGGGGAGCGTCAGCACCAGCATGGTGCGAACGCTCATCTTCTCTCCGTCAGGCACTCGGACCCATCCCTGAGACTCCTCTCACGGCGGAAGGCGGCCGTGACCAGGTGTCAGGCCAGGGTGGATTCTACCAAAGGGGCGACCTACCCCGAAACGTCAGCGCAAGTTTGCGAAATTGGCGGCTACGAAGTCCCAGTCGACCAACCCGCCCAAGAACGCCTCGATGTACTGGGCTCTCTGATTGCGGTAGTCGATGTAGTAGGCGTGCTCCCAAACGTCGATCGTCAGCAGCGCAGTCTGCCCGTGCTTCAGAGGAAGGTCCGCATTGCCGGTCTTGGTGATCTTGAGAGCCCCATTCTCCACCACCAACCAAGCCCAGCCCGACCCGAACTGACCCATGGCCGCCTCGGTGAACTGCGTGCGGAAGCCCTCGTACGATCCAAAGGCGAGCTCGACGGCATCGGCCAATTCTCTGATAGGTACGCCGCCACCGCCGGGCTTCATGCATTGCCAGTAGAAACTGTGGTTCCACACTTGCGCGGCGTTGTTGAACAGGGCGCCGTCGGAAGAGAGGATGATCCCCTCAAGATCGGCCTGGGTCTCGTAGCCCAAATCGGCGTCTTGGATCAACTTGTTGACGTTGTCCACATAGGCCCTGTGGTGCTTGCCGTGGTGAAACTCGAGAGTCTCCGCACTGATGTAGGGCTCGAGCGCCGCCGCGTCATACGGCAGATCGGGCAACTTGAAGGCCATCTGGTTCTCCCTCTCCTCTGTTCGCCTTTCCTTAGCCCTCCTACCCACTGCGGTGCGGCCTGAAACCGAGCACTCGCCTCGTCAGCCGGCGAGGCCCTGCTTCCAAAGGAACGAGCGTACGAGGTCGGAGAGACGCGGCTCTTCACGCTCCGACAGCTCATAGGTGATCTGCACCAGAGGCTTGTTGAGCTCCAGAAGGCTCCCCAAAGAGAAGGGCGTCGCACTCACCACTACGTCAGCAGGGACCGCGTTGATGGTCGCTTCCAGGTCTTCGAGTTGCTCCTTGTAGTAACCGAGGGCAGGAAGTATCGGGCCAAGGTGAGGAAAGTTCACATACGTCTCGGCAAGCTCGCCCTGCACGTAGGGCCGCGGGTTCACGATGGCTTCGGCTTCGAAGTGCTTCGCGGCTTCCACCCCGGCCCCCGTCACCATGCCCCCATGCGTGAGCGTAGGCCCATCCTCGACCACGAGGACGGTCTTACCCCTTATCATTCCCGGGTCGGACGCACTCACGACCGTGTCTGTTTGCACGATCATGGCCCGTGGGTTGACCTCTTGGATGTTTCGCGTCACCGCGTCCACATCGTGTGGAAACGCGCTGTTCACCTTGCTGATCACGGCGATGTCGGCCCTGCGGAGGTTCATCTCTCCCGGATGGTAAGAGAGCTCGTGACCGGCCCGCATGGGGTCCACCACCACTATCTCGAGATCGGAGCGTAGAAACGAGAAGTCGTTGTTGCCTCCATCCCAGATGATCACGGAGGCATCCTTCTGGGCCTCGGCCACGATCGCCTCGTAATCCACCCCCGCCCACACGACCAGACCACGTCGGATATGCGGTTCGTAGTCCTCCCGCTCCTCCACCGTGGCTTCATTTCGATCGAGATCCTCCAAGTCGGCAAATCTCTGCACGCGCTGAGCCACGAGATCTCCGTACGGCATGGGATGGCGGATCACCGTCGGCGTGACCCCGTGCGCCATCAGAAGGCTGGCGACGAAACGCGACGTGGGGCTCTTGCCGGCCCCGGTGCGGGTCGCCAGCACCGAGATGACAGGGACCTCGCAGGGGATGGCCGTACTGTCGGGACCCAGCAGGGAGAACTTGGGCCCCATGGCAAGGACCCTCGACGCCTGGTGCATGACGTACTCATGCGACACGTCGCTGTAGGCGAACACCACCTCATCCACCGACTGCTTGCGCACGAGAGTCTCGAGCGCGCTCTCGGGAATGATGGGGATGCCCTCCGGATAGAGCGGGCCGGCCAACTCGGGGGGATAGCGGCGCCGGTCGATATGCGGGATCTGGGTTGCAGTGAAGGCCACCACCTTCACTCCGGGATCGTTGCGATACACCACATTGAAGTTGTGGAAGTCGCGCCCCGCGGCCCCCATGATGACCACTCGCTTCTGACTCACCGCCGACCTCCTCTTGCCTCGCCGCCGTATGGCCCATATATACACCAATATGGCCGAGGCTCCCTCCAATTGGAAGGAGCCCCCGCGGTAGCAGCCCTGTAAGCCGGATTCTGTCTGGCAGGCCATTACGGTCTGCGGGGTAGCCATCTATCTGAGGCCGGCCGTTGCCGGACGGCTCGTGCGGCCAACCCGGAGGCTTCGGGCGAGCAACCCTCAAACGCCTCCCTATTCGGCCTTGCACCGGGTGGGGCTTGCCTGGCCGCCGTGTCACCACGGCGCCGGTGCGCTCTTACCGCACCATTTCACCTTCGCAGCCGGGGGTCCGGCGTGCTGTGTAATTTCTGTGGCGCTTTCCCTAGGGTTTCCCCCGCTGGACGTTATCCAGCACCCTGCTCTACGGTGTCCGGACTTTCCTCGAAAACCCACAAAAGCGTGCGCTCCCGCGGCTACCCGGGCTGCTACAGAAGTATACCGCTTCTACTCGTCCTCGCCCTGCATAACACGCGCATCCCGAATCACACTCTCAGGGATGGGGAAGGACTTTGCGAAATGGCAGGCTGCGTAGTGGCCTTCGGCCACCTTGCGGAAAGGTGGATCCTCTTCGGAGCATTTCGGGAACTCCGCGATGGGGCACCGCGTATGGAAACGGCAGCCCTTCGGCGGGTCGATGGGGTTCGGGACATCACCCTTCAGGATGATGCGCGCGCGTTGGCGTTGCTTCTCCGGATCGGGGACCGGCACCGCCGACAGCAGCGACTGGGTATACGGATGATTGGGAGTGTTGTAGACCTCTCTCCAACCCCCCAGTTCCACGATCTTCCCAAGATACATGACGGCCACGCGGTCGCAGATATGCCGGATGACCGCCAAGTCGTGAGCGATGAAGAGATAGGTGAGCCCGAACTCCTCCTGGAGCTCCTCCAGAAGGTTGATGATCTGCGCCTGGATGGACACATCAAGGGCTGAGACGGGCTCGTCACAGATGATCATCTTGGGCCGCAGCATGAGAGCACGGGCTATGCCGACCCGCTGGCGCTGCCCGCCTGAGAACTCGTGCGGGTAGCGATTGATGTGCTCGGGATTGAGCCCCACCGTCTCGAGCATCTCCTTGCAGCGGTCCTGCCGCTCCTTACGCGTTCCCACGCCGTAGATGACCAACGGCTCGGACATGATCTCGCCGAACGTCATGCGCGGGTTGAGAGACGCGTAGGGATCTTGGAAGATGAACTGCACGTCGCGGCGGTAGGCCTTCAACTCCTTGCGATGGAGCTTGCGGACATCGGTACCCTCGAACTGGATGTTGCCCGACGTGGGGTCGAGCAGCCTGTTGATGCAACGTCCCGTAGTCGACTTCCCGCACCCCGACTCACCCACCAAGCCCAGGGTCTCCCCTTGCTCCACCGAGAAAGAGACGCCATCTACCGCCTTCACCGACTTGCCCAGCTTGGAGAGCAGGACCCCTTGGTTCACCGGGAAGTGCTTGACGAGCGATTCGACTTCGAGGAGGGCCGCCACCTATTCACCCACTCCCGTACCGGCGTCGCCCCGCTTGACGCGATTCTCGAACTGACAGATGAAGTCGATGTCGCCCGCGAACAGGCAGGCGGAACTGTGGCCGTTCTCTATCTCCACCAGGGGCGGGATGGCCTCCAGACACTCCGGCCGGGCATAGGCGCAGCGGGGGTTGAACGCACACCCCGGAGGAAGGTTGATGAGGCTCGGCGGCTGGCCGTTGATGGGGCACAGGGCTCCCTTGTCGTCCACGTCGTGGCGCGGGAGGCTCTCCAGGAGGCCCCACGTGTACGGATGTAGAGGGTTGTAGAAGACCTCATCCGAAGGACCGTACTCCACGGGCTTGCCCGCGTACATCACCATGATGTGATCGGCCATGTCGGCCACGACGCCCAGGTCGTGCGTGATCATGATGATGGCCGATTCGGTGCGCTGCTGGATCTCCTGCATGAGTTCCAAGATCTGCGCCTGGATGGTCACATCGAGGGCGGTCGTCGGCTCGTCGGCTATCAGGATGTCAGGGCCGCAGGCCAGCGCCATCGCGATCATGGCCCGCTGTCGCATGCCTCCCGAGAACTCGTGCGGATAGTTGCGCGCCCGCTCCTCCGCTTGGGGGATGCCCACCCGGTCGAGGAGTTCCACAGCGGCCGCCCACGATTCCTTTCGCGTCATGCCTTTGTGGAGCCGTAGCGGCTCCGCGATCTGCTGGCCCACGCGGTACACCGGGTTGAGAGACGTCATTGGATCTTGGAAGATCATGGCGATGCGGTCGCCACGCAGTTTGCGCTGCTCCTTCTCACCCATGGTAAGGATGCTCTCGCCCTTGAACCGGATATCCCCGCTGACGACCTTCCCGGGTGGTTCCGGGATGAGGCGCATGATGGTCATGGCGGTCACCGATTTGCCCGAGCCGGACTCACCCACCACCCCCAGGGTCC
>DAIRFC010000008.1:0-23731 GCA_036795215.1 Actinomycetota bacterium | reverse complement strand
GTCATGGCGGTCACCGATTTGCCCGAGCCGGACTCACCCACCACCCCCAGGGTCCGTCCCGCCTCCAAGGTGAACGACACACCGTCGCAGGCCTTGACGACACCGTCACGGGTGAAGAAGTGCATATGAAGATCGTCGACTTCAAGAAGAGGGGCCACTGCTACTCCTTGAGCTTTACATCGAGGGCGTCACGGAGGCCGTCTCCCAACAAGACGAAGGCCAACACCGTGGTGAGGATGGCTACACCCGGATAGATCATCATCCAGGGAGCTGTGAGCATGAACGATTGAGCGTCGTTGAGCATGTTGCCCCACGAGGGGTCGGGCGGCTGCACGCCCATGCCCAAGAAGCTGAGAGCAGCCTCGGTGAGGATCGCGCCACCGACACTCATGGTCGCGTACACGATGATGGGTGCGACCGCGTTCGGCATGATATGCCGGATGAGGATGCGCCTGGTGGAGGCTCCCATCGCACGGGCCGCGTCGACGTACTCGTTCTCTTTCACAGACAGGATCGAGCTTCGGAACACCCTGGCGATACTCGGCCACCCCAGCACACCGATGGCGATGAAGACGTTCTGGAACCCCGGGCCCAGCAAGGCTATCAAGACGATTGCGAAGAGGATGTAGGGGAAGGCGAAGAACACGTCGGCCGTCCGCATGATGATGGCGTCCCAGAGGCCCCCGTAATACGCCGCGAGAGCCCCCATGATGAGGCCAAGGATCACAGCGATGGCCACGGCAAGCACACCCACCATGAGAGACACCCGGGCTCCGTAGATGACCCGTGACGCCACGTCCCGTCCGAGCTTGTCGGTGCCGAAGGGATGCTCTGTGGACGGCGAGAGGAGCATCCGCTCGGCCGCCGTGGTGGAGTCGATGGCCACCGGATCGCCCAGCCACCGAGGCACCCAAAGGTCGGCTGTTATGGCGATGAGGATGATGATGATGATCCAGATGAGACCGGCAACGGCCAGCTTGTTCTTCTTCAGACGCCGTATGGCATCCGCACGCAGGCTCCGAGCCGGACCCGCAAGTGCATCCTCCGGGCCTGCGGGTCCCTCGGGGCCCGACCCGTCGACAACGGTGGACGATACGGCTTCCAGAGCCACCTGCCGGCGTTTTTCGTCCCGATGTGTGAAGTAAGACATCATCCTTACGTCACCTGTCGCCCGTACCGTATGCGCGGATCGAGGAACGCGTAGCTGATGTCCACCAGTAGATTCAAGATCATGACTATGAAGACGATGATTATGGTGGCCCCCATGACCACGGGCCAGTCGCGCTGGCCGATCGCGTGAAAGATCTCAAAGCCCACCCCGGGCCAATTGAAGACCGTCTCGGTAAGAACCGTGCCGCCCATCATGGCGCCGAGATCGAGTCCGAAGTAGGTGACAACGGGGATCATGGCGTTCTTCATACCGTGCCGCCAGATGACCCCGCCCCTGGACAGACCCTTGGCAGCAGCCGTGCGCATGTAGTCTTGGTTCATCACCTCGAGGAGCTGGCTGCGCATGATGCGCGCCGCATACGCGGTGGAGACCGATGCCAGAGTTATGGACGGTAAGATCAGATGGACGATATCCGGATGTCGTTGCGAGGACATGCCCGATATGGGGAGGAAAGGCAGTCCCCATTCCTTGAACTTGAGGCCGAAGAGCAGCTGCAGCAACATGCCCAGCCAGAACACCGGCAGTGATACCAAGACCGATGTGCTGAGCGTGACCAGCACATCCCAGAAAGAGTAGCGCTTCACGGCCGATATGATGCCCGCCAAGATACCGAAGAACATCTCGATGATGATCGCCGCTATCGCCAATCTAAGCGTGTTGGGAAACTTGTCCCACAAGATCTCGGTGACAGGGCGGCTCTTCTGATATGACTGCCCGAGGTCCCCGTGTACAAGGTCGTTGAGATACGTCGCATATTGCACATAGAAGGGTTCGTCGAGCCCGTATCTCTCGACTATCTGGTTATAGAGCGTCTCGCTGATGGCCCGCTCGCCCGTGATCATCCGTACCGGATCTCCGCCCACCACTCCCGGTGTGCGCAAGATGAAGAGGATGATGGTGACCCCGATGAAGACCGGGATCATCTGCAGGATGCGGCGGACGATGTACTTGATCATGCGAAGGGCGTGGGTGTCAGAGACAGAGTATGTGTTGCCGCAGGGCGCCCCCAAGAGGGCGCCCTGCGGCAACGATGTCAAACACGATCACGTGCTTTCCGACGATACGCTATTCAGCTATCCACGCTTCCTCGAGGTTCAGCATGCCCTGAGCACTCAGGACGAAGTTGTGAACCCGTTCGGAAGCGACTCGACCCATGCGATACATGACCAGCGGGATCACCGGAGAGGCTTCGCCGATGGTCTTCTCTATCGCCTGGTACTTGGCGATACGCTCGTCGGTGTCGACGGTGGCACGCGCGTCCAGGAGAGCCTCGTCGACAGCCGGGTCGCTGTAGAACGAGTAGTTGTCGCCGCTACCCGTGGTGAACAGCGGATAGAGGAAGTTGTCGATGATGGGGTAGTCCGCGATCCAGCCCAGGCGGCCCATCATGAAGTCGCCGGCCCCGAGCTTATCGAGGTACTGCGCCCATTCGACCGCGTCGATCTTGGCCGTCACGCCGATGTTGGCGAAGTCGGCCTGGATCATAGCCATGATGTCCTCATGGCCCACACCGCTGTTGCAGCTAAGAGCGATCTCGGGCAGGCCTTCGCCGTTCGGGAAACCGGCCTCAGCCAGTTTGGCCTTCGCGGCTTCAACGTCGTACTTGGCATATGCCCATTGATTCTCGGTATAGCCGGCCACACCCCACGGGGCGATACCCGTGGCGGGTTCGCGCAGGCCTTCGAAGATGGTGTCGATGATGGCCTGACGGTTGATGGCCATAGACAGGGCCTGCCGCAGAGCCGTGTTGCTGAGGACCTCATCTTTGTTGTTGATGAGGATGTAGTAAACGGCCGTCTCAGGACCGGTCTGGGTCTGCTGGCCGGGGGCCGCCGTCATACCGTCAGCAGCCTCGCCGTACTTGGTCTTGGTGGCCTGCACCTGGCCAGACGGGATGCTGGTCCAGTCGAGGTTGCCCGCCTGGAACTCAAGGAAGGCGGTGTCGTCGTCTTTGAAGATCAAGAAGTTCACGCCGTCAGCATGCGGCGCGGGGCCGTAGTAATCGGCGAACTTGACCACTTTGATGTACTGGTCGTGCGCCCAAGGCTCGGCCATCATGTAGGGACCGTTGCCGATCGGCTTGTCGCCGAAGGCGGCGGGATCAGCCTCAACGACCGCTTGCGGGACCGGAGCGAGGGCCGGGTGGCCCACGACGAACTCGAAGTCGCCGAACGGGTAGGCCAGCGTCACTTCCAGGGTGTAGTCGTCGACGACCTTGACACCCTCAAGCTCGGTGGCAGTACCTTCCTGCATGGCGTCATAACCGAGGACGCAGGAAAGGTGGTAGGAGATCTCCGACTCATTCTCCGGGTTGCAGATACGCTCCCAGGCATACTTGAAGTCGGCCGCCTTCACGTCGCTGCCATCATGGAACTTGGCGCCCTGCACCAGGTGGAAGGTCCAAACCGAGGCATCCTCGTTGGCTTCCCACGACTCGGCTGCAGCCGGCATGATCTCGCCGGTCAGGTAGTCGAACTTCGCCAAGCTGTCGAACAGCTGGTTGCCGACCTGGGTGCCCTCAGATTCCTGCAGGTTCACCGTGTCGATGAAGGCCGGCTCACTGATGTAGACATTGAACGTTCCGCCTTCGACCGGTCCGGCTGCGCCACCGGCTGTGGTCTCGGTGGTAGGAGCCGCCGTAGTCTCGGTGGCCCCGCCGGCAGTGGTCTCAGTAGCCCCACCGGCGGTCGTCTCTGTCGCTCCACCGGCGGCGGTGGTCTCGGTCGTCTCTTCCTCGCCGCAGGCAGCGAGGACAAAGACCATGCCGACCATGAGAGCCACCACCATCAGCACGAGCCATGTTCGTTTGCTCAATTTCAACGTATTCCCTCCTTGATTCCATTACACCCCACGCCACTCACATAACCCTCTCTTCGGTCCACCACCTCCCCCGCACCATTGTGCGATCGGACGCTTGGAACACGACGATTTTCAGATAACGTATGCGAGAGCGATAGACACTACAAAGAACGCCACAGAGCAGGCCACAGTGATGCGATCCAAGTTCTTCTGGACGACCTGGCTGCCTCCCATGGAGCCGGTGCCTCCAAAAGTCGTCGACAGACCGGCATCTTTCCCAGAATGGAGAAAGACCAGCACCAGCACACCGATGCCCAGGATTATGTCCAACGAGAACAATGCGTACTTCACCGTAGATTCCCTCTCTAACGACTCGGCCGAGCTCGCCTCCCGGAGGCCCGACCACTTTGCTGTCGTGCGTAAGTTACCACCGAACGTACCCGAATTGTATACACACTATTCCTATTCATTCCAAACAGATGGTCCGGCCCGTCATCTCCGGGGGGATCTCCAGCCCCAGGATCGACAGCAGCGTGGGCGCCACGTCGGATAGGCCGGCTCCCTCCCTGAGCACAGCACCATGGCCAAGAACCACCAAGGGCACGAGGTTGACGCTGTGCGCGGTGCTTGGCCTTCCATCCGCTGTGAACATCTCCTCCGCGTTGCCGTGGTCCGCGGTGACGATGACTTTCGCGCCTACTTCCTCCAGCACACGCAGCACTTTTCCGAGACAGCGGTCGACGTGTCCGACGGCCTCGATGGCCGCCGCCAGCACGCCGGTGTGCCCCACCATATCCGGGTTCGCGAAATTGAGCACAACGAGGTCGGCGGGGGTCTCCCGCATGGTCTGTTCGAAACACTCAGCCACCTCATACGCGCTCATGGCCGGCTTCTCGTCGTAGGTCTCGACGTCCTTGGGGGACGGTATGAGCCTGCGCATCTCTCCCGGGAACGGCTCCTCCCGGCCACCGTTGAAGAAGAAGGTGACGTGAGCGTACTTCTCCGTTTCGGCTATGTGAAGCTGCGTGAGCCCGGCCCCACTCACCACCTCGGCCAGCACGTTGCGGGGTTCTTCCTTGGGGAACGCCACGTCCAGACCCAGGTTCGGGTCGTATTCAGTCATACCGACCAGATGCACGTCGGGTGGAAGACCGCCCCGATCGAAGCCCGGGAACTCTGTCTGCGTAAGGGCGCCACACATCTCCCGCGCGCGGTCGGGCCGGAAGTTGAAGAACACCACACCATCGCTGTCGCGGACGCGAGATGCGGGATCGTCGGACACGATGGTGGGCAAGATGAACTCATCGGTCTCGCCGCGTGAGTACGACTCGCTCACCGCTGTTGCAGCGTCAGAGGCCCGCAGGCCCACGCCATGCACCAAGGCGTCATAGGCAAGCTTCAGACGCTCCCAGCGCCGGTCGCGGTCCATCGCGTAATAGCGCCCCGAGACCGTCGCGACGGCTCCCAACCCGTCTTCTGCCATGTACGACAGCAACTCATCCACGTAGTCCTTACCGGCAGTGGGCGACGTGTCGCGTCCATCGGTGAACGCGTGGACGAAGAGACGCTGCACGCCCCGGCGGTGAGCCATGACGATCAGGGCCTTGACATGAGCCATGGCCGAGTGCACCCCGCCGTCTGAGAGCAGGCCCATGAGATGCAGCGAAGCATCGCGCGCCACCACCCCGTCCATGACCGCGGCGAGCGCCGCGTTGTCGAAGAAGGAGCCGTCGTCGATAGCCCGATTGATGCGCGAGAGGTCTTGGTAGATGATCCGTCCGGAGCCGAGGGTCAGATGGCCCACCTCGGAGTTGCCCATGACACCCGGGGGCAGGCCGACTGCCTCACCGCTGGCTTCCAAGAGCACGTGGGGATACTCAGCCCAGAGAGCGTCCCACACGGGCGTATCGCCAAGGGCAATGGCGTTACCAGGACCGGGAGGAGCGTAGCCCCACCCATCGAGGATCACGAGTGCCGCCCTCGGGCCCGCCCGGCCGTTGGAGGCTGTCACGACGCTCACGGTTCCTCGAATTGGACGATGCGGGCGAACGACTGCACCTGCAGGCTGGCCCCTCCTACGAGCGCACCGTCGATGTCGTCCTGAGCCATGAGCTCGTCTATGTTGTGCGGCCCCACGCTTCCCCCGTAGAGGATGCGCACCTGCGCCGCCGTTTCCTTTCCAAGGATCTCCGCCACCTGTCCGCGGACGAAGTGGATGCTCTCTTGGGCTATTTGCGGAGTGGCGGTCTTGCCCGTGCCGATGGCCCAGACCGGTTCGTACGCGATGACCAGCCTCGAGGCGTCTTCGTCACGCACCGACGACAGACCCGCCGAGAGTTGCTCCGACAAGACGTCGTCGGTGGCCCCGCTTTCCCGATCGTCTTCGCTCTCCCCCACGCACATGATGGGAAGTAGATCGTGACCAAGCGCCGCCCACACCTTCTTCGAGACAGACTCGTCGGTCTCACCAAAGTACTGCCGGCGTTCGGAATGGCCGATTATCGCGGCCTTCACACCCAGATCGGAGAGCATAGTGGCCGACACCTCTCCGGTGTAGGCCCCTTCCCACTCCCAGAACACGTCCTGGGCGGCGATGGAGACACACGTGCCATCGGCCGACCGGCATGCTTCGTAGAGACCGGTGAACGTGGGAGCCACCATGACCTCGCGCCCGGCGGGGTCACCCAAAGCCGCGGCAAGTTCGCGCACGAACTCCGCGCCTTCGCCGCTGGTCTTGAACATCTTCCAATTACCTACGATCAGCGGGACGCGCGCGCGCCCTCTGCCGGCGGCAGCCATCAGGCTTGGTCCTTGTCGGGCAGTGCGACGACGCCCGGCAGGTCGGCCCCCTCTATGTATTCCAGCGACGCGCCTCCCCCCATGGAGACGTGGTCCATCTTGTCCGCCACTCCGAACTTGTTCACCGCGGCGACGGAGTCTCCGCCGCCGACCACGGTCACGCCGGCACACGCGGCCATGGCCTCCGCCACAGCCAGCGTACCGGCCGCGAAGGGCGCCATCTCGAACACGCCCATGGGGCCGTTCCAGAAGACCTCCGCCGCTCCGCCGATCGCCTGGGCATAGGCCACGGCGGTCTCGGGACCGATGTCCAGACCCATCCACTCCTCCGGAACCTCTCCGGCCGCGACGACCCGTGTTGCCGCCGTCTCGGCGAAGTCGTCCGCCGCCACCACGTCCGTGGGCAGAACCAGCCTGCAGGAAGACTCGGCTGCTTTGTCCAAGGCCTGCAGAGCTACCTCCAGCCCTTCCTCTTCGACCTTGGAAGCCCCCACCGAGAGACCCTGCGCCTTGAGGAAGGTGAAAGCCATGGCCCCACCTATCAGGATCTGGTCGGCCAGATCGAGAAAGCGGTCGATGACCTTGATCTTGTCGGTGACCTTTGCTCCACCCAGGACCACCACGAAGGGGTGTTTCGGCTCGCGCAGAAGGCCGTCGAGGGCCGCCACTTCTTTCTCCATCTGAAACCCGGCGGCGCTGGGAAGCACCGCGGCCAGACCGGCCGTTGTGGCATGCGCTCTATGTGCTGCACTGAACGCGTCGTTCACATACATGTCTCCAAGACGCGCCAGATCGGCCACCAGAGCCGGGTCGTTCTTGGTCTCGCGCGGATCGAAGCGAGAGTTCTCGAGCAGGAGGACGTCGCCTGCCCCCATCTCCGCCGCGGCCGCCTCCACGCCGGGCCCTGTGAGAGCGCTGACCTTGCGCACCGGGATCTCGAGCAACTGCCCCAGGCGCATCGCCACGGGATCGAGCGTGAAAGCCGGATCGGGGCCGCCTTTTGGCCGCCCAAGATGCGACATGAGAATGACCCGGCAGCCCTGTTCGCGAAGATACTGTATGGTCGGTAGTGAAGCTCGGATGCGGCTGTCGTCTGTTACCCGTCCCTCCTTGAGCGGCACGTTGAAGTCCACTCGTACAAGCACCCGCTTGCCTGCGACATCGACATCCTTGACCGTCTTCTTGGCCATCTCGTTCACACTCCCGACGTCTTGGTGCTAGAACAACCGGCCGCACAGGTCGACCATGCGGTTGGCGAAACCCCACTCATTGTCGTACCACATCACCACCTTGGCCTGCCGCCCCATGACCATGGTGAGCGCCGAGTCGAAGATGGATGAGCTCGGGTCGCCCACGATGTCGGACGACACGATGGGCTCGTCGGTGTAGCGCAGCACGCCCGCCAACGGACCTTCGGCCCCTTCTCTTATCGCGGCGTTGATCTCGTCCACCGTGGCCTCCCTTTCGAGAGTCACAGTGAGATCGATCACCGAGCCGTCGGGGATCGGGACCCGTAGCGCGTAACCGTCGAGTTTGCCCTTGAGATCCGGAAGCACGAGTGCGGTGGCCCGGGCGGCTCCAGTGGAAGTCGGGATGATGGAAAGCGAGGCGGCGCGCGCCCGCCTGAGGTCCTTGTGAGGCAGATCGAGGATGCGTTGATCGTTCGTGAAGGCATGGACGGTGGTCATAAAGCCCTGCT
This sequence comes from Actinomycetota bacterium, assembly GCA_036795215.1. Lineage (GTDB taxonomy): Bacteria > Actinomycetota > Thermoleophilia > RBG-16-64-13 > RBG-16-64-13 > RBG-16-64-13. The sequence goes on along the minus strand of DAIRFC010000008.1, from coordinate 15,263 downwards.
CGATCCCGAACGAATCGAGGAGGATCTTGACCACCGGCGCAAGGCAGTTGGTCGTGCACGAGGCATTCGACACGATGTGATGGCGCGCCGGGTCGTAGTCGGCATCGTTGACTCCCATCACCACGGTGATATCGGGGTCTTTGGCCGGGGCGCTTATGACCACCTTCCTTGCACCCTGGTCGAGGTGCTGAGACGCCTTCGCCCTGTCGGTGAAGCGGCCGGTGCACTCCATCACCGCATCCACCCCGAGTTCGCGCCAAGGCAGAGACTCGATGTCGGCCACAGACAACGCCTTGATAGACCTGCCCTCAAAGACAAAACTGTCTTCCGTGGACGAGACCTCGCCCGGCCAGACTTTGTGCACGCTGTCGTACTTGAGAAGATGGGCCAAGGTGGGCGCATCGGTGAGATCGTTCACCGCCACCACTTCAAAATCCGCTCCCTGCCTGACGGCTGCTCTCAAGAAGAGGCGCCCGATTCGTCCGAACCCGTTGATCGCGACTTTCATGCTCATCTCAACCTGCTCCCTGCGTCTTCCACGCTCTCGTTCGTGTCGGTCGGGGATACCCGGATTCTACCATGAGGGCCTTTCTTGCCCGTTCGTTCGGCCGCCGCCAGAAGGCGCCGTAGCCGGTGGTTCACGGCCGATCGTGTGAGTCCTTCTCCCCCCGCTTCGGCCAGCTCCGACAGGCTCATGTAGGGATAGAGCAGGCGCAGTTCCGCCATCTCACGCAGAGCGCGCGGCAGCGTCGCGAGCCGGCCCGACCGCTCGAGAGCCGAGATGGCCTCCAACTGTCGCGAGGCCGCCGCTCCGGTGCGGCGCACATTGGCCGCGTCGCAGTTCGCCACCCGGTTCGCCCGCGAGCGCACCTCTTTCACGACCGCCTGCTCCTGCACTTGAAGCGCCGCCGCGTGCGCCCCCGCCGCGGCCAGGATCCCCGCCACCTCGTCCCTCCCCTTCAGATAGACGACATACCCGCCCCTCCGCGAGCGCACTCCGGGATGCAGTTCCATCTCGCGCAGCAGCCTCCCCAGGTCTTCGCAGAACTGTTGATGAGGAGTGATGATCTCCAGATGCGCCTCCCTCCGCGGCGCGTTTGACGAGCCCGCCCCTATGAGGCAACCGCGCACGAACGCGTTGCGGCAACAGGTCTTCTTGACCAGTCGGCGGCTGATGCCGGTCTGCAACTCAAAACCATCGCTCAGGACCCCCATCTCGTTGAGGGCCTGTAACGACGCCGGCGAGCCTTTGATGCGCACCTCGTAGACCAGGCGCTGTTCGAATCGTGGTTCCCGGCGGGTCAGCAGGTCGCCCTCGGCGCCGAAGGCCTTGAACTGCGAGTAGGCCATCTTCGCCGCCGCCTGCACCGTGGTCGCGAGCCGGACTTCGTACCGGTCTTCGTCGGTGGCGCCGCCCCTGATCAGAAACGTCCCTGCCGTGTGCATCAACCCTGCCACCGCTGCCAGGCGGCAACACGGCTGCTTCTCTTCCACTCGGGCCAGCTCTTCCCTGAAGACCCGTGTGAAGCCGGATCCCACCATCATTCCTTCCTGTCGACGTCCCGGTGGTGCACACTGACGACCAAGGCGGCGTCCTGCGACAGGCGCCGGCCGAGTTCCTCTGTTAGAGCCACAGAGCGGTGGCGGCCTCCCGTGCACCCGATGGCAAGCACCAATCTCCGTTTCTGCTCGGCCAAGAACCCCGGCGCCATGAGGTGCACCAGCGCCGCCACCTGGGCAAGGAAGGAGTCGGCCTCCTGCCGGCCCAGGACGTAATCCCTGACCTGGGTCTCAAGGCCCGAATACGGCCTCAGCTCCGCCACCCAATGCGGATTCGGCAGGAACCTGGCATCGAAGACCATGTCGGCCTCGTCAGGGAGTCCGTACCTGTATCCGAAGGATTCCAGGCTTACGAGCAGTTGGTCGCTCAGCCTGTCGGCCAAGAGGGCCTCCTCCAGACGCCTGCGCAGCTCCCAGGGAGACAGGTTGGTGGTATCGACGATAACGTCGGCCTGGCCGCGCAGTCCAGAAAGCAGCCGCCTCTCACAGGCGATGCCCTCCACCAGGTCGCGCGACAGCGGATGTGGCCGCCGCGACGCCTGATACCGCGCCACCAGCGTTTCGTCGGAGGCCTCCAGGTACAGCACCTTGTGAGAGATGCCTGACGACCGCAAGTACTCGAGCGCGTGGCCCAGCTCCTCGAAATACGTGCCGCCACGCGCGTCGAAGACCAAGGCCACCCGGTTGACCCGGCTGCCCTCGAGGGCGAACAGTTGCATGACCGCCGGCAGCATCTGGGGCGGGAGGTTGTCGATACAGAAGTAGCCCGCGTCTTCGAAGGTGGCCACGGCTTCTGATTTCCCGGCCCCGGAGAGACCGGTTATCAGGGTCACGTGGAGCTTCTGTGTCTCGTCGGCGGCGCTCATCCCGGCACCCTCCCCGCGTTGTGTTCGGCCTCATGGGTGAGCAGGCGTTCCTTCCACGCAGGGTCTGTTCCATAGTTGCCGAGTGTCCCATCGGAGCGGACGACCCGGTGGCAGGGGATGACGATGGGAATGGGGTTGTTCGCCATCGCGCTCCCGACGGCTCGGGCCGCCCTAGGATATCCGGCCATCTCCGCCAGCGTGCCGTAGCTGACAGTAACAGCAGGCGGGACCGACAAAAGGGCAGCGTACACGTCGCGCGCGAAAGGACCCACAGCCAGCTGGTCGAGCGGCACATCCTCTGGTCTCCAGGCAAGCCGCTCGCCACGGAAATAGGCCTCGAGCTCGCCCGTCCAGCGCTCGAGTGCGGCATCGTCCAGGGAATCAGCCTGTGCCCCCTGTCCCTCCGCGCAGTTGGATCGCAATGGAGGCAGTTCGACCCCGGCCAGCCACCCACGACACACGCTGACCGTCCCCTCGCCCCACGGGGTTTCGAAAACACCTGTCAGGACTCTGTTCATGCCCTCAGCCACCACATCGCCCCCCATGGTCAACCGGTCTTGTGCACGTACGTATATATCTCCCTCGCCACCTTCCCCGGCAAACCGGGCACCGCCTCGAGTTCCTCTCTGGTGGCCTGCAAGAACCTCTCCGGGGAGCCGAAATGCCGCACGATGGCCTGTTTCCGCTTCTCCCCTATCCCGGGTAGTTGATCCAACAGCGAGTCGGTGATCTGTTCGGATCGCTTGCGTCTGTGATACCCGATGGCGAAGCGATGAGCTTCATCCCGCACACGTTGCAGCAACAACCGCCCTTCGTCATCGGCAGACAACTCCAGAGGCTCCGCCGTCCACGGCACGTAGACCTCCTCCTCCCGCTTGGCAAGCGAGACCACGGTGACGGCTCCCTCCAGACCCGCTTCGCGCAGCGCGCTCAGAGCCGCTCCGAGTTGTCCCTTGCCCCCGTCGATGAGGACCAGGTCGGGCACAGCCTCGAACGACGGATCGTAAGCCGTGGATTCAGCTCCACGGGCGAAGCGGCGGTACACAGCCTCACGCATTGCTCCGAAGTCGTCCTGGCCGGATGTCGAGGTGATGGCGAACTTGCGGTAGTCACCCTTCTTCGGTGTGCCCCCCTCGAAGACCACCATGGACGCCACGATGTTCTCCGCTCCCAGGTTGGAGATGTCGAAGCCCTCGATGCGCATGGGCGGGCCCGGCAACCCCAGGGTGGTCTCCAGAGCCGTGAGCGCACCCAGGCGGCGCTCGCGGGTACGCTCCTCACGGAGGCGCTCGTGCGCAAGCGCGAGCGCCGCGTTACGGTCGGCCATCTGTTGCAGCCTGCGCTTGTCCCCCCGCTCCGCCTGTCTGACGTCCACCTTGGCGCCGCGCAGTTCCTTCAAGAAGGCTGCCAACCGAGAGGTCTCGCGCACGTCCGCCGGCACGATGAGCTCCGCCGGTACCGTGGGTGACGAGCCGTAGTATTCGGCGACGAACCGCTCGAACACCTCCTGGGCTCCCGCTCCGGCCACGTTCACGAAGGTGAGACTCCGCCGATCGGCCAGCTTCCCATCGCGGGTGATGAACAGCTGCACGTTCGCCCCCCAGTCGTCTACCGCAAGTCCGGCTATATCCGCCGCTCCCCGCGAGCCCGACTCGATCTGTTGCCTCTCGAGAACGTGTCTCAGTGCCTCCAAGCGGTCGCGGAACACCGCGGCGCTCTCGTAGTCGTGGTTGGCCGCCGCCTCCTGCATCGACCGTTCCAGACGAGCCAGCACCTTGTTCTCCCGCCCGCTCAGGAAGTCGATCACCTGGTCGATGACGGCCCGGTACTCGCTCGGGGTGACTGTGCCGAGACAGGGCCCCGGGCAGCGCCCGATGTGATACTGCAGACAGGGCGACCCCGACCTCCGTCCCGGCTGACGGCCGTGACACGTGCGTAATGGGAAGACTTTGCCCAGAGCATCCAAGGTCTCCCGCACCTTGGAGGCATTGGAAAAGGGTCCGAAGTACAGGTTGCCCCGCCGGTGCGGCTGACGCGTGAACACCACCCGGGGAAACTCATCCTGCATGGTGATCATGATGTAGGGGTACGATTTGTCGTCACGCAGGCGGATGTTGAACGGCGAGTGGTGCTGCTTGATGAGGTTGTTTTCGAGCAGAAGCGCCTCCACCTCGTTGCCGGTGACGATCCACTCGACCGAGGCGGCCTTCCCCAACATCTCGTTGACCTTGACCGGCTGCCGGCCTGCCTTGTCTCCGTCTAGGCCGGGGAGATAGCTCGCGAGCCGCTTTCGCAACGAAAGGGCTTTGCCCACGTAAAGGACGTCCCCTGAGCCGTCTCGGTAGAGATACACGCCGGGTAGATCGGGGGCGTTCTTGATCTGCTGTCTGAGCTCTTCGGTGGTGCTCATATCTGTAGCCGGAGTCGTCCGGCCCCACCATTGCGCGGGGCTCCGCCGGCGCCCTCAAGTGTACCCCACCCTGTGGTACTCTCGCGCCTGTGTATGCGGACTGGAGGTGGACGTGGGGCCGGTAGGACTACCAGCAGAAGAACGTCGAATGATCATCGATCTGCTGAGGCAGATACGCGAGCGGTCTCTGACCCCCGAGCGCATCCGGCAGTTCGATCAGGATGAGATCTTCCCCGAGGAGGTCATCCGCGAGCTCCTGGGACCCGAGATCGGACTACAGTTGCTCTTCCTGCCCGAGGCGTACGGAGGTCTTGGTGGTGGGGCACGCGATATGGCCGCCGTCTCCGAAGAATTGGGCAAGATCTGCCTGGGGATAGCGACGGCCTTCCTGGTGGTCCATCTGGGGAGCGATCCCATCCTGGTGGGCGGCACCGTCGAGCAGAAGCAGAAATGGCTCACCAAGGTCGCGGAGGGAGCCCTCGTGGCCTACGCGGTCACCGAGGCAGAGGCGGGCAGCAACCTGTCCAATCTCAAGACCTCCGCCACCCCCGTGGTCGACGACCAAGGCGCCGTCGCGGGCTACCATATCAACGGCAACAAGCAGTTCATCTCCAGCGGCAACCACGCCGAATTCCTCACCGTTCTCGCGCAGGCCCCCGAGGGTCCGACCTTCTTCATCGTCGAGAACACCATGAAGGGCTTCTCCGCAGGCAAGCCGGAGCAGAAGCACGGCATCCGCAGCTCGAACACCACGTCACTCAATTTCGACAACGTGTTCGTCCCCATTGAGAACCTCGTGGGAGAAGTGCCCGGACGGGGGCTGGCGCAGTCCAACGAGGTCTTCGGCTACACACGGCTCATGGTCGCCGCCCTTGGCCTCGGCGCCGGCATCGCAGCCTTGGAGAGAGTCATCCCCTACGCCAAAGAACGGGTGCAGTTCGGCTCGCCGCTCATCGAGAAGCAAGGGTATACCCACCGCCTCATAGTCCCCCACGTCGCCAAGCTGGAGGCCGCGCGGGCCTATATCGAGGAGGTGGCGGGCCGCCTGGATGCCGGCGAGGAAGATCTGCAGCCGGAAGGCTCCATCGCGAAGCTCTTCGCCACTGAGGCGGCCAACGCCTGCGCCGACGCGGCAATCCAGGCTCTCGGCGGGTACGGCTATATGCGGGAGTACGACGTAGAGAAGATCAAACGCGACGTGAAGATCACCACCATCTACGAGGGGACCAGCGAGATCCAACAGCTGATAGTGGGCACCTGGCGCTGGAAGAACACCGTGCAGTCCAAGGGCGCCTTCTACGGCCTGCGCGCCGAGCGGATGGACTCCGCGCACGAGTCGCACCCCGATCTGAAGGCCGACACCATCGCAGGCACCCTCCGCTTGGTGAACCGGCTCTTCCAAGTGGTCCACGAGAAGAAAGCCACGCGCCGGCAACACGTCATGTTCCAGCTCGCCACCCTGGCGTCCATAGCCGAGACTGCCGCGGCGCTCGTGGAGAAGGCGGTCGCCGCAGCCGAGGACTCGCCGGAAAGAGCTGACTACCTGGCGCTGTGTTCCCGTATCAACGCCGGGCTGGGCGCCCAACAGGCCTTTGTCATCGCCGGCGAGATACTCTACGGAACGGGGCCCTGGTCCGACCCAGAGGCTTCCGGCGTACTCGATTCCTCAGGCTTCGACTACCCGCATTCGCAAACAGGCCTGATGGCCGATATGGATACCCTGCTCACCAAGATCTGAGCTGGCCCCCCGGCGGCCTTGCCAAGGAGATGGAGATGTCCGACATAACAGCCCTCATCAAGAAGTTCTCCGATGCCCACGGCATATCCGGATACGAAGACGAGATAGCCGACCTTCTGCGCCAAGAGATCGAGCCCCTTGTGGACGAGGTGACGGTCGACAAGATGGGTAACGTCATCGGCATACGCGCGGGCGACGGCCCATCGGTCATGATCGCTGCCCACATGGACGAGATCGGCCTCATGGTGCAGCACATCGACGACGACGGCTTTCTCAAAGTCGTCCCGGTGGGCGGCTGGTTTGAACAGACACTTCTGGCCCAGCGGGTCCTCATCTCCACGGTTGACGGTCGCCGCATCCCTGGAGTGGTGGGCTCCAAACCGCCCCACATGATGGACGCAGAGGATCGCAAGAGGGTGGTCAAGATCAAGGATATGTTCATCGACTGCGGAGCGGCCAACGCCGACGAGGCGGCGGCACTCGGTGTGGAGGTCGGCGCGCCGATCACCGTAGACCGCGAGCTGCTGCCCCTCGGCAACGGACTCGTCACCGGCAAGGCGCTCGACAACCGGGCCGGCTGCGTCATGATGATATCGGCGCTCAAGATCCTCAAACGCAAGAAGGTTCGCGCCACCATCCAGGCAGTCGGCACCGTCCAGGAGGAGGTCGGACTAAAGGGAGCCCGCACGAGCGCGTACGGTCTTTCCCCCGATGTCGCCATAGCGACCGACGTCACTATCCCCGGAGATCACCCCGGGCTCACCAAGAACGACTCTCGCATCGCGGTCGGCAAGGGTCCCGCCATCACCATCATCGACGCAGCGGGGCGGGGCGTCATCGCCAGGCGGCCCGTTGTGCGCTGGCTGCGCGAGACCGCCGACAAAGCGGCCATCCCCTATCAGCTGGAAGTGGGCAACGGAGGCAACACCGACGCCACGGCCATCAACATCACCAAGGCCGGCATCCCCTGCACGGTGGTCACGGTCCCGGCGCGCTACATCCACTCACCGGTGGAAGTACTCTCTCTCGCCGACCTCGAGAACGGCGCGGCGCTCATCGCCGCGGCCATCCAATCGGCCCACCAGTACTTCTAAGCCTTAGGACCCCGAGCTTTCAGAGCCATCTGCCAGGCCCCCGCGGAGGCCTGGAGATCGGCGATCATGGAGGGAGGCACCCGTCCTTGGATGCGCACGTCCTCATCGCGGTACTCGAACTCCACATTGCCCCTCTCGCGCACTCTGGCCAGCAGTTCCCCGGCTGAGTAGGGCACAGCGAGGTCCACGTCGAGCCACAGCTCGGCGAGCACCGTTGCCATCATGCCTCTCAGTTCGTCGATGCCCTCCCCCGTGAGCGCCGACACTTTGAGAGCGTAACGGTCGTCACGGCCCAACACGCCGCTGGGCGCCGCCGGACCCTCGGTCACCGCGAGATCGGCCTTGTTGAGCACGACCACTCGTGGCTTGTGCCCGGCATCGAGCTCGTCCAACACGGTCTGGACCGTGCGTCGGTGTTCCGCCGCGTGCCGGTCGGACAGATCGACGACCTCCAGCAGGATATCCGCTCGCGTGACTTCCTCAAGAGTCGCCTGGAACGCCTCCACCAGCTGGTGCGGCAGCTTGTGGATGAAGCCCACCGTGTCGCTCACGATAACGGTCTGCCCCTCCCCCAAGCGTACGCGCCGCGTGGTGGGATCGAGAGTGGCGAACAGCTTGTCTTCCGCCACTGCCGCTTCCTCACCCACCAGCGCGTTGAGGAGCGTCGACTTACCTGCATTGGTGTACCCCACGATGGCCACCGTGGGCAGGAGGCGCCGTTCACGCGCCCTGGCCGCCGTCTCACGGCGTCGCCGTACCTCATCGACGCGTTCCCTGGTCTTCTTGATACGCTGGCGCAGCACCCGGCGGTCGGTCTCGAGTTGTGTCTCGCCAGGGCCCCGTCGCGTCCCTATGCCGCCACCCATGCGCGAAAGGTGAGTCCACATGCGCGTGAGGCGCGGTAGCTGATACTCGAGTTGAGCCAACTCCACCTGGATGCGCCCCTCATGCGTGTGGGCCCGCTGCGCGAAGATGTCGAGGATGATGCCGCTGCGATCGAGCACTTTCACGTTCAGCAACTCCTCCAACGAACGTTGCTGCCTGGGCGACAACTCGTCGTCGGCCACCAACATGGTGAAGCCCGTCTCCCCCTTCGCCTGCTTCAACTCCTCTGCCTTGCCGCTGCCCAGATACCACAGGGGGTGGATCGTTTCACGGTGCTGCGCCATGCTACCCACGACCACTCCGCCGGCCGTCTCGACCAGTGATGCGAGCTCGAGCAGCGACTCCTCCGCCGACCACCCGGCATCGCCACCTGCGTCCACCGCGATGAGATAGGCCCGCTCCAGCTCCCCGGAGCCCTCAACCGGCAACGGCTCACGATCGGCGCCGGGCGCCCCTCTCCCACCTGTCCGGGCGTTGCTCACGTCGTTACTCTCGCGCCATCTGAGGCGACAGTCGGGCTGCCCACGGGAAGCACGCGCCGCAGGACTCTGCCCGTCTCGCTGTGTGGATGCTCACAGATCTGCTCCGGAGTCCCCTCCGCCACCAGCTCACCTCCGGCGTCGCCGCCTTCTGGCCCGAGGTCGATGATCCAGTCGGCACATTTGATCACATCGAGGTTGTGCTCGATCACGAGCACGGTGTTGCCTGAGTCCACGAGACGCTGTAGAACTTCCAGGAGCCTCTCGATGTCGGCGAAGTGAAGACCGGTGGTGGGCTCGTCGAGGATGTAGAGGGTGTTGCCTGTTGCAACCTTGGCGAGCTCCGTGGCCAACTTGACCCGTTGCGCTTCACCGCCGGACAGCGTGGTGGACGATTGCCCCAGCCTGATGTACTCCAGGCCCACGTCGGCCAACGTCTGCAGCCGGCGTCTGATCTTGGGCTGATTGCTGAAGAACTCGACTGCTTCCTCAACGCTCATATCGAGTACCTCGGCCACGTTCTTCCCCTTGAACCGCACCTCCAGGGTCTCCTGATTGTAGCGTTTGCCCTTGCAGACCTCGCACGGCACGTAGATGTCGGGGAGAAAGTGCATCTCGATCTTGAGGGTGCCGTCGCCCTTGCAGGCTTCGCACCGCCCGCCTTTGACGTTGAAGCTGAACCGGCCCGGCATATAGCCACGCACCTTGGCTTCCTGGGTCTGCGAGTAGAGCTCCCGGATATGGTCCCACACTCCCGTGTAGGTCGCGGGGTTGGAGCGCGGTGTGCGCCCTATGGGTGACTGGTCGATATCGATGACCTTGTCCAACTGCTCGATGCCGTCTATGCGGTCGTGCAGGCCCGGCCGCTTTGGGACCCTGTTCACCACGTTGGAGAGGGTGCGGTAGATGATGTCGTTCACCAGCGTGGATTTGCCGGACCCCGATACTCCCGTGACGCAGACGAAGGCGCCCGTCGGGATGGCCACGTCGAGGTTCTTGAGGTTGTGCTCCCGGGCCCCCCGCACGACGAAGCGGCTCCGGCCCGGCCGCCGGCCGGCCGGCACGGGCACGCTGCGCACCCCGGTCAGGAACTGCCCGGTGACCGAGCGCGGCTCGGCCAGGATGTCGTCCAGCCTGCCGCTCTTGACCACTTCCCCCCCGTGCTCGCCGGCGCCGGGGCCCATGTCGACGATGTAGTCGGCAGAGCGCATCGTCTCCTCGTCGTGCTCTACGACGATGACCGTGTTGCCGAGGTCGCGCAGCCGGATGAGAGTGTCGATGAGCTTGCGGTTGTCGCGCTGGTGCAGTCCGATGGAGGGTTCGTCCAGGATATAGAGCACCCCCACCAAGCTCGACCCGATCTGCGTTGCGAGGCGGATGCGCTGCGCCTCACCCCCCGAAAGCGTGCCCGCGCTTCGCTGCAGGCTGAGGTAGCCCACCCCCACCGCTTCGAGAAATGTCAAACGCTCTCGTATCTCTTTGAGGATGCGCGTGCCGATGAGCCGTTCGCGCTCCGTCAGCTCCAGGTCGTCGAGGAACCGGATCGCTTTCGTGACCGACAGCAGGCTCAGTTCGTGGATGTTGAGCCCGCCGATGCGCACCGCCAGAGTGGACGGCTTGAGGCGCGCTCCGTTGCAGGCCGGACAGGGCCGGTCGGCCATGAACTCCTCGATCTTCTCACGCATGTAATCGGAATCGGTCTCGCGGTAGCGCCGTTCGAGGTTGGGTACGATGCCCTCGAACGCGGTCATGTAGCTGCGTTTGACCCCGGAGCGATTGGTGTAGGTCACATAGAGCCGTTCTCCCTTGGTGCCATACAGGAAGATGTCCCGCACCTTCTCGGGCAACTCAGCCCAGGGAGTCTTCATGTCGACCTCGTACCGTTCGGCGACGGCCTTGATGATCTGGTCGTAATACTTGGAGTTACTGCCGCTCCACGGCAGCAGAACGCCCTGTTCCACCGAGAGTGACGGGGATCCGACGATCAGCTCCGGATCGATCTCCCGCCTCGCGCCCAAGCCCAGGCAGGTCTCGCACGCGCCGTGGGGGGTGTTGAAGGAGAAGATGCGCGGCGCCATCTCGGGCAATGACACACCATGTTCGGGACAAGCCAGGTTCTCCGAGAACAGAAGGCTGGTGGGCTCTCGATCATCTGCTGCACGGCCGTCGTCGCCCCGCTCGTATACATCGACCACAAGCAGCCCCTTGGCTTCCGCAAGCGCCGTTTCTACGGAGTCCGAGAGACGGCGCCTGACCCCCTCCTTCATCACCAAACGATCGACGACTATGCTCACGTCGTGACGGATGTTCTTATCCAGGTCGGGCAACGGCTCATCGAGGCTATACTGCTCGCCGTCGATCTCAACCCGCGTGAAGCCCTCTTGACGGATGTGGTCGAGCACGTCTCTGTGCCAACCCTTCTGACTCCGCACCACGGGAGCCTTGACCACGAAGCGTGTGCCCTGTTCCAGGCCGAGGATCTGGTCGACGATCTGCTCCTTGCTCTGCCCCTCGATGGGCCGTCCGCAGATCCAGCAATGCGGCCGCCCGATGCGGGCGTACAAGAGCCTGAGGTAGTCGTAGATCTCGGTGACCGTCCCCACGGTGGAACGGGGATTGCGAGAAGTGGTCTTCTGATCGATGGAGATGGCGGGCGACAGACCCTCGATGGAGTCGACGTCGGGCTTGCTCATCTGGCCCAGAAACTGGCGCGCGTAGGCCGAAAGACTCTCGACATAGCGGCGCTGGCCCTCGGCGTAGATAGTGTCGAAGGCGAGGCTCGATTTGCCCGACCCCGACAGACCCGTGATGACTATGAAGCGGTCCCGGGGCAGCGTCAGGGAGATGTCCTTGAGGTTGTGCTCCCGGGCCCCCAGAATGACGATCTCGTTAGAACCCATGGTAGGGGGATTCTAACAGGTGGGCCGGACGGCAATCGCTCGCGTTTGACCGCGCCTGGAGCAGCCTGTAAAGTCACGTGAACGCCGAACGCGAGGTGAACAAGCCGCCGTCATGATAGACCTCGATCCCGCCTTCTCCGACCGTATCGCGGACGTGCCGCGCTCCTTCATACGGGAGATCCTCAAAGTCGCTCTGGACCCATCGGTGATCTCGTTCGCGGGAGGACTTCCCAACCGGGATCTGTTCCCCGTGGAAGCCCTCAAACAGGCAGCGTGCAGCGTGTTCGACTCGGAAGGTAGAGACGTGCTCCAGTACGGCAACTCGGAAGGCCATCAGGGGCTCCGGCAGTACATCTCGGGCCGCTACCGCGAGAAGGCCGGCCTGGACGTGCCGGTCGAGGACATCCTCATCACCAGCGGCTCCCAGCAGGGACTCGATCTGCTCGGCAAGGTGCTTCTGAACGACGCTGATGCGCTCGTTATCGAAGAACCAGGGTACCTGGGCGCCATCCAGGCCTTCTCCCTCTACAGACCAAAGTTCTTGCCGGTCCCACTCCTGGCAGGGGGGCTGGACCTCGACGTGCTGCGGGCCGCGCTGGCGACTGACCGGCCCAAGCTGCTCTATGCCGTGCCGAACTTCCAGAACCCGTCCGGCGTCTCCTACTCCGAACAGAACCGCCGGGAGGTGGCGGAGATCCTTTCGGGCACCGGGGTCCTCTTGGTGGAGGACGATCCGTACGGCGAACTCCGGTTCGCGGGACACGACAAACCCTCCTTCAAGACGCTCCTGCCCGACAACACCGTCCTTTTGGGGACATTCTCCAAGACCCTGGTGCCCGGCTTCCGGCTGGGCTGGATAGTGGCGCCGCCCGCTCTCATGCGGAAGCTGATCACGGCCAAGCAGGCGACGGACCTCCACACCACCCACTTCACACAGAGCATCGTCTGCCGCTACGTGCGCGACAACGACCCCGACGAGCACATCCGCCTCCTCCGCGACGTCTACGGCCGGCAGTGCCGGGCCATGCAGGAGGCCATCCGCCGGCACTTCCCGGCGGAGGTCACCTGCACGCAGCCGGAGGGAGGCATGTTCCTCTGGGCGGAGCTGCCGGACGGCGTGGCGGCCATCGACCTGTTCGAGCGAGCGGTGCAAGACAAGGTGGTGTTCGTCCCGGGCGACCCGTTCTACGTCCGCGGTAACCGGCACAGCACTATGAGGCTCAACTTCTCGTGTTCCGATGTCGACACCATCGAGGTGGGTATAGAGCGGCTCGGCAAGGCGATCCGAGACTCCGTGTTGGTCGCCTGATGATTGTCGACGGCCTCGGCCCTGCCCGCCCGCCGAGCCTGACCCGAGGCACACCTTCTACCCCAACGCCGCCAACCGTGCTCGCAGCCGTCTGACAACATCGCGCTGCGCCTCCAACGCCGGGTCGTCATCGGAGGCGACCTTACTCTGGAACAGGGCCAGGTTCATCTGCGCCCGCATAAGCTGCTTCAGCACCGTCCGGGCGGCGGGCCCCTTCGTCTGCTTCATCGAACGCAAGGTAGCCCTGCGTTTCCGGCCGCTCCGCAAGATCTCGAACTCCTCCATGCTGACCGCGTCACTGCCGACCTCCCCTGCCATCAGACGGGCGAACGCCTGTGACTCCCGGCGGCGGGCGAACACGGCCATGAGAACGAGCAGGACGAGGAACGGCAGGCCCTTGATTATGAGGGCCATGACGAAGGCCCCGGAGCCCTGGCTCATCAGCCTTTCCAGCCAGGGTGAGTTCCATACGAAGTGAGCTGCCCACGCCAGCACGCCGCAGAGCACAAAAACACCGACCCGGTGAGCCGCCGCCCTCCCCCGCTGCGTCACGTAGTATGCGAACCCGAAGCCCATGAGGCCGGTGAAGAGCATATGGCTGTAGAGACCCGAGACCACCACCCGTAAGAAGAACATCCCCACCACTCCCCCGGGGCCGCCACCCGACTCGTCGGTAGCGAGCATGAAGTACTGCACGTTCTCCATGACCTGAAAACCGAGCCCGATCATCGCACCGTACACCAGCCCGTCCATGACGCTGTCGAACTCGCTGCGGGCCATGAGATACATGATCACCAGGCCCAGGCCCTTGTAGAGTTCCTCGTTGATGGGCGCGACGATGGCAGCACCCCACGCATCCACCTGGCCGGCCGGCATGACGTGCTGCAGGAAGGTCAGGAACCATGAGTTGGTGATGCCCCCGAATGTGAGTGCGATCACCCCGCCCCAAAGCAGAGCGACGGCGATCATGGAGGCCGGTTCGGGTTCGAAATGATCGAAGCGGTAGATGATGAGTGCCGCTGGGATGGCTGTGGCAGCCAGCAGGATGATCGACAGAAGCCAGGCGCCGGGATACGCAGCAAGATAGCTCACCTGTTCCAGGCCGACCAGTAGGAAACAATTCACCAGCAGGGCCGCGAAAAGCCAGAAGGCAGGCTGCCTGGCAAGCCGCGAAGGGGCGGCAGTAGTGACGTAGCCCTTCATCGCGGCATCACCATGTCATCCAACATGGCATCGATGTCACCCTGGACGCGGGCCAACTGGCCGGACGGAGCCGTGGCCAACATCACCACGCCCACCCCTCTCGACACCGCCACCACCAGCTCGTTCTCCGGGCTCCAGTATTCCGACACGCCGGTCACGAGCGTTGCCAGGGCCACCACATCACCCGCCACAGTGGTCGAAGACGCAGGCAGCACCCGGATGGAATCGAAATCTTCCTTGAGATACCCGAGCTGCTCGTCGAGCAGAGACTCGTTCGTGCCACCGTAGGAACTCGCCCAGAACGCCAGATACACCCCGGACTTCTGCAGGGCGATCGCGTCGGGCCCGACCTCCCAGTCATCCCCCGCGTCGTACCACCCGTCGGCGGGAGTCACCACTACACCAAGCCCGACCGGTGTCGGGGCCTCGACGTTTGGATCGTTGGGAGCGGCTATGGCTGCCAGAGCGAAGGTGAAGACCATCCATCCGAACATGATCGCGACCACTATCAGAGGTCCACGCCACGAAGGCCGGGTCGACCGGCCGCCGGGTACAGGCCGAGGCGGCGCGCCACGTACGACATAGATGGGGGAATCGCCCGGTTGGTTCATTGGCGCTTCCGGCGTTCTCCTAGTGGCCGATAGCTTGTTGCCGACCACTTTACCAAGGACGCGCGCTTGCCGGGTGGCTGCGGGCGTTCCCGCCACCGGATAGCCAACGGCCCGGCCTATGGCCGGGCCGCAAGTCTTTCGCTTCCGATCCTTGGTGGAGGTAAGGGGACTCGAACCCCTGGCCTCAACGCTGCCAGCGTCGCGCTCT
>DAIRFC010000094.1:0-8212 GCA_036795215.1 Actinomycetota bacterium | reverse complement strand
CCGAGGAGCAGCTCGCCGAGATGGCTTCGTCTCTTGTCCCTGTGGATTGAGTACCAACTCGGCAGCACCGCGCGATCACTGTCCCATCACGGTCACAGTGGTGACGATCTGGGTCGTGTCCCCCTCGAAAACGCCGACGATCACACCGCCGCCACGTCCGTCCGGGCTGGCGGGCGCGTAGTCTCCGCCATTCAGGGCGATCTTCCCCTCGCGGCTGCCGTCCTCACCCTCCTGTTCGAGGAAACCGACCGACCAGCCCTCCGGGAGTTGTGATTCGTACCACGAGATGACGTCATCGAACGATGCCACCGATTCGACGGTGAGCTGATGGACGGTCGTGCTCTCTGTCACTTCCGTGGGGTCATACGCGGTCACCGTACCCGGATGGACCGGGACATCCGCCGGGAACCCGGCGGGCATGCCGGTGACTTCAGTCTCGGTTTGCGCGGCGCCGTCGGACTCCACGGCGCTGTCGGCTTGCGCGGCGCTCTCGGTCTGCGTGGTCGTCGCTGCCGGTTCTGCAGGGTCGCTCTGGTCGTCTCCGCCGCCGCAACCGAGGACTACGGTACTCGCCAGGATGACAATCGCCACCAGCCAACCGATGTGCCGCCAGGCTTTCATCTGTCGATCGCCCCCCTTCACTGAGCGGAGCACCCAAAACCCACTTGTTTTCCCGCCAGGCGCATCATGGCAGGTGGGGGCGTGCATACGCAAGTGGGACTGTCCGGATCCGTCCCGGAGGAGCAGTCCATCCGCCTAGTGCTGTATGGTAGAGGACCGCTGTAGCCCCACGCGGCGGGTGACAGATAGGGTATGTGGGTCCACGGGGATCGGGGTCGAAGTATTGACAACGGGTGAGTCAGCAACCTCCGCGCGGGCGCAGCTTGCAGCCTTGCGGGACGTCCTTCGCCGACACGGGTTGCCGTCGGCGAAGCGGGTCGACCTCGTGCTCCAAGGCTCGGATGCGGACGTGCGGGACTTTCTGATGTCCGGCGAGCTCTGGGGTAGGCGGGGGTCGATCGTCTATGGCGCTGGGATCGCCCGATCGGCGGAAGCACAGCGTGAGTGCGAGAATGCTTTTGGCGCACTCGGAGAGTGGCAGGTCGCCCAAGAGTATGTGAACCCGGACGTGACGTACTGGGTGCTGTTCTTCAGGGAGCGGCGGGGGCGTCTGCAGCAGCTCGTGGGGAACCATGCTGTTCGGGCGGACGGACTAGGCCGGGTGTCGGTGCCCTGGAGTGTCCGAGAGGTCTGGCTGGGCGTGCTTGCGGCCGCGGTTCTCACCGGCGTCGCGTGGCTCATCGTCTATCTGGTGACTGTCTCGTTGCCACGGATCGACCTGGATATCTGGGTCGCCCTGATTCCGATACTGCTCGAGTTGCTCCTTCTTGTGCCGGTATGGTGGTATGCGGTACGCAAGCGCGACAATCCTTCCAAGGCCCTCGGGTTTGTGGGCTTCCGACCGCTGATTCTGGCAATAGGCGTCGGACTCCTCTTTGGCTACTCCTTGTTCGGCGGTCTGTATGGCCGGTTGCTCGATCTCTTTGGTCTGGAGGTCCAAACCGACCTGACCCCCCTCGCTCAACAACTATCGACTCCGTGGCCACTCATCATCACGATAGTGCTCGTTGCTCCGTTCGTGGAGGAGGTGTTCTTCCGCGGCTTCGTGTTCGCCGGTCTACGCGCTCGCTGCGACTGGCGATGGGCGGCAGCTATCAGCGCGGCTCTGTTCGCGGCCGCCCACCTGCAACTCACCTTTTTCATCCCTGCTTTCGTGCTGGGCTGTGTGTTCGCGTATCTCTACCAGAGGTCCGATTCGGTATGGCCGGGCATGATCATGCACGCAGCCATGAACGCCCTGGCCGTGGCGGTGATGTACGTGCAGTTCTGACCGGCCGTCCACTCCGGCTTGACGCGCTGTGAGCATGCGGATAGAGTCAGTCGATCGCCTGGCGTTGCGGCGGCCGGCCGGCTTCTGCGATGTCTCGTCCCCCCAGATCCTATTTCAAAAGGAGCGGCAGCCGATGAGTGACAACCTGAAAGGCAAAGTCGCGGTGGTGGCCGGGTCCGGTCAGGGCATCGGCAGGTCGATAGCCATCGCCATGGCGGCGGAGGGGGCCAGCGTCGTCACCAACAACCGCAGACCGGGTTCCACGGGCTTTGCAATCATGAGCGACGAACTGGTCAAGCGATTAAGCGACGATGATCGGGAGGCGCTGTTGAGGGAAGCCGCCGATGCCACGGGTGACGCTGAGACCACGGCGCAGACCATCCGGGACCTCGGCGGCAGAGCCGAGGCCTTCTTCGGCGACGTCAGTGACTTCGAGACGGCCCGCGGTCTGATCCAGACCGCGGTGGACGTGTTCGGCACGATCGACATCCTCGTCAACGTCGTCGGGACGTTCGCGTTCAGCCCCATCTGGGAGATGAGCGAAGAGACCTGGGACAAGGTGCACGGCGTGAAGCCCAAGGCGCACTTCAACTGCATCCGTCACGCCCTACCGTTCATGATGGAGCAAGGGTCCGGGCGCATCATCAACTGTACGTCCGGGGCCTTCAAGTGGGGCGGCATGAGGCAGGCCAACTACTCGGCCGCCAATGCCGGCGTTGTCGGGCTCACGCATGCCGTCGCCCAAGAGGTGGCGACCTACGGGATCACGTGTAACGCGTTTGCGCCGGGCGCGCGGACCCGGGCGGGTTTTGAGCTCGACGCCTACGAGAAGGCCATGCCTGAGGGCAGGGGCCCCTGGTCGCACGAGAGCATGAGGCTGCCGATAGCCGACAGCCCACCCCCCGATGACATAGCGCCCTTCATCTGCTATCTCGCCACCGACGACGCCGCGGACATCAACGGCTGCGTGTTCTTCGTCATCGGGTCGGCCGTGATGCTCTACGACGAGATGGAGTTCGTGGGCGACCTGGTGAGGCCGGACGGACGCTGGACCGTGGACGAACTCAAGGAGAAGGTCCACGGCGACCTGCTGAAGGGCTTCCGCAGTTCGACCATGCAGATGCTGGACGCGATCAAGAACGCGCCGGGGGTCTGACGACGACTACCCACACCGATGAACTGGGCTGCACTACTGTTCTTCATCGGGCCAGGGACTGGAATACGTGAGTGAGCTGAACTTCCATTTCCCCTCTACTCGAGCGTACTCGCAGTCGTAACGTCCCGGTATCCACCGTTTCGCACTGCCGGTCTCGGCATCCGAAATGAAGATGTAGATCAGCCAGTGGCCTTTGGCCTGATCTCCATCCACCTGGATGACCGGCTGCACGGCGAAGTGTATGTCGCGGCTTTTCCCTGCGTTCAGTTTGGCTATGACATCGGTGAACAGCCGGAAGATGTCCTCGCGGCCCACCCGTTTCTCGTGGATGTATGCCACCGCATCCTCGGTGAAGCAGTCGGCCATTTCCCGCCACTGCTTCTGGTTGAGAAGAAACAGGTACTCGTTATGTAGGTTGAGTATCTCCTGGGTAGCCTCGACAGCCCTGAGCCTTTTTTCAATCTGGTCCAGATCCATTGTCATACCTCCCGTTTATGCACTTGTTCCTGATAAACAATAACAGGGGTAGCGGGGGCGCCGCGGCAGCGAACTTGCAAAGACGGTTGATACCGGCTAGGTTCAGAGAGCCAATGTCATCATGTCGAGTCAGACTGATCGTGGAGGTGTGAGATGGCGGAACCAGGCTGCGGAAGCTGCCCTATGCGGACTAAGTACGACGCCAATCCCAAGTCGTTCGGAGGCAGGCTCTGGCGTTGGCATATCAACTTCTGCCCCGGATGGAAGAAGTACTTCACCGCTCTGCCCCAGGAGGAGAAGGCCACGCTCGCGGCGCAGTATCGGTTCAAGAAGTACCAGTAGCCACGATCCCTGCCGGCCGGCAGGGATATCTGGTGGCGATCAGTCTCGGCTCACACGCATAGTCACGTCTTGAGGTAGAGCCAGTCCGGCTGCTACCTCAATGGCCTTCACCAACCCTGAGGGGACCGGACAGGCAGCGTGTGCACAGCCGGCATAGGCCGTCTCGAGAACGGAAGGCAGTCCGCCTCTCGAGCTGATCTGCCTGAGGGCGTCGACTTCGTTCACCTGCGCATCCAAAGCCTGTACCTGCGGGCAGTCGCTCTTGATGTCGAGCCGCACAGAGTATCCCTCGCCCCGAGCGGCCGTGACGATCGTCTTGTGCCCACACACTCCTGCGTCGATCTCCACCGTCGCCACGTGCGCTCCCTTCCAGTCGTCCCGGGTTCCATCTTCTCCATTCTTGCCTTGCACTCAGGCGGGCAAATCTTCAATCTGTAGGCCTCTGCCGGTGAGCGACCCCTTCGCCGGCCGATGGCACCGGCAGCGCTACTCCGCGGCGGCGAATGCCCTATCGAGCAGTGCAAGGGCGTCGTCGACCTCGCGGGCCGAGACGATCAGCGGCGGCGTGAGGCGGATGACGTTGCCGTAAAGGCCGCCCTTGCCTATGAGCAGCCCCAGGCGGCGTGTCTCTTCGAACACCTTCAGCACCTTCTTGGGGTCAGGCGCCTTGCCGTCGAGCGAAGCCGGGTCGACCAGTTCGAGAGCCTGCATCAGGCCCATGCCTCGGACGTCGCCGATGCACGGGTACTTGGTCTTGAGCGCCTCGAGGCCCTCGCGGAGTCGCTTACCCTGCACGTCGGCGTTGTCGGCGAGTCGCTCGTCCTGGATGTAGTCGATGGTCGCGAGCGCGCCCCGCGTGCTCACCGGATTGCCGCCGAAGGTGGCTATGGAGAGACCCTTGAAGCTGTCGGCCACCGCCGGCGTCGCGATGGTGGCGGCCATGGGCAGTCCATTGGCCAAGCCCTTGGCGAAGGTCATGATGTCGGGCTGCGCGCCCCAATGCTCGATACCGCAGAAGGTCTTGCCCGTGCGCCCGCACCCGGTCTGCACCTCGTCGCAGATGAAGAGCCCGCCGTACCTGCGCACGATCTCCAGCACCACCTCGAAATACTCCTTGGGCGCCACGATGAACCCACCCACACCTTGGATGGGCTCGGCCATGAAAGCGGCGATCTGCCCGTTGGTGGTGGTCTGGATGAGTTCCTCCACGTCGCGGGCGCAGCGCATATCGCAGTTGGGGTAGGTGAGCCCGAACGCGCACCGGTAGCAATACGGGTTGTGGGCATGCTTGATATAGGCGACGCTGCTGGGCATGGGGCGCCAGGTTGAGTGCGCGGTGATGTTCATGGTGACTTCGCTGCGTCCCGAGTAGGCGTGGCGGAGCGCGACGATGTCGGAATGACCGGTGGCCAACCTGGCAAAGAGCACGGCCGTCTCGTTGGCCTCGGTGCCCGATGAGCTGAAGAAGCTCTTGTGGAGATCGCCCGGCGTGACCTCGGCCAGCTTCTTGGCCAGCCTGGCCTGCGGCTCGTTGATGTAGAGCGTGGAGACGTGCTGCAGCGTCTGGTTCTGCTCTACCACGGCCTGGGTCACCGTCTCGTTGCAGTGCCCTACACTCACCGTCAGGATTCCCCCGAAGAAGTCGAGATACTCGGTGCCCTGGGAGTCGGTGAGGTACATGCCCTTGCCACGAATAAGGGTGAGGGGCTTTTCGTAATAGGTAGAGACGCAGGGGAAGAGGTACTCCTTCTGCATGCTCTCGAGCTCATCCGACATTTCGATCCTCCTTGTTGCCTTACGCGTCTCCAAGCTTAGCACCAGGACCTGTAACACAAACGTTACCGGGCCGTGAGCCGACTGTGATGCAAGAGGCTAAGACTGAGGATGAGTACCGTAACGTGGTGGAACGGATCAGCGGGGGGGGAGTGATGAATCGGACCCAGGTCTTCTCAGTGGCTTTGCTGGTAGTCTTGGCCGCCTGGGTGGCGGCGTGTGGCACGGTATCAGACGGTCGTGGCTCCGTGAGTATGTCGGGCGGCGACATGTCTACGTCTGTGACGATCGCGATGTCGGCGGGCACGACGGCTGCGACGGTCATGCCTGCTGCGGCAGCCGCCCCGCCGGAGGGGCTCAAGGCGGTGATAGGCGTGACCGCGACTGTCGAACCCGGTCCGGGCGTGCTCTGGCGTTGGGGACCCGGCGGGATTCGCACTACCGATGTCATCCTTGGAGGGGGGCTCCACTCGGAGGAGGTAGCAGTCGGGAGACACGGCTCGATAGTCGCGCATTCCGATTCGGCCTCGGGGAGCGTCCGTCTCTGGAACCCGGACGAGGGGTCGGTTGAAGAGATCACCGTGCCGGCCCCGACCGGCGACTGGATCTTCTGGGACCGGATGGCCCTTTCCCCGGACGAGAGCACGCTGGCCCTGGTGCGCTCAGAAAGATCGGAAACTGATCCCGCCGGCGTCGCCGATTGGGCGATCCATGGTTACCTTATCGACGTGGAGTCGAAGCAGTTGGAGAGTTGGGGGCAACTCGGGTGCGCGAGACGAGGAGCCGACATCTACTCTCTAGTGTGGGACAAGGACTCGACCTCCATCTACGTGACCTTCGACAGCCAGTTGACGGGCTGGGGCGATAGGTCCTGGCGCTACGAAGTCTCGACGGGAGAGTCGGAGGAACTCGCTGGGCTGCCGATAGTCATGGACGTCGGGCCCCAGGGTCAGGTACTGGGCTACGACTGTCAGGCAGATTCGGCGCGGCTGGTGCTGTGGCGCGACGGTGAGTCAGTCGTACTGCCGAGGGATCCCGGACTGGAGACGTTGAGCACCCTCGGCTGGATCTCCGATGATGGGAAGACCATCGTCGCCTGGGGTTGGACCCCGCCACCTGAGCAGGCGTGCGTGTGCCTCGAAGTGCTGAAGCTGAGGGACACCGGTTGGGAGGTCAGCTGGCTGTATGCTGTCGATGAATCGATGGAGATCGTCGACGGGATAGGCTTTGAGCGAGGCTCGGGTGTCTTCTGGCTTGAGGCGCGCCCGGTACTCGCTGAAGGCGAATATCTGACCGATATGCACCTCTTTCGCCTCGATACGGATACCAACCAGGCGACCGTCTCCGGTGGTCTGCCTGGAGATCCCCACGACAGGTCGCGCGTGCTTGGGATCGTCGGAGCAGAGGGCTGAGACGCGCGAGGGCTCACCGGCCCACTTGACGGCCCCCGGGGACGGCTATAGAGTCCTGTTTGATGACAGGCGTCTGATCTGGCCTTGGGGAGGTAGGCTGTGCCCGAACGTGAACTGACCGCTCCCTACTCGCTTGTCGGACCCGACGGCCGTCTGAACCCGGAGGCGGTCGGCTGGTCGCGGCTCCCACTGTGCGACGCCACGCTCGCCGGTCCCGCAGGCCGTCGCAAGCGCTGGAACTACTGGAGCTTCGGCACACCAGAGCTGAAGTTCGTGGCCGCGGTGGTAGACGCCGACTACATGCGGGTGGCCTTCGTGGACCTGCTGACTTTGCTTGACCTGAAGTGGCGTGGGGGGCGGCTGACACTGCCCTTGCTCGCCCGCCCGCGCATGGGCGGACGGGTCGATGACGACGTGGTGTTCGGGTGGCGCGGCAAGCGCATCGAGATGCTGCCTCGTGGCGGTGGAGTGGATATCCTCGTTGACTGGCCCGGGTTCCCCGGTGGCGACCTGCATGCGGAACTTCGTGCTCAGGCCACCCCCGGCCAGGAGTCCATCAACGTGACCATCCCCTGGTCGGCGAAGCGCTTTCACTTCACGTCGAAACAACCGGCCATCCCGGCCTCCGGCGTGTTGCGCGTCGGCGGCGAGACCTACACTCTTGACGGCCCCGACTGCTTCGCTGCGTTGGATTTCGCCCGCGGGGTCTGGCGCTACGACTCAACCTGGAACTGGATCTCAGCTTCAGGACGCGACGCCCTGGGCCGCGTGGTCGGGCTGAACCTGGGCGCCGGATGGACCGACGGTACGCCGATGACGGAGAACGGCGTGATCGTGGACGGGGTGGCGCACAAGATCGGCTGTATCGTCAAGTTCGACTATGATCGGTGCGACCTCATGAAACCATGGCGCATCAGATCCGACGATGCGAGCAGTGCAGGCCGAACGGTCGACCTGGAGGTTGTGCCTTTCTATCACCATCGCCTGAACGTCGACGCGTTCGTTATCCGCAGCAAGCTGGACCAGATCTCCGGGCGGGTCACCGGCGCGATCGCACTGCCGGGCGCCGCCGTGCAGATCGATGGGCTTGTCGCTACCTGCGAGGAGCAGCAGGCGCGTTGGTAGACGAGTCTGCAGACGAGATGACAGAATGACGGCCCA
>DAIRFC010000093.1:0-8491 GCA_036795215.1 Actinomycetota bacterium | reverse complement strand
GAAGTTGGTCACGCGCCAGCAGTTCGCCAAGATGATCGTGAAGACGCTCGCCCTGCCGGTGACCGGCAACGAGAAGTCTCCCTTCACCGACGTGGCAGGCGGGTTGGACCAGACCGACCCGCTCTATCCCGACAAGTACGTGGCCGTGTGCGCCACCGCCGGCATCACTCAGGGCACGAGCGACCCGACCAAGTTCTCCCCGTACGCCAACATCACCCGGGCCCAGCTCATCACCATGGTCGCTCGGTCGACCGGGCTGCCCGAGCCGCCGGCCGGTTACACCCCGCCCTTCGGCCAATTCTCCGCCGACCACTACCCATGGGCGCGCAGGGCGATGCACGCCGGGCTGCTGGAAGGGCTTCCCGGGATAGGGCCGAGCTACGACTTCTGGCAGCGGGCCACCCGGGCTGAGGTCTGCGTACTCCTGTGGAACCTGCTGCAGCGGTGACTCATGAAGGAGTCTCAGGAAGAGCCCTAGGCAAGAGAGCCGGTCCAGAATCGCCAACCAAGACACTGTCGGCGTAGCTAGACATCCGGGGCGATGAAGTCGCGGACAGCCCGGCAAACCTCGGCAGGTCGCTCGGCCTGCGCGTTGTGCCCAGCACGCTCGATGATCTCGAGCCGTGCATTGGGAATCCTCGCCGCGAGCTGGGCCTGATGCTCGGGAGGGAATTGGAAGTCGTCGCGTCCCGCCATCACCAGCGTCGGTATCTCGATAGCACCGAGGCGATCCATGGCAGTCCAGCCTCTCAGTAGACTGCCGGCCCCGAAGATGAGCGCCTCCGGCCGCGCCTTCACCCGCCGCTCTCGGGCCAGTTCGAGCAGCACGCGCGGCGAGCGGGGATGGCGGTAGTAGGCCCCGCCAAATCTCACCATCAAGGCTGGGACCATCTCCTTGGGTTCGATCTGGCCGTTGAAGAACCGCCGAGCCAGCGCCACCGTTCCCGGTCGATAGCCGCGTTTGGCGAGGATCTCCGGCGCGTTCTGCTGCTGCCAATAGCTGTCGCCCCCCGCGTCGACAAGCACGAGGTGAGACAGACTGTCCGGATAGCGCAGGGCGTACTCGATAGCGACCATGCCACCGAAGGAATGGCCGAGCACCGCCCAGCGTTCGAACCCCAGCCTTTGGCGCAGCGCGTCAGCATCGCCCGTCAGATTCTCCCAACTCATGGATGTGACTGGCGGCCCCTCTGACCGTCCGTTGCAGCGATGGTCGTAGAAGACGAGTGTGAACTGGTCGGACAGCCGCCGGAACGGCAACATCGACCAGTGATCCGCCCCAGGGCCGCCATGCATGAGCACCAACGGGTGTCCGCGCCCGAGCACTTCGACGAACAGGGAGACGTCTCGAATCGGAAGCAGTGTGGGCAACGTGCCACCTGGTGCTGTCATACCTCATCACCTCGCTTCGAATGTGTGTTGGCATTACGGTCGGCCGACGGTTAAGCTGTGAAGACCCTGCGAAGACACGATGGTCCAGACACCACGTCGTGGCACGGTACCGAAACATAGAATGAAGTCTAGTCCAGTGCGGGCAAAGGAGAAACGGCGTGGGCTCAAACCGAGCGTCCAGACGATGCCTACTACTCTTCGCGTTTCTTCTTCTCATCGTAGCTCTCACCTTCGCTGCCGGCGGCAGCGTTTTGGCCGCTCCGGCCACCATCTATGTCAATGCGGCCGCCGCCGGCGCGGACACAGGGACGAGTTGGGCGGATGCGTATCAGGACCTTCAGGACGCATTGGCAACCGCCGCCTCGGGGGACCAGATATGGGTGGCGACGGGGACGTACTGGCCCACGCCCGGCACCGATCGCACGGTCTCATTTGAGCTCAAGAGCGAGGTGGCTCTCTACGGAGGCTTCCCGGCGAGCGGCGACCCCGAGTGGGTCGATCGCGATTGGGTCGCGAACGAGACGATCCTTTCAGGCGACCTCGTAACGGAGGGTGACACGTCCGACAACTCCTACCGGGTGGTCGTATGCGTGAACCACACTGGAGCCGTTCTCGATGGCTTCACCATTACCGGTGGGAACGCCGATGGCCCCTTGACCTTGTCCCCTCCCTCCCCGGCTCCCGTTGATCGCTATGACTGCGGGGCTGGAGTCTATTCTGAAGGCAACGCCACCTTCAGACATCTGGTCATCGAGAGTAACCAGACACGTACGGGAACAGACAACGCGGACAGCCGGCTTGGTGGCGGCGGCATGATGCTCTACTACTCAACCGCGGTCCTCGATGACGTCACTTTCCGCAATAACTCCGTCACTCGGGTGAGTCCATTGTCTGCGACTGGCTGTGGAGGCGGTTTGCTGATTGCCGGCGCCTTCGCGCCCGCCCTTCATCTCGTCACCTTCGCCAATAACCAGGCCGAGGGGCATGGCGGCGGCCTTTACGTTCGCGATGGCTCGGCCGTCCTCGACGATGTCGTGTTCGAGGAGAATCGGGCAACACATGGAGGAGGCATCTACTTCTACACAGGCGGCGCAACGGTGAAGAATGCTGTCTTCAAGAACAACGAGGCAGTGAGTCAGGGCGGCGCCATCAAGGTGGACGGTCAAAACGTGAGCGACACCACGACACTGGCCAACTGCTTGTTCGCCGGCAACTACTGCAGTGAGAATTCTGTCACGTTGGGAGGCGCCCTCAACGTGGCCGCCTACAACGTGGAGGTCAGTAACTCCACCTTCACTCAGAACAGCGCTTACGCAGGAGGCGCCGTTGCCGTCCTCCCTGACCACGACCCGCACCTCACTCTCACGAACTCCATCCTTTTGGGGAAACACCGCGACAATTCCCACCCATGAGGACGTTTACGGCAGCAACCGAGCTGAGCTCAGCTACTGCATCTACGACCCGACGAAATCATCCGCGGTAACCGGCGGCGTCACCAATTTGAACGCAGAACCTCTCTTCGTGGGCGCGGGCGACTATAGCCTCTCGCCCACATCTCCCGCGATCGATGCCGGGGATAACTCGGCCGTGCCCGCCGGTATCACGACCGACCTGGCCGGCAAGTCCCGCATCATCAATGGGCGGGTGGATATGGGAGCCTACGAGTACGGTGAGGCCCCGGCCATTACCAGCGCCGACAGCACCACCTTCATCGCGGGCACCTTCGGCTCCTTCCCAATAACTGCGACGGGCTGGCCCGTCCCAGCCATCAGCATAGCCGGAGCGCCCCACGGGATCACCTTCACCGACAACGGCGACGGCACGGCCACTTTCAGCGGCGCCCCCGTGGCCAACACCGGCGGCATTTGGACGTTCACCGTCACAGCTGCGAACGGGGTATCGCCCGATGCTACCCAGACCTTGACGGTCACGATCAACGAGGCCCCGGTCATGAAAAGTGCGACCGAGGCGACCTTCACCACGGGCACTGCCGGCTCGTTCTACATCGTGGCTTGGGGCGCACCCATTCCGTCTCTCAGCTATACCGGCACTCTTCCTTCGGGCGTCGTCTTCACCACCTATCCCAACGGCATCGCCAGCCTCAGCGGCACCCCGGCCGCCGGCACCGGCGGCATCTACCCACTCAGTATCAAGGCTGTGAACGGGATATCGCCCGATGCCAGCCAGAGCTTCACCCTAACCGTGATTGAAAGCAACCGGGCGCCCACGGACATCAGCCTCTCCAGCACGAGCCTGCCCGAAAATGCCGGCCCGAACGCCCTGGTGGGCACGCTCTCCGGCACCGATCCCGACGTTGGTGACTCCCTCACCTTCAGCCTGCCTGCCGCCACCGACGACAACACCCTCTTCAACATCAGCGGCACCGAACTACGAGCCAACGCATCCTTCGATTACGAGGCCAAGTCCAGCTACACCATAACCGTGCGCGTCACCGATGCGGGCGGCCTCAGCTACGACGAGCAGTTCGTGATCAGTGTGACCGACGTCAACCAGGCCCCCACCATCACCAGCAACGGCAGCGGAGCTACCGCCTCTGTCGCCATCGACGAGGGCACCACCTTCGTGACTACGGTCACCGCCGCCGACCCTAACGGTGATGCGCTGACCTACAGCATCGCGGGCGGCGTCGACGCCGCGCTCTTCACCATCGACCCGGCCCGCGGAACGCTCAGATTCCTGCACGCTCCCGATTTCTACGGCCCCGAAGACGCTGATCACGACAACGTCTATGAAGTGACGGTCAGGGTGACAGACGACGGAGCCCCGGCTCTTGCCGATACCCAGACGCTCAGTGTCACGGTGCTACGGGTGCAGCCGCCAGTCCCCGTTGAGCACTCCCCGCACATCACCAGTAACGGGGGCGGCGACGCCGCCTACATCTCCGTACCGGAGAACACCACAGCCGTGACTACGGTCACCGGCGTCGATCCGGATGGCGACAGCCTCACCTACGGCGTCTTCGGTGGACCCGATGCGGCCATGTTCGGCATCAGTGCCTCGACTGGCGTACTCAGCTTCCTCAGCGCTCCCGATTACGAGCATCCGGCCGACGCCGACCGCAACAACGTCTACTTGGTGACGGTCCTAGTCTCGGACGGCTCCTTCAGGGACGTCCAGGCGATCTCCGTCACCGTCACCAACGTGGACGAACAGGCTCCGCCCGTCTCGAACCGCTGGACCGACATCACCGACGACCAGTGGCAGACCATCTACGGCGTCACCGCCGCCGAGATCGACCGCGTGGCCGACGGCGGCGCCGACGGCGCCTTCCGCCCCAACGCCCTCATTACCCGGGCCCAGTTCACCAAGATGGTGGTTGACGGCCTCGGTATCGCGAAAGCGGTTTACGGCCCGCCGATCTTCATGGATGTACCGGCCGGACACGTGTTCTTCCCGTGGATCCAAGGGGGAGCGCAGGCCGGCTTGCTGAGCGGCTTCGCGGGCAACAGCTACCGTCCGGAGCAGCCGATCACCCGACAGCAGGCAAACACCATCCTCGGGCGGTACCTCTCGGCCAAGGAGCTTGCGGACCGCGGCTTCATTCAGGGAAGCCGAGCGACTTACCCGACGCTCGCCGACTGGTACGCCGCCGAGGGAGCCGCGGTTCTCGCACCCTTCGCTGATAGATCCCTGCTGGCCGCGGTTCATGCCCCGCAGACCGCCTATCTGGTCTATCACCAGGTGGTGCAGGGAAGCGTCGGCGGCACCGGCCTCCATCTCATGCCTCTGTCGAATCTAACCCGGGCCCAAGCCGCGGTGATGATAGTCAGACTAGGACAGGACATCCCGTAAAGATCGGTCCTGGCTCCAAGGAGCCGGGGGGCGCGCTGGCTGAGTAGTCCTGGATGAAGTCGTCTTGACTATCCTCGGGCCGCACGGTTGTCCGTCGCCGAGGCCTGGGAAGAACCAGCATCGCGGCGCTTTGATGGCCGCAGCTTTCTCAGCAGGGCAGGAATACCGTAACCGATGAACGACGCCCCCGCACCCACACCGATGACGGCAGCCACTCGGATGAGAACATCGCCAGCATCCATGACTCACATCCTTTCCCGTCGGCCATCGAATCTGAGCCGATCGAGGCGCTCTTGCACAACACGCGTGGTACTCTCGTATGATGATTCTGATAGAGAAAACGCTATATTGCAAGTAAAAGTGTTTCTCTAGGTAATACTTCTATGCGCTGGTACTGCCGATTACGCCGGTCCGAACATCCGCCAGGGTAGACGCTGCCGCGCGACTGAGGCGTCGCTTCAACTGCGCCGCTGCGAGACGTTTGCTAGACTCGCAGAGCCAAGAGTGATGGCCGGCAAGACGCTACTCGGAGGCAAGCGGTGGTAAGACGTGGATCCCAGGTCGAACGGCTATCGATCACGCTACCCAGTGAGGATATCGAGACTCTGCGCGAACTAGCGAGGCTCACCGGACGCCCGATCTCCCACATCGTTGAGCAGTTCTGCAAGCCAGAACTAGAAGTCGCGCGCCAGCTCCTCTCTCTGCACCGAGCACACGACCCACTCTTGTGGGATACGGTCGGACGACTCATGAAGGAGCCTCATGTCAAAGACCCAGAGGAGTCTCCGGAAGAGCACTAGGCCAGAGGACCAGTGCAGCATCGCCGACCATAACACCGTGGGTGTGCCCGAATGCTGCCTCCTGCCTGCGCTCAGCAACCCGGCCGCAATCGCCCTGAGGCCGTACTGAGCCCGACAGCTAGATATCTTGAGACAAAGATTGGCCGTCGAGGTCAGGCATGGATACGACGGTTCGGCCTAGCCCAGATGGGGTACCGACAAGAGAGACAACCACAAACGCCAACAATGTGCGATCGCGCCGAGGAGAAGACCAGTGGACTCACTCGACAAGGACTACGCTGCGGGGCTCTTCTGGGCCTCTGAACCCCCCTGCCTCTCGCTCTACCAGCCGACTCACCGGCACCGTCCGGCAAACCAGCAGGATCCCATCAGGTTCGGGAACCTCGTGAAGACGCTGGAGGAATCGCTGCTGCGGAAGTATCCGAAGCGTGAGAGCAAGACGCTTCTGGACCCCTTCCGGGCGTTGGCGGAAGACCGCGACTTCTGGGAACACACCCTCGACGGCCTGGCGGTCCTCGGCGCGCAAGGCTTCTTCCGAGTCTACAAACTCCCCCGACCGGTGCCCGAATTGGCCGTTGTGGCCGATAGTTTCCATACGAGGCCGCTGCTGCGCATGCTTCAGTCGGCCGACCGCTATCAAGTCCTCGGCCTGAGCCGGCAGGGCATCAGGCTCTTTGAGGGAGACCGCGACGCCTTGGATGAGATCGATCCGGCCCCAGGCGTCCCGCAGACGATCACCGAGGCGCTGGGGGCAGAATTGACCGAGCCACACCAGACCGTCGCCTCGTACGGCGGCGCCGGTGGGCCGCGCTCGGCGATGCACCACGGCCATGGTGGCAAGGACGCCGAAGTGGACATCGACGCGGAACGCTTCTTCCGCGCCGTCGACCGCGGGGTCCTGGAGTACCACTCGCGGCCATCGTCCGTTCCGTTGATCTTGGCGACGTTGCCGGAACATCGTCAGCTGTTCCATCAGGTCAGCCATAACCCGTTCCTCATGGACGAAGGCATCGACATCCACCCGGACGCCCTGCCTGCGGACGAACTCCGTCAGCGTGCCTGGCAGGTCGTCGAGCCTCACTACCTGGAACGGCTGGCCACACTTGTTGAGGAGTTCGGTACAGCAAAGGCCAAGGATCTCGGCGAGGAGGATGTGCTGCACGTCGCCAAGGCGGTCGTCGCCGGGCGGGTCGCGACTCTACTTATCGAAGCCGACCGCCGGATTCCCGGCCGTATCGACGCCGAGACCGGCGACATCGAGTTCGAGGACTCGGCAGACCCGGAGGTCGATGAGGTGCTCGACGACTTGGGGGAGTCGACCTTGAAGATGGGCGGGCACGTCGTGATCGTCCCCGCCGAACGGATGCCGACCGACACAGGGATAGCCGCGATCTACCGTTACTGAGCGGAGGCGAATCCCGGATGTCATCCGTCACTCTTGCGTCTCTCTTCGACGGCCAGACCGTGAGCAGCAAGCTCGTGATATCGGCGCTCACAGTAGTGGTCGCTGTTCTCATCATCGTCGGGATGCGGTTCCTGTTTAGCTGGCGTATCGAGGATCCGGCGGTGAGATACCACTCCCGCAAGATCGCCCGCTACGCGATCGTCATCCTGGCGCTCATCGCGCTGGGGTTCGTCTGGCGTCCGTTCGCGGGGCAACTCGGACTGGTGATCGGATTGCTGGGAGCGGGTCTGGCGTTCGCCCTGCAGGAGGTCATCGGTGCTGTAGCGGGTTGGACGAACATCGTTTCCGGAGGGATGTACCGGGTGGGCGACCGCATCGAGATCGCCGGCGTGCGGGGAGATGTCATCGACATCACGCTGCTGCGTACGAAGCTGATGGAGATCGGTTCGCCGACAGACAGCGGTACCTGGGTGAAGGGAAGACAGTACACGGGCCGGATCGTGACGGTGTCCAACAAGAAGACGTTCACCGATCCGGTGTTCAACTTCTCCGCCACCTTCGAGTTCATATGGGAGGAACTCACCATTCCCATCTCCCATGACTCCGACTGGATCTTGGCCGAGAAGATCATGCTGGAGGAGGCGCGGGCGGTCTCTCGCTCAGAGGGCGCCCAGGAGGCGATGGAACTCATGCTCAAGCGATACCCGGTGCCGCGGGTCGAGGTGGAGCCGCATGTCTTCGTGCGGGCAACCGACAACTGGATGGAGTTGGCGGCGCGTTTCATCGTGCCCGTGCGGACGTCCAGATCGGTCAAGGACGGCCTCTTCCGTCGCATCACGCGGCGGCTCGATGAGGCCGGTGTCGAGATCGCGTCCGAGACCATCGACGCAACCGTTCGCGGGCCGCGGGACGGCGACGGTTCCGGGAAGACTTCGTGAGAGCGGTGGTGTAGACAGTATTCGAGTCACCGCTCCACGCGTCATTCCTGGCCCGGCGGCTCGTACGGACAGGCCGTGGAACGCCAGCCGGTGAAACCACCCAGCATCACGGTCGACTGAAGGCCCCTTCCCCGCGCCAGTAC
>DAIRFC010000092.1:1338-8498 GCA_036795215.1 Actinomycetota bacterium | reverse complement strand
CTGCGCCGCCCCGTGCGCGGAGCCGTAGGCGGTCCGCTCGTAGTCGGGGAGGATGCGCAACAGCACGGCTTCCTGGGCGCGGACGGGGTCCTCTATCGCCTGATGCCAGGGGTCGAGCATCTCGTGGAGGGCTTGTGCGAACCGGGCTGCCTGGGTAGTCTGCGCGGCCGGCATGCTCTGGTCCATCACACCCCCCGATAGTTCGTCATAAAGAGCTCGGTGGTCAGTTCGACACCAGCGTGGCTCAGGCAGGCCGGCCACCGGCGGATGCCCGCACCGGCCGCGGGCGTTACTCGACCCCCAGGTACTCCCGTCCTTCCTTGATCCATTCGATCATGTGCAGCCGTTTGGTGCAACGGCGCTCGCAGATGCCGCACTCGGTGCAGTCGCCGGGGTGGATCCGTTCCCACTCGCAGAGCAATCTGGCTGTGTCGGCGTCGTCGTAGATGAGGGCATCGTTGTAGATCTCGAAGAAACGCGGCACGTCGATGCCTTCCGGACAGGGCATACAGGGGCGGCACGACGGGCAGGGCACACGTTGGCGCTTGCGGTACTCGTCGGCCACCTTGCTGATGGCCACCTCCTCGGAGATGGTGAGGCCGCCCGCCTCGGCCGTGTCGGCAACGGCGAGGTTCTCGGTGAGCTGCTCCATACTGCTCATGTCGCTCACCACCACCGAGACCGCGGGTTCGTTCCAGACGAAGCGCAGCGCCCATTCGGCGCGAGACCATTGTCGGGGCGACTGCTCCCAGATCTGCCGCACCTCCTCGGGCGGCTCCTTGACCAGCCTGCCGCTTTTCAGGGGCTCGACCACCACAACCGCCAGGCCGTTCTGGGCCGCGTAGCGCACGCCGTTGGTTCCCGGATTGTGCTTCACATCCATGTAGCTGTAGTGAAGACCGGCCAGCGACCAGCGGTCGTAAGCTTGGATGACGCTTTTGAGCGGCTGATATTGGTCGTAGAAGGAGAAGCCCACGTGCTGCACGCGGCCGTCGGTCTGGGCCTGCTCCATGTGGTCCAGGATGCCGAGTTCCTGCAGCCGGGGCCAGTTGTCGCGATTCAGCCGGCCGAGCAGGCAGAAATCCGCGTTGTCGACGCCTGACCACTCGAGCTGCCGGTCGAGGCAGGCGTCGAAATCGGCGGGCGATGCTATTAGGGACGCGGGCACCGTGAGGGCGACCTTGACCCTTTGGCGGTAGCCCTCTTCGAGGGCCTCGCGAACGGCCTCCAGGATCAGCTGATGGCGGTCCATCTGCCAGGGAAAGCCGAGATCGAGGTAGTTGACGCCCTGATCGATGCCGTGCCTGATCATGTATGTCGTCAGCGGCCGGTCGACGGTTTCGCGCCCGCTCTCCACCCAGCCGGGGAGGCGCATCACCCCCATGCCGAGGATGGAGGACTCCCACTCCAGCCGGCCGAACCCGCGGTATTTCATCGCTCCAACTCCTGGTCTGAGTCGCTCGTCTGCAGAGAAGAGACGTGGGACGCCCCGTGCCGCGACGTCCCACGTCTTTGATTCAGCGCATCGTCATGGTCGGGTAGGTCAGTCTTCCTCTTCGACCTCCACCCACGGAGAATCGTGCTCGCCACTCAGACACATCACGATGAAGGCGTAGGGCTTGTCGACCCACCGGGTGATGAGTGGCAGGTGCGGGAAGCCCTCGGGGCAGATGGCGATGGTCGGTGTGTTGAAGATGTGCCGCTCACGCTCCTTGCCCATACCCAGCTCCAGCTCGGCGCCTAGGTAGTCGAGGTCGTCGGGGTCGAGGCCCAGGTAGCAGAGGATCTCGGCCTCGGGGTGCGTGTGCACCTCGCCACCGCGGTGCCACTTGCCGGGCTTAGTGTAGTAACCCCAGGTGAAGTTGACGTCGAAGCCTTCCAGATTGTCTCCGAAGAGCCAGACGATATCGTCGCCGTTGCCGGGGCCCACGCCGAACTGGGCGGGATGCAGGACGCCATCCTCATCCATGATGTCGGTGTAGCTCGGTCCGGGCGCGTCTTCTTCGCCGGTCATGGTCTTGGGCTGCTCGGGGAACTCGCACCTGAGGACCTTGACCAGATGGTCGTACTTGTGGCCTTCGGTGGTGGGGCCCATGGGAAGCGTCTCGGCCTTGTACTCGGGCGAGAGGCCGATGATGTAGTGAGCGAGCGGCCTGTCGCACCAGTGGGTCGTCACCGGGCCGTGCGGGAGTCCGCGGGGGATGATGACGTAGGTAGGCTTATGGAACGTGTGCACCTCACGCTCTTCGCCGAGCACGATGGAGATCTCGGCGTCGATGCGTTTGACGTTGCCATCCTGGTAGCCGGCGAACACCAGTACCTCGTCATAGGGATGGACGACCATGCCCTCCACGGGATGAAGGGTGCCCGGTTCGGTGATGAAGCCGTAGACGAAATGGGCGTTGAAGCCCTCCATGTCCTTGGCTTCCATCCAGATCATGGGCTTGGGATATAGGCCGGCAGGTCCGTCTCGGACGATCGTCGGCTTGATGAGGTTGACGTACTTCTTTGCCACTTGGCGCCCTCCTTGAGAGATGTCCGCGCGGGTCTTCAACGCTGCAAGACCGACAGTCCTGCTGGTTGTCCAGATGTTCAGACTCTACCAAAAAGCTGCGGGCTTTGGGGGTCGCGCGCGGCTCGTGTTCAGGACACGTTCAGGGACCACGGGGGATGATAGGTTACAGGCTGCGTGACCGGGAGGAGATGTTCCATGTATGTGCTGCCGACCGCGACCGGCTTGGAGCGCGACTACCTTCGGGCCCTCTACGAGTTGGCGGGCAGGAAGGCCAAGAACGCCGTCTCTCATTTCGAGGTGAGGTCTGAGTTGGGCCGTTCCGATGACGAGGCGGAGCGCGCCTGCGATTTTTGGGCCGACCGTGGGATCGTGGAATGGTCGAGCCTGGGGCATGTCGCGCTCACGCATCTAGGGCTTAGAAGGGCGGAGCGTCTGGCTGTCAAGGGCTGGTCGCACACCCCGTTCTAGGCGATCGACGATACCCCCCGCCCCTGGAACCGGAGCCCCGCCGCCGCGCGGGGCTCCGGGCGTCAGGGGAGCCACTGTGCCGGTGGCGAATCATGGTATGGGATAATGGGTACCTTGCCGTCATAGATCCTGATGGCCGGTAGTACAGGGCGACCACGGACGGGTAGGGCAAGAGTGCGCAAGATCCATCAGTTCAGCGTCCATCCGGAGATACCCGAGCGCCTGCGCGGGCTTGAGGAGCTGGCTTTCAACCTGCGGTGGGTGTGGGATCCGCGGTCCTACAAGGTGTTCCAGCATCTCGATCCGGAGATGCTGGAAAAATGCGGCGGCAACCCCGTTCTGCTGTTGCGCAGGATCTCCCGAGACCGGTTGGAACACGCGGCCAACGAGTCCGCCTTCCTCACGCACGTAGACGAGGCTCTCAAAGACCTGCGCCGCTATCTCACCGAACCGGGTTGGTTCCCGGTGAACCATCCGGAGCGAACGGATCTCGCCGTCGCGTACTTCTGCATGGAGTATGGTCTCACTGCCTGCCTGCCCATCTATTCCGGCGGCCTCGGTGTTCTGGCAGGCGATCATCTCAAAGCCGCGAGCAGTCTGGATGTGCCCTTGGTGGCGCTCGGCCTGCTCTACAACAGGGGTTATTTCACCCAGCAACTCGACGACGAGGGCTGGCAGCACGAAGAATACCGGTTGCACGACTTCAGCAGCCTGCCCGTCAAGCCGGTCATGGCCGGCGAGACTTGGCGGGGGGTGCATGAGCCGCGCCATGATGCGCCGCCCCTCAAGATCTCGGTGGAGATGGCGGGGCGCACTGTGTGGGCGCGCATCTGGAGGGTGCAGGTGGGTCGTGTGAGCCTCTATCTGCTCGACAGCGCTCTGCCCGAGAACGATCCGGCGGGGCAACGTATCACCAACGAGCTGTACGGGGGAGGACCGGAGGATCGTCTCGCCCAGGAGTTGCTGCTTGGCATCGGTGGCATGAGGGCGCTCAAGGCTCTGGGTGTCCACCCGGATGTGTGCCATCTCAACGAGGGGCATTCCGTGTTCAGCAGCCTGGAGCGCATGCGCGAGATCATGCAGGAGGGTGGGCTCTCGTTCATGGAGGCCAGGCAGGTCACCGGCGCGGGCACGCTGTTCACCACCCACACTCCGGTGTCGGCAGGCTTCGACCTCTTTCCTAAGCCGCTCATCGATCACCATCTGAGTGACTACCTCGCAGAGCTGGGCCTGGAGACCGAGGATCTCATGCGCATGGGCCGCGTGAACCGCGACTCGCTCGACGAGGAGTTCAATGTGGCCGTACTGGCTCTGCGTCAATCGCCCCGGCGCAACGCGGTCAGCCGTGTGCATCGCCGCACCACGGCCCGCATGATGCAGCCCGGCTGGACGGACTTTCCGCTCAATGAGGTACCCATCGAATCGGTCACCAACGGGGTGCACATCAAGACCTGGGTGTCGTCGGAGATGGAGCAACTCTACGACCACTATCTGGGTCCGCGTTGGAGGGAAGACACGTCCTCGCAGGAGGCCTGGCAGCGCGTGGAGCGGATCCCCGACATCGAGCTGTGGCACGCCCACAGCCGGCTGCGCGAGCGGCTTGTGGCCTACGCTCGCGAGCAGGCGTCGACTCAGAGGCGCGACCGCTGCGCCACCGCCTTCGGGTCGCCGGGCCACCCGCCTCTGCGGTCCGACGCCCTCACCATCGGTTTCGCCCGCAGGTTCGCCACCTACAAACGGGCCACGCTGCTGTTCAGCGACATTGAGAGGCTCAAGAACATCCTGCTGAACGAGACACATCCGGTGCAGTTGGTCGTCGCCGGAAAGGCGCATCCGCGCGACGGAGCCGGCAAGGATTTCATCCGTAGCATCCTCGAGACCGTGAAGCACGAGGGTCTCTCCGACCACGTGGTCTTTCTCGAAGACTACGACATGTCCAAGACCGCCATGCTCGTTCAGGGAGTCGATGTGTGGCTCAACACGCCGCGCCGCCCCTTTGAGGCCTGTGGCACCAGTGGCATGAAGGTGGTGCCCAACGGAGGGCTCAACCTCTCGGTGCTCGATGGCTGGTGGGCCGAAGCGTACCGTCCCGGTGCGGGCTGGGCCATAGGAGACGGGCAGGAATACGTGCACACCGGCTATCAGGACAGCGTCGAGGCCGAGTGCCTGTACTCGCTGCTCGAAGAAGAGGTGGTGCCGCTCTTCTACCATCGCGACGCCGACGGGCTGCCTCGTGGGTGGCTGGCCATGATGAAGAACTCCATCCGCATACTCGCCCCGGCCTTTTCGGGCGACCGCATGATCAAGCAGTACAGCGAGCGCTTCTATTTACCGGCGGGCGACCGCTACCGCTTGATGTCGGCCGATGGTTTCGCCAAGGCCAAGGAGCTGACCGCTTGGAAGCTCAAGGTGAGGCAGGCCTGGTGTGAGGTGAAGGTCACGTGGGTCGAAGAGCACGGCGTCCCCGACCTCACGGTGGGGGAGACCATGGAAGTGAAGGCCAAAGTCCACCTAGGCGGCCTGGAGCCCTCCGACGTGTCGGTGGAGATCTACTCCAGCTCTCTGCGTCCCGACGGCACCATGCGCAACGGGCACGGGGTCCCCATGACCTGGGTGAGCTGTGACAAGGGGGAGCATTTCTACCGCGGCAACGTGACCGGCAAAGTATCGGGTACGCGTGGGTACGTGGTGCGCGTACTGCCCCACCACGACGACGTGCTCATACCCAACGAGCTCCCCCTCATCACCTGGGAAGAGACCGAGGAGTAGCCCGCGGCAGCCACTCCAGCCACCGGGGTAGGTACCAGTTCCGGCGGCCCAGGAGCGTCATCACGGCCGGGACCACAAGGGTGCGCACCACGGCCGCGTCGAGGAAGATGGCCGTGCCCAGCCCAAAGCCGATCTGCTGGAAGATGACCAGCTCGCCGCTGGCCATGCCGGCGAACACCGCCACCATGATGAGGGCCGCGCCGGTGATGATGCCCGCGGTGGACGAGACTCCGAACACCACCGCCTCCCGGGTGTCGCCCGTGAGGTCGTAGTACTCGCGGATGCGGCTGAGCAGGAACACCTGATAGTCCATGGAGAGCCCGAAGAGCACGCAGAACAGGAGCATGGGCACCCAACTCGTGATCTCGGGGGTCTGCTGCAGACCCAGTAGCCCGGCTCCGATGCCGTGCTGAAAGACCAGGGTGAGGAGTCCGTAGGCCGCTCCCACGCTGAGAAGGTTCATGACGATGGCTATGAGGGCGATCACCAGCGACCTGAAGGCCAGCAGCAGCAGGACGAAGCTGAGCGACAGCACTATGGCGAAGACGATGGGCGTCATGTAGTCCACGGCGGCGAGGATGTCGGCGAACACCGCCGGCCCTCCGCCCACCAACGCGGTGAGCGGCGCGCCGCTCACGGCCGCGGGGACGATGGTCTCGCGCAGGTCGGCGACCGCCTGGGTGGAATCGAGATCGGCGCTGTCACCCCGGACGAGGGCCAGCTTGAGCAGGCCGAACGCGCCTTCGGAGGCGGTCTCGTAGCCGGCCGCCTGAAAGCGCCCGTCGGAGGTGGCCGCCGCCGTGAGCCGCTCGACGGCGGCCTGCACCTCGGGGTCGTTCTGGTCGCCGTCCAACGCGATCATGACGGGTGAGGTAAGCCCCGCGGCGAAGTCCTGCTGCAGCATCTCGTAGCCCTGGCGGGTGAGGGTGCGCGCCGGCAGGTCGCCGGGGCCGGTGTTGCCCCGTACCAGCCCGAAGCCGGGTACCGAGAGGGCAATCAGGAGCCCGGCGCCCACGAGCAGTGTGAGCGCGGGGTGGCGCATGAGGGTGCGCACGGCCCGGGCCCAGCGGCCGCCGGTCACCGGAACGGCTTTCGACCGGCGCAGCGGCATCCGCAGGGCGTTCACCCGGTCGCCGAGCACGGCGAGGAGGGCAGGCAACAGAGTGAGCGCCGCCAACACCGAGAACAGAACCACCAGGATCATCCCCACGCCCATGCTGATGGAGATGGAGAAGGGCGCGATGAGCATCCCCAGGAGGGCGAGGACCACGGTGAGGCCGCTGAAGAACACGGCCAGGCTGGCGGTGGCTCCCGAGTGGCCCACCGCGTCAACGACGGTGGCTCCGGCCGCCCTCTCCTCGCGGAAGCGGGAGAGCACGAAGAGCGCGTAGTCTATCCCCACCGCGAG
>DAIRFC010000092.1:0-1238 GCA_036795215.1 Actinomycetota bacterium | reverse complement strand
GAGCGGGCCGCCTGTACGAGATCGTACACGGGGGCCACGTGCTCCAGCGGTGGCCTGCCGTCCATGGTGAGACTAACGGACATGATCGTGGTGCGGCGGTCGTCGGAGACGAGCGTATCGGTGGCTTCGGTCTCCCCGGCGTTCAGGAGGTCGTAGTAGGTGACCACCCACACCACGTCACGGGTCCCAAGCGCGACGATGTCGTGCCGCAGGTCTTGGACGACCGCCTGCATGGCGGCATCGTCGACGGTGGCCTGCGAACTGCGTACGAGCACTATCTCGGTGTCGGAGGCGGCGCCGGGGATGTGCTCGTCTATGAGCTCTTGGGCCCGCTCGCTCTCAGGACGGTTGGTGAACTCGTCGGTGGCCGATAGGTTGCCCAGCTGGGTCACGGTCACGGCCAAGGCGCAGGCCACGACCACACCCCATGCTGCCAGGGTCAGCCACGGCCGGCGGGCGGACGCCCGAGCCAGACGCTCTGTGAACGGGCGGCGGGCGCCGCCGGTGCCCATCGTGTCACCAGGTTGGGCCGCCTAGGTCAGCTGAGAAAAGTGGCGAACTCGTCCACCTCTATGCGGGTGCGCGGGAAGCGGTTCACCGGGGCCTCCATGTCGGGGTACCCGAGGGCGATGGCAACCACGAACAGCTTGTCATCGGTGCCGGGGATCACCTTCCGCAACAGGTTGGGATACCGCACGTTGGACCCGGTGATGCACGTGCCCAGACCGCGCGCATGCGCGACCAAGGCGAGCGACTGTGCGTACATGCCGGCGTCGAAGCACCCATACGGCAGGCCGATATCCCGTGGAATGGCCAGGACGACCACCACCGGAGCGCCGAAGATGTCGGCCATGGCGACCGGCAGCGACACCGGCTGATCCGGCGGCTTGATACCCAGCTTGGCCTCCTCGGCTTGGATGAACTGCATCCGGGTGCGGAAGAGTTCGTCCTGCCGGGCTTGGAACAGTTCGGGCAGTGGCACCCGCGGTCCCAGGTCGGACGACTCGGGCACCTCTTCCATGGCGTATTCGCGTAGGTCGGCCTTGAACTTGCTGAGCGTCTCGCCGGAGAGGACGTAGGCGTAAGTGGTCTGGGTGTTGGTTGCTGAAGGCGCCCAACGGGCCTCTGCCAGTATCTCCCGGATGAGATCCTCGGGCACCGGCTGGGGCAGATACTTACGGATGGCGCGTCTCTCGACGATGGCAGGAATGGTGGCGGTCATTCGTCTACCTCCTCAT
>DAIRFC010000091.1:0-8708 GCA_036795215.1 Actinomycetota bacterium | reverse complement strand
CGTGGCATCAAGGACGGCGACATCGTCAAGGTGTTCAACGAGCGTGGCATCGTTCTGTGCGGCGCCCTGGTGTGGGAGCGCATCATGCCCGGCGTGATCTCTGTCGATCACGGCGCGCGGGCCGACTTCATCGATAACGACTTCAAGATCGATCGCGGCGGCGCCATCAACGTGGTCGCCCCCAAAGGTCTGACCTCCAAGCACGCCGGCGGCCAGGCGACGAGCGGCTATCTCGCCGAGGTGGAGAGACTCTCCATGGCCGAGATGGACGAGTGGAAAACCAAGTATCCGGAGGCGTTTGCGCGTGACTACGATCCGGCTTCCGGCCTGAACATGAACGGCTGGATCCTGAAGGAGGGGAGGTAGTCATGGGAAAGAAAGTCTTCGTGATCGACGTCGCCAGGTGTAACGGTTGCCATAACTGCCAGATCGTCTGCAAAGACGAGCACGTAGGTAACGACTGGACGCCTATCGCCAAGCCGCAACCGGAGGTCGGCCAATTCTGGATCGAGCTCACCGAGCGGGTACGCGGTACGGTCCCCAAGGTCAAGGTGGCCTATCGGCCGCATCTCTGCATGCACTGCGACAACGCTCCTTGCATGGAGGCCTGCCTCGTGGAAGGCGCCATGTACAAGAGGGACGACGGGCTTGTCATCATCAACCCCGAGAAGTGCACCGGTTGCAGGGCCTGCGTGGACGCATGCCCGTACGACAACGTGATCTGGTTCAACGAAGACCTGAACATCGCTCAGAAGTGCACCGGTTGCGCGCATCTGCTCGATGACGGGTGGACCGAACCCCGTTGCGTGGACGCCTGCCCGACCATGGCTATCCAATTCCTGGACGAGGCCGAGGCCAAGAAGCTCATCGCCAAGGCAGAGGTATGGAGGCCGGAACTCAAGAAGAAGGTCGAGCCTCGGGTCTACTACCTGAATCTGCCCAAGAAGTTCATCGCCGGCACCGTGTACGATCCCAAAGCGGAAGAGGTCGTCATCGGGGCTACCTGCACGCTTACGACGGCCAAGGGCAAGACGCTCGCGATTGAGACCGATGCCTACGGCGATTTCTGGTTCGAAGGCATCGATGACGGTGTCTACGACTTGGAGATCAAGTCCGGCAAGAAGGTCAAGAAGTTCGCCGGTCTGGATACCACTGCCGCCGACATCAACCTCGGAGATATCCCGCTGACGTAAGGTAGCGGACCACAAGATTCACGAACTGTGGATGACCGGCAGGGTCGCGAGTGCGATCCTGCCGGTCTCTTCATCTGGAGTAGGCGATGCAACCAAGACATGGAGGGCCCATGGACAAGGAGTTGCTGGGGAAGTTGCTCTTGCAGACCGCCTATCTGGAGGGTGACTT
Source organism: Actinomycetota bacterium (assembly GCA_036795215.1). Taxonomy (GTDB): domain Bacteria; phylum Actinomycetota; class Thermoleophilia; order RBG-16-64-13; family RBG-16-64-13; genus RBG-16-64-13. The sequence goes on along the minus strand of DAIRFC010000091.1, from coordinate 7,346 downwards.
CGTCCTGCGATCGGGCAAGCGCAGCAAGTACTACCTCGACAAATACCTGTTCGAGACCGACCCGCAGGTCCTCAGGGGCATCGTGCAGGAGATGGCCATGATGATCCGCAATCGGTTGGCCGGCGGCGCGCCTTACCGGCGATTGGCCGCCCCGGAGTTGGGAGGGGTGGTGTTGGGCGCGGGCCTTTCGCTGGAACTCGGTCTTCCGCTGCTGTTGGTGCGAAAGCTCACGAAGGATTACGGGACCGGCAAGCGCATCGAGGGACGGTTGGAAGCAGGGGATGCGGTGGCCCTGGTGGAGGACATCGTTACGTCGGCAGGAGCGGCCATCCAGGCTGCCGATGCGTTGCGCGAGGCTGGTCTGATCGTGGAAGACCTGTATTGCGTAGTCGATCGCGAGGAAGGCGGAGCGGCGGCTGCCGCCGCCGCCGGACTGGCGCTACGTCCACTTTTCACGTCGTCGGAGCTGGGCATCGCTGTTCGACCGTGAAAGAGTGCTTTTTTCGCACTATATCTGGAAGAATCGCTTGATGAGGGTTCGAGGCATTTGGTAAGGTGAAGTGGTACCCGGCGAACAAAGGGAGGTTGTGGTGACCAAGGCTGAATTTGTGGACAAACTTGCAGCCAAGAGCGGTCTGACTAAGAAGGATGCCGCCGCTGTTAGCGACGCGTTTGTCGAAGTCGTGACCGAGGCGCTGAAAAAGGGGGAGGACGTTCAGTTCACAGGTTTCGGCAAGTTTTACGTTCAGAAGCGTGAAGCCCGTCAGGGCATCAACCCGCAGACGAAGGCCAAGATCAAGATCGCGGCCACCAAGGTCCCGAAGTTCAGCGCGGGTCTGGCTCTCAAAAACGCTGTCAAGTGAACTTGAGACTGACGCATGCAGCGCGAGGGCCGCTTTCGTAGCGGCCCTTTTTTTTCAAGATGTGTGTGAAAGACGGTGTCAAAGTGCGAGGGGGTAGCGACCGGTGAGTGAGGGGCATTTTGCCGATCGCCTCATGGATGCGATTGAGGCGAAACGGAGCCATGTGGTAGTCGGACTCGACCCCGACTACGAACTGCTGCCGGCAGATGTCAGGGACGCGCACCCGCGGGACGCCTATGAGAGCGAAGAACGGATGAAGGCGGCGTGCTATGAGGAGTTTCTCACGGGACTGCTTGGCGCTCTGCGTGAGGAGGCCGTTGGGGTCAAGCCGCAAGTTGCATATTTCGAGGCTTTGGGAGCCCCTGGTTACGAGTTGTACCTACGCATAGTCGCCCTGGCCAAACAATGGGGGTATCTGGTCATCGCGGACGCCAAACGGGGGGATATCGGTAGCACGGCGGAAGCGTATGCCAAGGCCCATCTGGATATTGCGGGCGCAGATGCGGTCACGGTGAACCCCTACTTCGGGTCCGATGGCCTGGAGCCTTTCTTCTGCAGGGCCCGCGAGGCGGGCAAGGGCGTGTTTGTTCTTGTGAAGACCTCTAATCCCAGTTCGGCTGAGATTCAAGACTTGGTCCTGGGGTCGGGTGGGCCGTTGTACAGGCGGGTCGCCGACCTTGTGAACGAGTGGGGAACCGGTACGGTGGGCGCCCGCGGCTATCGTTCAGTGGGAGCCGTTGTCGGAGGTACGCATCCCGCCGAGGGCGCAGCGCTGAGGGCGCACATGCCCGGCGTGCCGCTCCTGATACCTGGCTATGGCGCCCAGGGAGCCCGCGCCGACGATCTCAAGGCCATGTTCGATCCGCAAGGGAGCGGAGCCGTGGTGAATTCAGCCCGGGCTATTCTGTACGCGTATAGAAAGCGTGAAGGAGTCCCGTGGCAGGAGGCGGCCCGGCTCGAAGCGCTGGAGATGAGGTCGGCTCTATGGGAGGCAGCCGGTCGTGGATGACGACGACTTCGATGATCTGGAAACCAGCTACGAGGTTCTCGGACAGAGGACCCCGTCGTTTGGCATCGTCGTGCCCGTCATCGTTCTTCTGGTGGTCATAGCAGTGGTCGCCGGGTTGGTGTGGGGCGGCGTCATCCATGGCGACGAGGCGCGTACGGGTCCAGAGCAAGCGCCTACCACGGAGCCGACCGTCCTCATAGTGCCGTGAGAATACCGGGTCGCGGCGACTTCCAGCGCGCGGCCCTCTACGCCCGTCGACCGCGACGGATGTCCTCATAGAGGTAGATGAGCACGAGGTCGGCGATCATCACGATGATCGAATCCACGAGTATCTGGCTGATGGGTAGCAGGATGAAGACGTCGCCGGCGCCCTCATAGTAGAGGCTGTAGAGCAGGTGAACGCCTGTGTAGACCAACTGCAGCACGATGAAGATGAGCAGCGTCGTCAGCCAACGGCGGGCCAGCAGTTGGACGCTCCGCCGCAGCGCCTGAAGGACCCCAAGGTTCTCAAAGACGATCACATAATCCGCGAAGATGACCAGGATCGATATCACCAGCGAGAACATGAGTACGAGCTGGCTCAGGGCGCCCTCGAGAGGCGCTACCAAGGGGAGAACCCAGCTGACGAGAGTGGTGAAAACGTAGAGAAGTAGCAGATTGGCCGCTTCGTCCCACTTGCGGGGAGCAAGGGGGTAACTGGGCCCGACGATGGCTCGGAAGAACGGGGCCCGGATCATGGCGGCGAAGACGCACACGGCGAGGCCGGCCGTTATGGCCACAGCCAGAAGCGGCGTGAACGAGAACGGGTCGAAGAACTGCTCCCGCGTGTACTGCCAGCGATCGAAGTTCGCGGCGAAGAACGCATTCAAGCGGAGCGTCTGCCCGCCGGCGGCGTAGACCGCCAAGAAGGCAAGGGTATTGATGATGGCCAGCGCCAGCGGATAGAAGTAGAGCCACTGCTTGCGTACGAGGCGGCTCCAAGCGCGGCGTATCACTTCGCCGATGGACGTACCTCCCAGGTGGACCTGTGTCGGCCGGCCGGCCCGGCTGGAAGTATAGCACCGGCCTCCCCGTGCTCTTGAGGCTTTCCGGGCCTCCGAGGGGCCCGGAAAGCCCATGCTATACTCAAAGTTATGAAGCATCTGAGAGCTCGGTGGGGGCGCTTACATTCGCTCCTGATCCTTGCGTCAGTCCTTTTCGTCTTGCTGTGCTGGGCCGTGTTCGGGTCAGCTGCGGGCGCGAACCCGGTGACGGCGCTTCCGGTAGAGGGCTCTGTGCAGAGCAGCTTCACCGTCAGCGCCGAAGAACTGGGTGACTTCGGCGCTGAGGCTCCCGCGATTGCTTCGCCCTCGGCTATCGTCGTGAATATGACCACCGGCAGGGTGCTGTTCGAGAAGAACGCGTCCAAACAGCGTCCTATGGCGTCCACGACGAAGATCATGACGTGCGTCTTGATCCTGGAGCAGATGGAGTTGGACACCAAGGTGGAGGTCTCGGCCGAGGCCGCGGGCACGAGTGAGACGGTTCCGTGGCTGAGAGAAGGCGACATCCTCACTGTGGACGATTTGCTCCACGCTCTCATGGTGCGCAGCTCCAATCCCGCGGCGGTCGCCCTGGCGGAAGCGTGCTCGGGGAGTCTGGAGGCCTTCGTCGACGCCATGAACACGAAGGCGAAGGAGTTGGGCCTGCACGACACGCATTTCGTGCATCCCAGCGGGCTCGACCGAGACGGACATCTCTCCACGGCCGCGGATATGGCAGAGTTGGCCCGGTACGCGATGTTGGACGAGAAGTTCCGGGAGCTCGTCTCCACGAAGAAGTACGTCATCAGGCTACCCGGCCGGGACCCGGTGGTGTGCGAGAACACCAACAAGCTCCTGGGCGAGGTGGAGTGGGTCACAGGTGTGAAGACCGGACTCACGCCCAGGGCCGAGCAGTGCCTGGTGGGCTCCGGCACCAAGGACGGTGTGAATGTCGTCAGTGTGATCCTGGGGCAACCGTCGTCCAGGGTCTGCTGGGAGGAGAGCAAAGCCCTCTTGGAGTACGGGTTCTCTCAGTACCGGTACTTGGATCTCATGGAGCAAGGTTTGGCCGTTGCGGAGGCGTCGGTCCCCTATCAGCTGAACGACCGGCTCCGCTTGGTGACGACAGAAGCTGTTCGGTTGGAGCTGCACAAGGACGAATCTGCCACCACCACGGTCGAAGTGGACAGACCGCTCACTCTCCCGGTGGTGGAAGGTGAAGTGTTCGGTCACGTGACGCTGACCGTGAACGATGTCGTAGTCGATGAGGTCGACCTGGTGGCCGACCGGTCGTTCGACCAGGTCAGTCTGGGGTCGAAGGTGGTCTACTTGTGGCAGCGTTTGGGGAGTGCACTAGGGCGGGTGTTCTAGACGATGGGAGTTGACAGGCGATGCTACTGACCGTGACGCTGAACCCGGCACTCGACCGGACGATGACGGTGCCCAATTTTCAGGCGGGTTTCAGGCACCGGGCCACGGATACGGTCATGCTGCCCGGTGGCAAGGGTATCAACGTTGCTAGGGCCGCCAAGACTCTGGGACGTCCGGTCATAGCCACGGGCTTCATCGCTGGGCGTAAGGGTGACCAGATAGTCGCCGATCTCAACGACGAGGGGATCATGTGCGACTTCGTGCGCGTGAAGGGTGAATCCCGCATATCGACCGCCGTTGTCGATTCGGCGACCAACGCCGTGACCGAGATCAACGAACAAGGTCCAGAGATCCGGTCTGACGATCTCGGGTTGTTGCACGAGAAGTTGGACTATTTGGGCAAGGCGGCGGATGCGGTCGTCTTCGCGGGGAGCGTCCCGCCGGGCCTGGGTGACGACTGTTACGCGGAGCTGATACAGCACGTGCGCAGACTGGGGCTTACGTCGCTTTTTTACACATATGCCGATCCTCTCCGGTTGGGGATCAAGGCGGGTCCTGACTACGTGTTCCCCAAGCTGGTGGAGGTCGAGAAGGTCATCGGGTACGAGTTCACGGGGTTGGAAGACCGCATCAATGCGGCCAAGACCATACGTGAGATGGGAGCCGGTTCGGTGGTGATAACCTACCGGTACGGATGTATCGCGGTGTTGGCCGATGGGGCGGGAAGCCGCACCTTCGTGGGCAAGATACCGCCCGTGGACGTGGTGTCGTCGTTGGGCTGGGCCGACACGTTCACCGGAGGGTTCGCGGTGCGCCTACTGGAGGGTGACAAGCCCGCCGACTGTCTACGTTTCGGTCTGGGGTGCGGAGCGGCCAATCTCATCAGCTACGGAGCGGGGCTGTTCTCGCCTGCCGACGCTGAGAGGCTGGCTGGTCTGGTGGAATTGGAGGAGGTCTCTGCTGAAGGCTGATCTGGACGGCATTCAGAAAGTCCTAGTCGTCGATTTTGGCGGCCAGTACTCACAACTGATCGCCCGGCGAGTGCGCGAGTGCCGGGTCTATTCCGAACTCATTCCCTTCGACACTCCCGCGGAAGAGATCAGGGCCGCCCGTCCCGCGGGGATCATCTTCTCTGGTGGTCCGCGCAGCGTGAACCAACCGGGTGCGCCTACGGTAGACCCCGAGATCCTGTCGTTGGGCGTACCGGTGTTGGGGATCTGTTATGGACTGCAGCTCATCGCCAAATTGAGGGGAGGGCGGGTCGAGAAGCTCGGCCAGGCCGAATACGGAGGGCGGCCGCTTGCGTTCACAGAGCCGAGCGCGCTCTTTGAGGGACTACCCGAAGAGACGGCATGTTGGATGAGTCATGGCGACTCCGTCATGGAGGCGCCGGCCGGTTTCACCGTCACTGCGGTGAGTCCAAACATGCCGGTGGCCGCCATGGAGGACGCGGCTGCCAAGCTCTACGGGGTCCAATTCCACCCCGAAGTGCGTCACACGGAGTATGGCCAGGACATCCTCAAGAACTTCTTGTACAACGTTTGCGACATCGCTCCAACCTGGACTCCGGTTTCCATCATCGAAGAGGCTGTGGAGCACATCCGTGCCCAGGTGGGCGGCGAACGAGTGGTGTGTGGACTTTCCGGCGGGGTCGACTCGGCAGTGGCGGCTCTCCTCGTATACAAGGCCGTGGGAGACCAATTGACCTGCATCTTCGTCGATCACGGGCTCAATCGCAAGAACGAGGCCGAGCAGGTGGAAGACACGTTCCGCCGCCATTTCCACGTCCCGTTGGTGCATGTGAAGGCGCAGGATCGGTTTCTCGAAAAGCTGGCGGGTGTCACCGAGCCGGAGCAGAAGCGCAAGATCATCGGCGAGGAATTCATCCGCACGTTCGAAGAGGAGTCACGCACGCTGGGCAAGGCCAGGTTCCTCGTGCAGGGGACCATCTACCCCGACGTCATCGAGTCGGGGACAGACTCAGCCGCTGTGATCAAATCCCACCACAATGTGGGCGGCCTGCCCGAGGAGGTGGACTTCGAGCTGGTCGAACCGCTGCGCATGCTCTTCAAGGATGAGGTGCGCGTGGTGGGTCAAGAGCTCGGCCTTCCGGAGGACGTGGTGTGGCGGCAACCGTTCCCGGGGCCGGGGCTGGCCATACGTATCATCGGCGAGGTGACGCGGGAGAGGCTGGGCGTACTGCGGGAGGCCGATGCTATCCTCATCGAGGAGGTCAAGAAGGCGGGTCTGTATCGGGATGTATGGCAGTCTTTCGCGGTGCTTCCTGCCATCAGGAGCGTGGGCGTGATGGGCGATGAGCGCACGTACGCGTATCCCATCATCATCAGGGCGGTCACCTCCGACGACGCCATGACGGCCGACTGGGCCCGGCTTCCCTACGACCTGCTGGAGATCGTATCGCAGCGCATCATCAACGAAGTGCCCGGCGTGAACAGGGTGGCCCTGGATATCTCCAGCAAGCCGCCGTCTACTATCGAATGGGAGTAGTGAGCAGGATTTGACGAACGAAATGGCTGACGATCAGACTGTCCCCGACGTCCCAGACCTGGAGAGCCTAGAGCGCCGGCAGCGGCCGGCAAAGGTCATGTCGCCCGACGAGGCGGGGCTCATCCACGATCGCGCCGTGTCGGCCGGCATGGCCGCCCTCGATGTGAAGGGCGAAGATATCAAGATCCTGGATATGCGCGATCTTGCGTCCTACACGGATTATCTGGTCTTGTGCACGGGCCGCAACACCCGACTCACGAAGCGCATTGCCGAAGAGATCGGGATGAAGATGAAGACTGAGGCCGGGCTGTTGCCCGCGGGGACCGAGGGAGCCTCAACGGGCGAATGGATCCTCCTGGACTATCTGGACTTCGTCGTGCATATCTTCACACCGGAGGCGCGGGAATTCTATCGTCTGGATGTGCTGTGGAAGCAGGCGCCTCTCGAGGTCGTTGAATAGAGCGTGGTGAAGGCGGCGCCCGGTTGCGCCGAAGCGGCGTAACGGCTATAATCCGTGACCGCCCGTGGGGGTATAGCTCAGTTGGGAGAGCGCGACGCTGGCAGCGTTGAGGC
>DAIRFC010000090.1:2821-9032 GCA_036795215.1 Actinomycetota bacterium | reverse complement strand
AGGGACTCGGCGGGGCGTCCCGTCAGTCTCGGCACAGCATCGCTGACGTGAGCAAGGTCGCCGGCGGCGATCTGCAGGAAGTGCGAGACGAAGACCTCGACCTCGTATTCGTCGAGGCCGTGCCCGGTGAGCATCCGACGTTCTGCCTCGAACTTCTCGAGGCGGCTGGTCGAACGGGTTTTGCGGGCCTCTTCCGCCGTCTGCGCCTGATAGACGATCCTCCGCCCCACCACGTCGGACAACCGCTCGGCGGTCTCCGCCATCGTCAGTGCTTCCGGGCCTGTGATGTCGTAGATCTGCCCCTCGTGCCCCGAGCCCGTGAGCACAGCTACGGCCGCGGCCGCCACATCGTCGCGGGTCACCCAGGCGACACGGCCATCCCCTGCCGGGACCCGTATCACGTCGCCTGCCGATACACCCGGCGGCACGTTGTCGGTGTACAGGCTGGACCGCAGAAACGTGAACGGGACTCCCGAAGCGCGGATGTACTGTTCGGTATGAAAGTGGTCGTGGGCAAGCATGAAGACGGCGTCGGGCGCGGCGTTCATGACCGACAGATACACGATGTGCTTCACCCCGGCTCGGACGGCCGCGTCGACGGCGGCCAACTGCTCGCGCAGCCGGTCGTACGACTGAGGAGGCGGCGTACCGGTCTTCGCCGCCATGTGGGCGACACCGAATCGGTCACGGGCGGAGACCAGAAAGAGCCTGTCCACGCCGGTCAATGCGCGGACCATGGCGGCGACGTCTGAATAGGAGGAGGCTTCGACGACCTCGGCGCCGGGCAGAACCGGCGCCCGCGCCGCGTCACGCACGATCAGGCGCTGCCGCAGCCTGAGGTCTGCAAGGCCGGCCGCGATCCGGCCCCCGACTTGACCCGTGGCCCCTGTGATTCCCAGCATGTCGCGACTCCCTCCTACTCTGGTAGAAACAAGAATTCGATAGGGATGCCGTCCGGATCGCGGACGTAGACGAATTCGCCCGGATCGTCGGGGACACTCTCCGCCATCGCCTTGGGGCTGCAGAGGAGATCCATACCCGCCTCCTCCATATCTGCCGCGGCGCCGCGTATATCGTCGCAGCCGAAGGCCACCTGGAGATAGCCGAAATCACCCCAACGCGTCGAGAATGGGATCGACCTGCCCCGTGGCTCCTTAGTCTCGAAGAGTTCCAACATACCGCCCTTTGGTGTACCCGCGGAGAGCAGGCAGGAACGTACGCGCGTGTCGGCAGCTCCCGAGACCTCGTCCACAAGACCGGAGAAGCTCTCGTGGGTATCCACTACCACGTCGAAACCCAGACGCTCCCGGTAGAACGTCACCGAACGCTCCAGGTCGGTCACTCCCATCCCCACGGAGCTAACGCCCCCGAACGTCCCCTCACAACCTTCGTCCGCCGTTACGATCTCGATCAGGTTCCCTTCGGGGTCCCGGCAGTAGACGAACTCATACTCGCCGAACCCGGGGATGACCGTAGTCTTCGGCTGGGAGCAGAAACCCACTCTATCTCTCAGCGTCTCGTAGACGGATCGAGCACTCGCGGCGGCCACCGTGATCTTCCCGACGCCGATGTCGCCATACCGGATCTCTTTGCGGATAGGCCGGGGCGCGGGGTCCGCCATGTGGATGAGCTCCAGTGAGATGCCCCCCGCCTTCTGCCGGAGGAGCGCTCCCGAGAAGACCGCGCGGGGAGACCTGGTGACCTCCCGCATGATCTGCTGCTCAGATTCGCCGAACTCGGCGAGCACCTCCGTGAAGCCCATGAGGTCGCGATAGAAGGCCGTCATGGCCCCCAGGTCGCTCACACCGAGCGCCACATGATGCACGCCGGACGTCTTGGCCGCCATCGTGGCCATCTACGCTCCCAGGTATCCCAGTATGCTCCCGCCGGCGATCCGCCCGGAGCTGAAGGCGAAGGAGGAAGCAAGGCCCGAGGAGCCCTTGATGGGATAGCTGTCGCCATACATCCCGCCGGCGTCGAAGCCGCCTGCGTACAGACCGGGTATCACGGCGTCGTTCTTGTCGAGGACCTCCATGCGTTCGTTGATCTTGATGCCGCCCATGGTCCCCAGGAAGACGGTGCGGCCCTTGATGGCAAAGAAGCGAGGGCCGAGCAGAGGACGGAGGTACTTGCGGTCTTTGGCGAAGAGCTCATCGTGCCCCTTGGCGCAGGCGGCATTGTACTCGTCCACCGTAGCCCGCAACACGGCCGGGTCGCACCCCATCTTGCCGGCAAGCTCCTCGAGCGAGTCGGCCGCTGCGACCTCGGTGCTGCCGTTATCTATGGCTGCCTGGATCTCGCCGTAGATGTTGGTAGGCTTGTAGCCGGGCAGGAACTCGACGCTGATGTTCTTCCTGATCCCTTCCTGCATGATCCGCTGGATTATGGAATCGTCCAGCAGGTTCCAGGTGTAGCCTTCCTTGGCGAATCTGGCGTTGGCGTTGCCCACATGCGTGTCCCAGAAGTTTATGGTCTCGTCACAGAACCTCTCACCCGAGGGAGTCACCCAGAGGTCGAGCTGCGCCGCGGCGATCTCGATCTGGCTGTAGGTGGCGAACTCCGGGCCCGTGGGGGCGACGCGGAATATCTCCAGGACCTCGATGCCTTCTTCAGCCGCGCCGGCCTCCCAGGCCATGCGGATGCCGTCACCGGTCTTCCCCGTGTTGCCGATGGGGGTGAGGTTCACGCCCAGTTCGAAACCGGAGTACTTCTTGATCCACTCCTTGTTGTTGGCATAGCCGCCCGTGGCGATCATCACGGCCTTGCAGGAGACCTCGATCTCCTCGCCGTCATCGTCCACGACGACTCCGCGGATCCGGCCGCCTTCCTTCAGCAGCCCGGTGACCGGGACGCCGGGCAGGATCTCGACCCCCTTCTCCTTCGCCACGGTCGCCAAGGCTTTGACGATGGCCTCTCCCTTGCCCTTCACCACGTGGTAAGTGCGTGGGGATCCGAGCATGTTGATAGTGGCGTCGGTGAACACCACGCCCCGCTCCTGCAGCCAGCGTATGGTCGGTCCCGACTCGTTCACGATGGCCCGCACCAGCCGGGGGTTCGCTCTCCAGTGGCTGTAGTCCATGATGCTCTTGAACGCATCGTCCCTGGAGATCTCGATGAAGCGCTCGCGCTGCATGTCGCTCTCCACCGCGAAGGTGCCGTGCAAGAAGTTGGCGGTGCCCCCCAGAGAACGCTGCTTCTCGAAGACGGCCACCTTGGCGCCGCCCTCCGCGAGCGAGACCGCCGCGGGCAGACCCGTCGCCCCGGCGCCTACTACCACCACATCGACTTCCGCGGGTATCGTGCTCATGCTCGAACCTTTCTGTCTACAACGAGGGCTTCCACACGTTCAGATATCGATGGCGGCATTGAACCCATCGGTGATGGCATACCGCAGATCTCCCCTCTCCCGTCTGCAGTCGCCGATGACGTGCACCTCGTCCGCAAGTCCCTTGAACCGCTCAACGAGGTCCGACCGGGGCATCACGCCGGCAGCCAGCACAACGCTGTCGCACGGTATCTCGGATCTCTCGCCATCCGCGCCGCGAACAACGGCGCCGGCGCCGGTGACCGCTTCAAGCGCCGTCTCGGTCTTCATTTCCACGAGGGCGCCTTGCAGCATGTCCAGCAAAGCCGTTCTGCTGATCGGATGGACGTCGGAGGCGATCTGCTCGAGGGGCAACGCGTCGATCACGGTCACGCGCCTGCCTGTCTGCGCCAAGTGAAGCGCCGTCTCGCAGCCCATCAGTCCCGCGCCCACCACCACGACGGTACTGCCTGCTTCAACGCGGCCCGAATCCACGTCGCCTGCCCAGACGACGTTCTCCCGGTCGATGCCGGGCACGGGCGGAACAGCGGGTGAGCCGCCCACCGCGATGACAAGCACGTCGGGACTCTCGGCCGAAACGACCTCCGGCGTCGCCTCGGTCGAGAGCCGGATATCGATGTTGGATGTCTTGGCAGCCGTCCGTCGCGCCCAGTCGAGGTACTTCTTCATGTCCTCCTTGAACGGCGGAGAGGAGGCGGCAGTGAGGGCCCCGCCCAGTTGGGAGTCCTTTTCGAACATGACCACGTGGTGGCCACGCCCTGCCGCCGTTCTGGCGGCCTCCATGCCTCCGGCGCCCCCGCCTATCACGACGACCTTTCTCTTGGCGCCGGCCGCGGGTTGGCTCAAAAATTCCACTTCTCTGCCGGCCACCGGGTTCACGGCACATCTGGTGGGCCGTGTGTACTCGCGGGTGTCCGAGAGGCACCTGTTGCAGCGCACGCAGGGCCGGATGTCGTCGGCCCGGCCCTCCCTGGCCTTTTTCACACAATCAGGATCGGCGATGATCGTACGGATCATGGCGACCATGTCCGCTCTGTTCCGGGCGATGATCTCCTCGGCCATCTCCATGGTGAGAGACCCTACCGTAGCTACAGGGATCTTGAGCGCCTGCTTGAAACGCGCCGCGTAGTCGACATTGATCCCCCGAGGCACGTAGATCGGCTGGATCATCCTGGGGCTCGTTTCCTGCACATACAGATTGCCCGCCGACACGTGGAGCAGATCGATCTTGTCCTCGATCATGGTGGCGAACTCGATGGTCTCGTCCACTGTGGCCGCCCCCGGCACGAGCTCATCGGCGCTGATGCGGTATTCGAGGGCCACGTCGTCGCCGATCTTCGCGCGGATGGCCTCCAGTACCTCGATGGCAAACCGGGACCTCTTCCGCAGATCGCCCCCGTAAGAATCAGAACGCCTGTTCGTGGCCGGAGAGAAGAAGCTGCCCACCAGATGACCATGGCCCCCGTGGATCATGATCATCTCGAGTCCCGCCTGTTTGCAGCGGAGGGCCGCATCGGCGAAGCGGTCGATGACGGCCTTGATCTCTTCGGCGGACATATCCGTGGGGCTGGAGAGCCCTTCGTAGTTCAACTCGATCGAGGCGATGGCATCGTACCGGTGGATGGTCTCCACGAGGACCGACAGCCCGTTGACCGACCTGCTGTCGGCCAGGCACAGAACGTTCAGGCGGCCATGCTTGTGGGCGTCTTCGTAGTCGATCGACGTCTCGCCGATGGTGACGACGCCGGCCCCGCCCTGGGCTATACGCCGGTACCACTCGATCAGCTCACGCGTGACGAAGAAATCCTCAGAGGCCAGGAAAGGTATGGCCGGAGAACACTCTATCCGGTTCTTCGCGGTGAGACTGCCGATCCGCAGAGGCTCGAACACATGGTCGAAGCTCCCCATGCAAACATCCTCTCCGTCACCTGAGCAGGTGGCTGTAGCTCTCCGGGTGGTTCCGCAGATACTGCGCCACGCTCTGCGCAGGGTGGCCGGTCAGACGAGGGACCGTGTCACTGACGATGCCGGCTTCACCGGTCGCGACCTGAAGATAGTGGTGGATCCATCCTTCGAGTTCCGGTTCGGTTATCCCGTTACCCGTAAGCTCCCGGCGCGCCATCTCGTGGTCGATCATCCGGCTCATGTTCCGGCCGACTCTCGCCTCATGGGGCGTCTGAGCCTGGTACGAGATCTTCCTTCCCAGCACGGCCGAAAGCAATTCGGCGGTCTCTTCCATGGTCAGCGCCTCCGGTCCGGTCACGTCGTACGTCTTGCCTTCGTGACCGGTGCCCGTCATGACCGCCACCACGGTGTCGGCAATATCGTCGCGGGCTATCCACGAGACCCGGCCTCGACCTGCCGGCGCCCGGATGACGTCGTCGCTCGTAACGTGCTGGGGGACGTTGTCCATATACAGGCCCGGGCGTAAGAACGTGAACTCGACACCGGTGGAGCGGATGAACTCCTCGGTACGGTAGTGCTCCCGAGGGCAGACGAAGGTGGCATCGGGCTCGGCGCTCATGAACGACAGATAGACGATATGGCGGACGCCCACCGCCACCGCCGCCGACACCGCGGCTATGTGTTGATGCAGCCGGTCGTAGTAGGGGACTGGCAGGTTGCGGTCCTGGCATCGCTTGATGAACCCCATGACCTCTTGGGCTGAGACCAAGAACAGGGTGTCGACGCCGGAAAGCGCCTTGCCCATGGCCGCCGGATCGCCGTAAGAAGAAACCTGGGCGACATCCGCGCCCGGGAGACTCGGCGCCCTCGACGGATCTCGGACGATGAGCCGTTGTGGAAGCCCCTGGGCCGCAAGACGAGCGGCCACCCTGCCCCCTATCTGACCAGTAGCTCCAGTGACTGCTAACACGTCTTCACCGT
>DAIRFC010000090.1:0-2721 GCA_036795215.1 Actinomycetota bacterium | reverse complement strand
CTTCCTTCCAAGGACTGGCCCGGCGTCCCGTGGGGATGCTGGCAGATCACGTTGTATGGATCGCCCGGATCGGTGATGCCCGCCCCTGATCTATCGTGGCCGGACGAGAAGTTGAAATCGGAGGCCACTATGTTGAGGCCCATCGTATGGATGAGATGCTCGAACCGCGGCTCGGAGTGATGGTTGGGACAGAGCACCAGGATACGGGGCGCACCCTTCGGGAGCACCCCCACGCCCCGGCGCACGCGCTCCTGCAACTCAGCATACAGAGTGTCGAACACCTCGACCACGGCGGGGATGTCGCCGGCCTTGTACGGAGCCCGCGCGAAGGCGGCAAGCGCGTTCAGGTGAGTCGACGCGAGGGGAGCCGGGTCGCTTAGGCGCATCACGTCGAGCACCCTGTCCATAGCCTCGCCTATCGGTCTTCGCGCCTCGAGGGCCTGCCACATCATGTCGTCGTCTATCTCAAAGCCGGTCTCCTTCTGCAGGATGTCGCTGAACCTGCGCATGCCTTTCGCCGACAGCACGGTGGCCCGGCTTGCGTCGGGGTACTCGGCCATCTGGCGATCCTGGACGTGGTCGACGCAGTACGCGGATATCCCGAAGAGCTCCTCCATGATCTCGTTGGATTTCGGACTGGTGTCACAGAGATAGCCCGTTGTCACGGTCACGTCGATGCGCGGGAGTATGCCCAGACTGATGAGTCCCACCCTGGTCTTCACCATGCCGCAGTGCCGCACCACGCCGCCTCGCAGCCACAACCTCTCGGCCTCCTCGAGCACCGGCACGAACCTACCGAAGATGCCTCCTAAGACCGCCGTGAACGTGAAGTTCGGATAGATGAATCTCACATCTTGGGAGTTGGAGTTGATGGCCGTGCCGAGGACCTCGAACCCCGGCGCCATGCATGCGTGCACGACCTTTCGTGCGCCCTCGTCCCTGAGCAACACCGTGTCGGTCATGTCCTTCAGAAGAAAGCCCATCATCCTTCTGACGCCGTGCAGATCCATGTCGAAGTAGAGGTGGAGCCGCGCTTTGGCGGTCTCGATGTCGGCTTCGGTGATCCCCAGCCTCGAGAAGACCTCGCTAATGCGGGGGAGCTGGATCTGCCTTTCCTTCTCGTCGAAGCCGAGGAGCTCCAAGAACTCATGCATCTACCGGCCCTCCTTGCAGGATCTCGACGAAGGCTTCCAGCCTGGTCTTCACGGGCCCCACCGCCAGGTTGTGGTAGTCGGACTCGACCACCAGCATGGGGATCCCCCTCTCGCGCAGCACCTTCTCGAACAGGTAAGACTCCTCGTCGTAGAGCTCGCAACAGAGGAGCTGATACCACAGCACGCCGTGGACATCGAACTCCTTGATGAGATCAAGAACGAAATCGATCTTCTTGCGGGTCGCTCCCCTGACGAAAGCAGCCGGTTTCTTGTCGTGCAGGTAGCTCCAAGCGAGGCGACCAAGCGGATCCCCGGAGCCGTCCACCACGTGCCGGTAGTCACGGATGCCCTCGAAGATCTCCTCGATCACCACGTCGGCTCCCGCTTCTGTTATCAGGTTGATGATGTCGTAGTCACCAAAGCCGAGAGCGGGTCCGGCCAGCATCACCCTCGGTCTCTTTGCAGGAAGCGGTGGGGCCGCCGGGGTACTGCTGCAGAGGGCTTCGAGCGCGTCGCCCATCATCACCGGGTCGGCGTACATCGAAAAGTGATTCAGTCGGACGAAGTCGAGGGCACTGATGGCCGGCTGCTGGTCGCGACGGGCCAGGCTGAGTGTCTTCAGAAGCCCGCGAAGACGGTTGTAGATATCGATGGCTTCCGTCAGTTTGTCGTCGGTGATGCTGTTCCCCGTGAGATGCTCCAGTGTCTTCTTCAACTCCGAGAGCCTGCCCCGGTAGTACTCAACCTCGTAATCGTCCTGACAGTCGTAGGGAACCCCGAGTTTGAACACGTCCACCATCCCCTGGTGCTCCCACACATCCCCGACCTGCTTGAAATGCTGGCAGGTAGTCGGAACCACCACCAGGTCGAGGGAGGTGTAGAAGGGATTCTCCCTCAGCAGGGTCTCTCCGATCTGAGCCCGGGCAAACGGACAGATGACGTTGGGCACGAGCGAGAGCGCTTCCTCCGCCGAGCGGGCCTCGCCGCCATGAATGAGGCAGAGCGGGATCGCCCCCGACGCGTAGATGAGCTCGTCCGGTACGTAACCGCCCGGGAGATAGCCCACCACCTTTGTACCGCCGGCACGAGCCTCCGCCAGTGTGCGGAGTCTTGCCTCTATGAGCGAGTCGAGCTCAGGAATGATCATTGATGGTCCTCATTTCCCCTAGCGAGCAGTAAGGCCTCCATCCACGGCCAGGCACTGGCCGGTGATGAAAGAGGCCGCATCCGAACAGAGCCAGATGAGTGTCTGCGCCATGTCACCTGTGTTGCCAAGGCGGGGCAGAGGGACCACCTGCTCCATGTCGGCCCTCCGTTCCGGGTGAGCCGCGGTCAGGTAGTCAACAAGTAGCGTTCCCTCGGTAGGCCCAGGCATGATGGTGTTCACACGAACGTTGTAGGGGGCGGCCTCGAGGGCTGCCGTCCTGGTTATGCCGTTCAGCCCTGATTTGCTGGCATTGTAGGCGCATGACCCCGGTTTGGGCTTGAGGGGATGAACCGAGGACGTGTTGACGATAACCCCCGACCCCTGGGCGATCATGTGCTTCAGCTCGTGCTTCATGCACAG
>DAIRFC010000089.1:7538-9140 GCA_036795215.1 Actinomycetota bacterium | reverse complement strand
GCGGCGGTCAAGCCCGGTGAGTTTCTGAGAAGGATAGGAGATACGAAATGAGCACTATCAGCCTTCGTCTGCCGGACTCCCTCCACAAGCGGGTTCGCGAACTCGCCAAGTCGGAGAACGTTTCTATCAACCAGTTCATCGCGACCGCGCTCGCGGAGAAGATGTCGGCCCTCATGACCGTCGAGTACCTGAAGGAGCGGGGTGCTCGCGGCGATCGTGCAAAGTACGAGGCCGTTCTCGCCGAGGTTCGTGATGTCGAGCCCGACGAGGGCGACGAGCGGCCATGCCCAACAAGGGGATCAACCTGACAGCGCTTCGCGGTGCAGGCTATCCCGAGAACGTCGTTAGATGTACCCATTGAGCATCTGTATCCGGTGCTATAATTCGCACCAGTTACTAGGTGTCGTTCATTGGAGGCAACATGTCGCGTCCGATCAAGTTCTCAGAAGACGTCGTGCCGCTTGGCGACATGAAAGTGAACCCGGGCAGGATCGTCCGCAGGCTCGACGAGACCCGTCGCCCTGTTCTTCTCACCAGCCACGGTCGCGGAGTCGCGGTGGTTCAAGCCCTCTCCGAGTTCGAAGCCGCGCAAGAGGAACGCGATTTCATGAAAGCTGTCGTCGCCGGCCTGTCGGATATCGAAGCCGGCCGCGTCTCTACCCTGGAGGAAGTCAAGCGTCGTCTCGGTCTTGAGTGATGGAACACAGAGTAAGGGTCGAGCTCTCCTGCTCTGCTGAACAGGACCTGCTCGAAATCATCGAATGGTACGTGTCACAGGGCGCGTCTGAAGTCGGGAGGCGTCTGGTCTCGCAGGTGATAGAGCGCACGGAGCAGCTGCGCGCGTTCCCGGACATCGGGAGAATAGTACCTGAGTTCGAGACGCCGTGGCTGAGGGAGCTTGAGATGCCTCCGTTTCGCATCGTGTATCGGCGTGATAAATCAGTCGTGACCGTCGTACGAGTGTGGCGGAGTGAACGGCTCATGGAACCGGAGCCCGGTGGGAACGCCTAACACGCCGGTGCAACGGACGGCAGACAACGTGTACGGCAGGGAGGCGCCCCATGAACCCCAAGCTCACCTTGCGGATGGACGACCGACTCATCGACCGCGCCAAGCGCTACTCTGACCGCTCCGGCAAGTCGGTGTCCCAGATGGTGGCGGATTGCTTCGCACTTATTGAGGCTGACGAGGATATTCCGGGTACTGAGATCACCCCGCGTGTGCGCGCCCTGCTTGGCTCGCTCAAGGGAGTCACAGTGACAGAGGACGACTACCGCCGTCATCTGGAAGAGAAGTGCCGGTGAGGGTCCTCTTCGACACCAACGTGATACTCGACGTCTTGCTTGAGCGCAAGCCCCACGTGGTCCCCGCAGTCAAGCTCTTCGCGCTGGTCGACAACGGCCGAATCCAAGGGTCGATTTGCGCGACGACGGCGATCACGATCTACTACATCGCAGCCAAGAGTTTCGCAGCCAAACGGGCGCGCGACGAGATCCACGCGCTTCTCGGATTGTTCGAGCTGGCACCCGTCGATCGGCTGGTTCTCGACTCCGCACTCGACATCGACTTCACCGACCATGAGGACGCAGTCGTGCATGAGGC
>DAIRFC010000089.1:3774-7438 GCA_036795215.1 Actinomycetota bacterium | reverse complement strand
GTCGAGCCTCCTCGCACCTCCAACCGGGCGGGGATGACCTGCTTCAGTTCCGCGACGTGGGAGATCACTCCGACCAGGCGTCCGCTCGACTGCAGTTCCATTAGCGCATCGACCGCGAGCTCCAGCGCATCTGCGTCGAGGGCTCCGAAGCCCTCATCCACGAAGATGGTCTCGAGCGGCGTCCCCGCAGCGTACTCCTGCACCGTCTCGGCCAGTCCTAGAGCCAGAGCCAATGCGGCAAGGAAACTCTCCCCTCCAGAAAGCGTCACAGCCGGCCGGGAAGTGCCCGAGAACTCGTCGAACACCGCCAGGTCCAACCCGGACGCGCGCCTTCGGTGGGCCACCTCGCGCTGCCGCTCGAGCTGGTAGCGGCCCTTGCTCATCGCGTACAGCCTGCGGCTCGCAGTGACAAGCACCTCATCCAGGTAGACGCCGAGCACCCAGCGCTGGAAGGAGACCCTGCTGGGATTCTGGCCGTTGGCCACCTCGGCCAGCAGCCCGACTGTCTCGTAGTCGCGTCGCACGCCGTCGGACTTGGAGTCGATCTCAGCCAGCCCGTCCGTGACCTCCGTCAGCCTGCCCAGGTGGTTCCGCGCGTCCGCGTGGCGATCGATAGCCAGGGAATGCTCTGACCGAGCTTCCTCGACGGCGACACGCAGACCCTCGATGTCGGCCGGTTCGGGCAGCCCCTGCAGCGCCGCCTCCGCCTGCCGGAGCTTGCCCGTCGCCTGCAGGAGCGCGTCGCGGTAGCCGTCGACCTCCTCCAGTAGCGCGACTCTCTGGTCTTCGGGGACCAGGCATGCCCGCCAGGCCGGCTCGTCGAAGAAACCATGCGCCTTCAGAGTTGACTCGAACGCCGTTCTGCAGGCGCTCTCGTCATCGGCGGCCTTGGCCTGCGCAGCCATAGTGTTCTTGGCCGCAGCCTCCAGCACGATCCGGCCTTCCGTGGCTTTGGCCGCCTTCTGCTGGGCGGTGTCCAACGCGGCCTGGAGATCCTGTCGCAGTGCGCGCGCCCGCTCGAGCGCAACCTCGAGGGCCCCGCTCTCTCTCAGGTCTTCGGGGATACCGGCCGCCCGCTCGGCCAGCCGGGCTTCCGCCGCCGCCAGAGCCTTCTCCGCGGCGGCTGCGGTGTCAGCCGCCGCTTTCGCGGCATCGTCGGACGCCGCCTTGGCCACCTCCGCCTCGGCGACCTTCTCCTCGACCAGATTGACATCCGAGCGGCCGACCAGCGCTTCCAGTTCGGCCACACAGACGGTGACCGCCTTCTCCGCCTCCGCCAGAGGAAGGTCCGCCAAAGGACCCATCCCCTCTCGGATGGACTGTTCCCGCGCCCATGCCGCGTTCAGGTCGTTTCTGACTGTTGCGCTCGCCTCTCGAGCCTGCTCGTACTCGTCGCGGGCCGATGCGAGCGACGCCCTACCGGCCTCCAGCGCCTCGTCAGAGACATCCGCGGCAGTCGCAGTAGCGGGCGCCGGATGCTCGGTGGAACCGCACACAGGACAGGGCTTTCCGGGCTGCAGCGCGCCGGCGAGAGCGACCGCCCGCGTGGACTTCCACCTCTGTTCGATGTCCGTCAGATCGGCCTGCGCCCGCCGGAGGTGGTCGAGCGCCCTTGTCTCGGCAGCCTCGAGGTCGGCCAGGCGGGGCTCCGCCTCTCGAACGGCCGCGCGCGACTCTGACAGGCGCCGGCACCGCTCCAGGTTCTCCTCCGCCGCCACCAGCCGGGCCTGCACCCCACCCACCTGCGCCGCGGCCGTCTTGACCGCGGCCAGGCCTTCCTTCAGGGCGGCGAGCGATGCAGCTGCCTCAGCCCGGGCTCCCTCCGCCTCCTCATATGCTGCGCGCGCTGAAGACGCGGCGCCCGCGGCCTCCTCATGCTCCGTCTTGGCCGCTCGCCACGCCTCGATGGCGACCGTCAGACCCTCCAGATATCGGACTCTCTCCGCGGCCGCTTCTCGTTCGGGTAGGCGCCCGTTCTCCGCCGCCAGCGCCGCAACCGCGGTCTGCTCCATCTCCCGAGCCTGCAGGAGCTCGTGTTCGGCAGCCGCGCAGGCTGTACCGGCCTCGGCCGACCGGGCAACCGCCTCCCGCAGCCGGTCGGCGGCGGGTTGCACCCTTTCGGCCCGCACGGAGGACTCGAGTCGTGCGCGCAGCGCCGCGATCTCTGCGCCTCGTCCCTCCAGTGTCTGGACCTCCGAGCGGGCGGCGGCGACCGCCCGCCGGGCCTCATCGGCGGCTTGGGCGGCGGCATGGGCTTCGGCCGCCTGCCGGGCCGCGGACTCCGTCTGCGTGACGTGCTGCGCCCGCGCGGCGAGTTCAGCGGCCGCCTCTGTGAGCAATGCCGCCAGTTCCGCGTCGTCCCCCGCCCCGGCCAGCCTCAGACGCTCCTCGCGCTGCAGCTTGAGATGCTCCATCTGCCCTCGGACGTTTTTCGCCCGGTCGGCCAACGCCGATTCCAGCTCTCTGAACCGCTCGGTGCGAAACAGCTGCCGCAGAATCTCCTCCCGCTGGTCGGACCCAGAGGACAGCAGCTCGCGGAACCTGCCTTGCGGCAGCACCACTACCTGGCGGAACTGTTCGCACGAGAAGCCGAGAAGTTCCCTGATGCGCGTCTCGGCGTCCCTGATCTTCGTTGCAAGCGGGATGCCTTCTTCCGCCGCGGAGCATCCCGTTCGTTCCCAGAGGATCACCTCGGCCGGCTTGGCGACCATCGCAGAACCCCGAACTCCCTGGAGTTCCTGGGCCGGACGGCGTCTCACCCGATAACTGCGTTCGCCCAGCAAGAAGTCGAACACCACCTCGGTGGGGACATCGGCCGCGGCCGACTCGCAGCGCATCTGATCGGCCCGGCGCTCGCCGCCGCTCGTCTCGCCGTAGAGGGCGAAGACCATCGCATCGAGGATGCTGGTCTTGCCTGAGCCGGTATCTCCATGGATGAGGAACACCCGGTTTGGCCCCAGCCGGCCGAAATCCACGACCTCCTCCCCGCGGTAAGGACCAAAGGCCTGCATGACGAGCCGCAGCGGCCTCATGACGCCACCTCGCGTTCGGCACGATCGAGCCCGTTGACAGCCGAGGCGAGCTCCCGCGACTGCGGCTCGCTCATGGGCGAGCCTTGCACGTCCTCGAAGAAATCCGCAAAGAGATCGTGGGTGCCTCGGGTCTTGACGCCGGAGCCGGTCAGGCTGGGACCTGAAAGACCGCGCTCCGCCGTCTCCCTCCTGATGGACAGGATGTGGGGAAACACGGGCCGCAGCTTGTCCAACGGGTTCAAAACGGGCTCGGTGTCGGTGAGCACGACCTCAACGTAGGCTTCAACGGGCGCGGCGTCGGGTGGCCGGGCAAGGATCTCTGCGAAGCTACCCCTTACCTGGCGCACGTCGCGCCTGATGGGCAGAGCGACTTCTTCGACCGTCAGGGCCCCGGCCTGATCGATGTCGACCACGGTGACCGACTTCTCTTGGGACGCCTCATTGAAGGAGTACTTGAGGAGTGAGCCCGCGTAGCGTACGTGTCGCGGTCCAGCCGCCTGTGGCTCGTGGAGGTGCCCAAGGGCCACGTAGTCGAAACCGTCGAAGAGAGAGGCGCTCACGGCTCCGGATCCGCCCACGGTGAGCGCGCGCTCGGACTCACTCTCCCGGCAACCCGAGACGAATGCGTGGGC
>DAIRFC010000089.1:0-3674 GCA_036795215.1 Actinomycetota bacterium | reverse complement strand
CCCGCTGAAGTACTCCAATCGGGCCGCGCTGTCGTGGTTGCCGGCGATCATGACGACAGGCATGTGCAGATCGAGCGCGAGAGTCGCTACGATCTCGTCGAGCAGATCGACCGCCTCGGGCGGAGGCACCGCCCGATCGAAAACGTCGCCGGCGATGATGACGGCATCGACCTGCCGGTCTTCCGCCAAACGGAGAAGGCCCTGCAGGGTGAAGCGCTGGTCGTCGGTCAGATGGATGTTGTGGAACAAACGGCCCAGATGCCAGTCTGCCGTGTGGATGAAGCGCATCGTGCTCCCCTCAGCCGCGTCCCTTCGCTCGTTCGGTTCATGCTATCGCACGCCGCGGACAGGAGGACGAGACTGGACGATCACCCCGCCCTAGAGCACGCCATAGCCCTCCGGCGCGGGGTCGATGGGGTCACGAGGCTCCGCGTAGTGAGTCGCCCCTGCCGAGGCAATGAAAAAGATGGGCGAATTCACCTCGTGGAACACGAACGGATAGTGGTAGACGCCCTTCGGCACGAAGATGGCGCAACTCTTGGTCAGGATGTACTTCTCGTCTTCCATCCACCATTCCACGACGCCATCCAGGTCGAAGGGTTTGTCCATGTTCGTCCCCAGGAACATGATGTACTCGTCGACCGAATGGGCATGCTGCTGAAAAGGGCCCGGGTGCAGCGGTTTCGAGATCAGCGCGACCTCCAGATAGGTCGCGTTGGGCACGGCGCCGTTGAGCTCGTTGTTGATGTACAGCACGTTCGTGCCGCCGGCGGCCTTGGGGTCGGCAGGGCGAAAGTGGTTGAACGGCTCCGGGGTCTTATCGATGATGTACTTGGCCCATTTCCTCTGGTCTGACATTCTGCTCACCTTCTCCTATCTGCGATTCAGTCACGCTCCAACGGTCGCTCCATGGCGGCAAAGAGGTCCCTCATCTCACGGAGTTGCTCATCGCTCAGCCGGTCGAGGAGTTGCCGGGCTTTGGCCAGGATGATCCCGCTCAGGTCGGCGACCAAGTCTACCCCGCGGTCTGTGACGGCAAGCATACGTACGCGCCGGTCATCCGGATCCTCGTGCCGCTCGATAAGTCCTCGATCGACGAGCCTTTGAACGATGCCCGTGGCCACATTCGGCCTGATACCGAGCGCGTCACCGACCTTGCTGATGGAGGTTCCTCCGCGCGCCCAGATGAACGCGAAGACGCGGATCTGCTGCACGGTGAGGTCGTAGTCGAGCAGTGACGATGTCTGCTCCGGCAGACCCGACGCGAGTAGCTGGAACTGCAGAGCGCCGATCTCGCTCAGTAGCCGACTGCGCTCGTTCATCGCTCTTTGCGTGAGATGTTCATGGCTCCCCCGCTGTGCTTATTTCCTGTATAGCGAATAGTACACCTCATGTGGTATAAAGGCTCACCCTAGTGAGGAGTACAGGTGAAGATAACGAACTTCATTGGTCGCTTCGTCGAGCGCCATGCGCTGGTCATATTGTTCGTCGTGCTGCTTTTCTCGGCTCTCGCCGCCTGGAGCGCCAGCCACATTAACATCGTCACCACCCAAGACGCCTTTCTTTCCGCCGATAGCGACGCATATCGCGGCTATCGAGCCTACGAGGAGGCCTTCGGGGGCGACTCCATGCTCATACTCATCCCCGGGAATCCTCTCGAGCTCGCCACGCCGGAGGCGCTGCAAGGGTTCACCGAACTGGACCAACAGCTCCTCGCCGATCCCCGGATCCGCTCGGTAGTCAGCCCACTCACCCTGCTCAACTCGGCCGGCGCAGCGGGCGGACTGGATCTCAGCGATCCGGACTCGCTGCTCCAGACTGCGCTCGCCGATGAGTCACTGCGGACCCAGTTGGAGCGGTTCTTTCGCAACAACCACGCTCTTGTCGCCGTCCGTCTGGCCGGCGGACTTGCCACCGACCAGCAATCGGCGGCAGCCAGCTTCGTCCAGGATACCGTAGCCGCCAGCGCCTTTGCCTCGGACGCTATCGTCGCCGGCACGCCCGGACTCATCGCGGACATCACCTCGGCCATCTTCTCCGGTCTCGCCCGCACCGGTGCGATCGCGGTCGTGCTCATGGTGCTGATATTGTTCATCGCCTTCCCCGCCCGCTGGCGCCTACTGTCCCTCCCCCTGGTGCTCATCGGTGTGCTGTGGACCTTCGGCCTCGCGGCGGCCGTGCATGTTCCCTTGACGCTGGTGACCTTGGCCGGGCTGCCCGTGCTGATCGGTCTGGGGGTCGACTTCGCCATCCAATTCCATAACCGCTACGAGGAGGAGATGCGGCGTGGCCAGGGACCGGCCGAAGCCCTCATGAGGGCCATCTCCCACATCGCCCCGACCGTGGGCGTAGCGGTCGCCGTCATGATCTTGGGTTTCATGACCTTGCTCATCTCGGCCGTTCCGGCGGTGACTGATTTCGGGGTCCTGCTGGCGATCGGCGCCGCGGTGCTCTATGCGGTGTCCCTCTTCGTTCTCAACGCGTTTCTCTATCGCTTCGACAGGCGGCCCCGGTTGGCGCCCGCCGAGTCGACCGGGGGGCGAGGTCGCAGGCTGCTCGAACGGGACTGGCTCTGCTTGGGGAGAGCCCTGCCCGCAGTGGCCCGCTGGTCGCGGCGCCATGCCGTCTGGGTGGTCGCGGTCGCGGTGATACTGGCCGCCTTCGGATTCGCGGCCGACCGGGATCTCAAGGTGCAGACCGATATCGAGAAGCTCATCCCCACCAACACTCCCGGCGTCGTGGCCCTGAACGAGGCGCGAGCCGTGGTTGGCGGAACGGTCGAACTTCCCTTCCTCATCCAGGCGCCCGATGTCACCTCCCCCAGTTTTCTGGACTGGTTGGCCCGCTTTCAGGCCGATGCCCTGGCCTCTCATCCGGACATCGTGCGCGTGGATAGTCTGACCACCGCCCTCCGTCTTCAGCCGGGCGGCGCAGTGCCGTCCGCTGAGGCAGTGGCTTCGGCTCTCGATCAGCTCCCCGCCGCGATCCGGGATGGCCTGGTAAGCGCCGACAAGACCCAAGCATCGGTCAGTTTCAGCATGGGTGAGATGGAGATGTCGCGGATGAACGTCTTGATCGATTCTCTCCTCTCTGAAGCGGCCCCACCTACAGGGGTGATCCTCGCACCCGCGGGCAACATCACCTTGACCGCCCGGACGGTCGAGGCATTCACGCAGAACCGGGGACTCATGACGTGGGTGGGCATAGCGGTGGTACTGCTGGGGTTGCTCCTCATCTACCGCAACTGGCGCCGCGCTGTCATCGCCGTCATCCCCATCGCCCTCGTGACCGGCTGGTCCTCCGCACTCATGTGGGTGACCGGGATAGACCTCAGCCCCCTCACGGCCGTGCTCGGCGCTCTGGTCATCGCTATCGGCACGGAGTTCACCGTCCTGCTTCTCAGCCGATACTGGGAGGAGCGGGGCAAAGGCATCCCTCACGACCTAGCCATGGAGGAAGCGGTGACGAAAGTCGGCCGGGCCATAGCCGCCTCCGCGCTCACGGTCGCAGCCGGCTTCGGGGCGCTCATCGCCTCGTCCTTCCCCGCCTTGCACGATTTCGGGATCGTGATCGTGATAGACGTGGTGTTCGCGCTCATCGTCACGGTCACCGTCGTACCAGCCCTCGTGCGCTGGCTGGATCGTGACAAGAAGGTCGAGGCGGCGCTCGACTAG
>DAIRFC010000088.1:0-9225 GCA_036795215.1 Actinomycetota bacterium | reverse complement strand
CCATGGACCCCGATGCCGCGGTCCTGCTATGCTTCGCACATTCCGCCGCAAGAAGCACGATCTTCGTCACCAGGAGGATCTTGATGTCCCAGTCCACGTTGTCCGTCTTCAATCCCGAGCCGCCGCGCGTGCAGACGGTGGGCGGCGCCGATGGCGCGCCGGCCGAGTCCGCCCCGGCTACGCTCGCTCCCAGGCTCGACGCCCTGGACGGCAAGACCGTCTACCTGGTCGATACCGGCTTCGGCGGCAGCTTCAAGTTCATGCGGGAGCTCGAGAACTGGTTCACCGCCAACATGCCCTCGGTGACGACGGTGCGAAAGCGCAAGCCGGGCGGCCCCTTCGCCGACGACGTCGACACGCTTTGGGAGGAGATCAAAGAACAGGGTGACGCCGCCGTGCTCGGGGTGGGCGGCTGACCCGGTTGCGCCGCGGCGGTCGCCGCGAGCAGTGACCATCTGGAGCGCGCCTACGGCGTGCCGACCGCGTCCCTTTCCACCTGTGAGTACGCGGACCACGTGCGCAGAGCGATGACCGCCCTGGGTACGGCGCTGCCCTTCGTGTGGACGCCGCACCCCGTGGTCGCGCAGTCGCGCGAGACCCTTTACAGCTACATAGAGGGCGCCGATCCTCTCACCGGCAACCGGGTCATCGACGAGATACTCGATGCGCTCACCAAGACCCCTGCGCAGGCTGAGCCCGCGACCGGCCCGCTGCCCCTGCCCGGAGAGACCGGGGCCCGCGAGGAGCTGCTCGCGCCCGACACCGAGGACAACCTACAGCGCCTGTTCTACGAGCGGGGCTGGACCGACGGCCTGCCGGTCATCCTCCCCACCCAGGAGAGGGTGGAGCGCATGCTCACGGGCACCGGCCGACCGAGCGACGAGTTGGTCGGCGAGATCTTCAACCACGACACCAAGGAACTCATCCGCTACACGGTGCGCGACATCGCTGTGGTGGCGGTCATGGCCGGAGCGCGGCCGGAGCATCTTCCGGTGATCCTGGCCACGGCGGCATGCAAGCAGTCGGCACTCACTCCGTCTACCACGCCCTTCGGCAGCATGCTGCTGATCAACGGACCCATCGGTAAAGAGATAGGGATGAACGCCGGCCTCGCGGCTTTTAGCCCGGGCAATCTGGCCAACTCCGTCATCGGACGGGCCTGGACCCTCATGTCCATCTGCTGGGGCTACGCGCGCCCGAAGGTGACGCTGTGGAGCTCCCAGGGCAACGGCTTCCTCTACAACAACATGTGCGTGGCCGAGAACGAGGAGCAGAGCGTCTGGACGCCCTTCCATGTGACCAAGGGCTTCAAGCCCGAGGAGAGCACGGTGAGCGTCTTCAAGGGCTGGTACGTCATGAACAGCCTGCACGCAGCCGCAAGCCGCACCGTGGGTGAGGAAGTGTCCCTGCAGATGAGCGTGATCCCCGGCCTGAATTCGAGCGCCACCCTCCTCCTCGATCCCCTCGTGGCCAAACAGCTCAAAGAGGCCGATGGTTTCGAGACCAAACAAGACTTCGCCCGCTGGATCTCCGAGAACGCTCTCATCCCCAATGGGCGCTACTGGGGCACCGATACCATCGACATGCTGGTGGCACCGCTGGCCGCCGCCGGCGTGGAGCCGTACGCCTCGTGGAAGAAGCTGCCCGACGACGAGCTCATCCCGCACTATCACAACCCGGAGGCCATCAACATCGTGGTGGTGGGCGGAGAGACGAGCCCGGTCTGGAAGACCACCGACTACGCGTGCTGGGGCACGGCGCCCGTGGACTATTGGCGACCGGGGGCCTAGGCAGGCAACCGGGGGCCTAGCGCCGGCGGACCCGGCGGACCACGGCGCTTGCCGCGCCATGTGCCACGGTTCGCCCGCCGCGGCCCGCCGGGCGGGCGCTGGGCCTACCTGACCCGGCTGATCGCCCGGATCGCCTCGAGGTCGGCGCGCTGGACCGCCGACGATGGGCCGTGCTCACGGCCCAACTGCCAGACCGGTCCACCTGTGTAGCGCTCGCCTGAGGCGCCGTGACTGCGGCTCCTGCGCGCCTCGCCGGAGTCCGCCTGACTCCTCGACCACGGCAATAGCAGCAACACGGCAAGACGTTCTGTGAAGACACCCATTGTCTTCCCCCCTCCTTCTTCTCCCTTTTCTCTAGCAAAAGATTGTAGGGAAAAGACGAAAGAGATAACAGACGCAGATTTTGCGAAGTGTTACCATAACAGTCATAATCAATGACATTCTGTACCCATAAGATGACCATAACAGTGCCATCGACCAAGGAGTCTGGGATGAAGACGGAACTACCGCGTGCCAAGGTGCCCAAGTATTCCCTCCTGGCCGACGACATCGCCAAGCAGGTCTCGGGGGGCGTGCTGCAACCCGGAGACCGCATCCCCTCCGTGCGGCAGATGAGCCGGGAGCGTGGTGTGAGCATCACCACGGTACTAGAGGCCTACCGGCTGCTCGAGGACCGGGGCATCATCCGTGCGCAGCCGCAATCGGGCTATTTCGTCGCCTGGCGGCCCTCGGTGTCGGATCGCCCGGAGCCGACCATGTCTTCGGCGTCCCCGTGGCCCTCCCAGGTAACCATCGGCGAGTTGGGAGCCAATATCCTCCTCGAATCCGTGTCGCACGGCATGGTGCGCTTTGGAGCGGCTCTTCCCGCCCCCGAACTACTGCCGAACGACCGCTTGAACCGCATCCTCGCGTCGGTCGCCCGGCGTGGAGACATAGGCCGCGATCTCTTCGGCTCCATCGACGGGTGGGAAGAATTGCGGCGACAGATCGCGCAGCGGCGGAGCATGCAGGGATGCGTGCTCGATGGTGACTCCCTGGTCATGACTTCGGGCTGCACCGAGTCGCTCAGCCTAGCCCTCCAGGTCACCACCAAGCCGGGCGATCTGGTAGCTGTGGAATCGCCGACGTACTTCGGGATCCTCCAGATCTTGGAGGTTCTGGGCCTACGCGCTCTGGAGATACCCACACATCCCCGCACCGGGATGAGTGTCGAGGCGCTCGAGTTCGCCCTGCTCCACGACGACGTACGCGCCGTGGTGGTCATGACCAACTTCAGCAACCCTCTGGGCTGCTCCATGCCCGACGCAGCTAAGCGCCGGTTGGTGTCCATGTTGGCCGAGAAAGAGATCCCCCTCATTGAAGACGACGTCGATGGAGAGCTCTACCACGGAGGCAGCCGCCCAACCCTGGCCAAGTGCTACGACCGGCAGGGACTGGTGCTCCTGTGCTCGTCGTTCAGCAAAGACATCGCCCCTTCCTATCGCGTCGGGTGGATCGCTCCGGGACGTTTTCTCAAACGCGTCAAGCACGTGCGCGGAGCTCTCGCGGGTAGAGCGCCCCTCATGATGCAGGTGGTCCTCGCCGAGTATCTCTCTCACGGAGGCTATGAGCATCACCTCCGCCGTCTACGCCGCGCCTACGCGGAACGCGTGAATCACATGGCCCAAGCGGTCGTGGACCAATTCCCGGAAGGCACGCGAGTCTCGACCCCCACCGGTGGTTACGTACTCTGGGTCGAGATGCCTCAGAGCGTCGACGCACTGACGCTGTTTCGGATGGCGCTGGAAGCCGGCATATCGGTGGTGCCGGGCCATGTCTTCTCGGTAGGGTCGCACTTCAACAACTGCGTCCGTCTGAACGCGGCCTACTGGTCGAAGCGGACCGAACCGGCTCTGGCCCGACTTGCCGAGATGGCTAACCAGCTCGCGGATGCCCGGTCGTCCCGCCCGGCCTCGCGGCTGCCCTGAAGGCTTGAGTTCGTACAGTCTGGTCCAGAGAGGCGCGCCGCCGGAGTCCATCCTGCAGACGAACACACGGTCGTAGCCCCGGTGGCCACAGACGGCAAGTCCGCCGTCAGGCAACTGCACCGTGTCCGTGAACTCAATGTTCCCGCTGGAGGCCGGTTCGCTCACACGGTATCGCCGGGCCCAGACCACATCCCCGTCGTCGTCGAGCCGGAACAGAAGGTCTCCCCAGAACACCAGCATCCCGGATGGCGAACAGGGGATCCCCTTCGGACCCAGATCGGACGAGGGGACGCCGTGGACCCCAGTCCCGGGCCAATCGTATCTCCTGGCCCAGCGGACGTCTCCCTCGGCGCTCAGGCGCGTCACCTGCGGCCGGCCAGCCGTCCATCCGGTCATGATGAGGTCTCCGTTGGGCAGGCGAAAAACCCCGCGCGCCATGGCGTCGTCGCCGACGTAGCTCTTCGCCCATGTGGATGGCTCGACTCGTGCCCCGGCAGGCCCGGCGGCGCCGAGGAGCATGAGACAGACCACGGCCCCAACAAGACCAACCAGGAGCGCGGCCCAGACGACCGAGCGACGTTTGAGACACCGACCTACGGATTCGAGCCCGGCCATCTCCATGGGTCTCCTTCGGGGCCTTACGGCCCCGCGCTACGCCGTCTTGCGGATGCGGGTCACCTTGGTCCCACACACCGGGCAGGCGCCCTGGTACGCGGGACGGCCGTTGGCGAGTTCGATGGTCTCTGGATCTCTGATCATGCGCTTCTCGCGGCACTTCACGCAGTAGATCTCCACTTCGAAAGAGTCCGGCGCGGTGGTCTTCACGGGCGCTTTGGCCTCCGTGAGCGGCGCCCCGGCCACCACTTCCGGCACCGCGGCAGGTGTCTGGGGTTCATCCAGAATAGTCCGTGGGCGGCTGTGATGCGTGCGGCGACTCGAGTGATCCATCCGGCGTATGATTTGTGCCAGTTCGTTGCAGATGACACCCATGAGGAACCCGAGCGCCAGCAGCAGCCAGACAACAGGCGTGAACCCTCCCCACTTCGCGTCGAGGACCGCCGCGACGATCGCGACCACGATCAGACAGAACGCCACGATCCGCAGCACCACTCCATGCAGTGAACGCGTCACGAACTTCATGAAGCCAGGCACGATACCTCGCACAACCCACCCCCAGTTTGCGGCCAGCGGCCATGAGATGTCCCCAAACAGCCTCCATCGTCCCGCCGCCGGTGGATGGTGTCAACAGCGTTTCGGCGTTGGGCGCCAAGATATCCAATTGACAGGTGCGCGGACCGATGAAAGCATTGAGCCACCCATCCCGATACAACAGGAGACGTCTCCATGAACGATTGGTCTTTGGTGGGCAAGCCGGCCCTTCTCGTCGTGCACATGCAGGATTCTCTCTGCCGGGTGGGCGGCGCTCTGGAGGGCATGGGTCACTGTGAGGCGGCCCGCGACGCGGGCATCATCCCCAACATACAGGCCTTGCAGAAGGCCTTCCGCGCGAAGGGGTTGCCGGTGGCCTTCGTCGTGGCCCGGCATCCGGCGGAGTTCGAAGTGCCGGCTTACGGGGCGTTCTGGTCGGCGGCCGGTACGATGAAGATCAACCTCGAAGGGACACGGGACATAGGGATCATCGACGAGCTGGCGCCGGCCCCCGGGGAGCCGGTCTTCTACAACTGGGTCTTCAACATCTTTCAGACCAACGGTCTTGCCCAGTACCTGCAGGAGCAGAGCGTCGACACTATCGTGCTGACAGGCGTGGCCACGGGCATGGCCATCGCGTCCAACGCCTTCGGCCTAGCCGACCGCCTCTACAGCCTCATCGTGCCGTCGGACACCTGTGCCGACGCCAATCAAGAGCTGCACGAGACGGTGCTCGGATCGATGCTCCCGCCCATCGCCCTCGTGACCACCACCGAGGACGTGATCGCTCACCTGTAGCGCTACCCTGTGTGCATCCCCCAGCTGCCGAACAGCTGCTTGTACAGATCAGGTTGAGGGAAGTCCGGCTGCATGAACATATGGTGCCCCCGGTAGGAGAAGATGCCGCCCTCATACGCCCTCAGACCTTCCATCAGACCGGGCATCCTGCTCTGCGGAGCGGCGAACATCAGATCCCCTTCTTCGGTGAGCGCCCGCTCGTATTCGCCGGGATCGGGCATGACCACCCAGTAGTCGCCGGTCTTCATGGGGTTCACGACGGCCCAGCCGCAGGACGGCGGGAACATGTGGCATTTCACCAGCGGGACATCTTGCACTTTCATGGAGAGCAGCAGCCCCCGGAGTTGGGCGGGCTTGGCATACACGATCACGACGTCGGGGAGGAAGCTCGCGCTCTTCAGCGGCGCGGAGAGAAGGCCGACGTATTCGCCCGGTTCGAACGTGTCATAAGGATGTGACCACTGGGTCACCGACTCCGGTCGCTCCACCAGCCCATAAGCCATGACGGCGGTGGGGCACCAGTGGTCGTCCTTGAGCATGGCCACCGTTGCGCCTTGACGCCTGGACATGGCCCAGGCCTGGCACTGCGCCAAGTGGTAGCCCTCCTGCGCCGGCCTGATGGCCCCCTCTGGGATCTCCGCCTCGTCCTTGAGCATCTTCACCGCGATGGGTGACGATCTCAAGATGAGAGCCTGTTCCAACTCCTCACCGTATCGGTTGAACTCACTCACATCGGCCATGCGCACTACCTCCTCTATTCGCTGAGCCAACCCGTCAGGGAAACTCCTGTCGCAAGGTCGTACTCTCTTTCAAAAGCGGCCGGGTAGTCCCGGCGCCATCCGGCCATCTCCTCCTCGGTGACCTTCGCCACCTCCACCAAGAAACCGCTCACAACCATGCCGGTGCAGTTCTTCGACGTGATGTTGTGCGGCGTGATGGTGTTGATGGCCCCACCTCGATCGAGCTTACCGGGGATGATGGGATCCCAACGTGCGCCGTGATCCATGTAGGCCACGCCCGCCATGAGCCGCTCGGTCACGTAGGCCCCTCCGAGCACCGTGCCCCGCTCATTGAAGATCTTCACGATGTCGCCGTTCTCGATGCCCCGCGCTCGGGCTTCGACCGGGTTGAGCCACACCGGCTCGTACTTGTATCCGTCGGGACCGGTGATCTTCATGGTCGCGATCTCTCGGGTCCAGGTGACGTCGTCTCCCTGGGCATGCATGCGCCAGCGCGGGTGGTTCGACATGCACAGCAGCGGGTACTGCCCGGTCCGCACGCTGCTCATCCGTTCGTCGTGGCTCTCGCTCTTCTCGATCCAGTGTGCCACCGGAGGGCGCTCCAGATCGTCGGGGAAATGCTTCTCGAGAGCGGTGGAGCAGTACTCCAGCAAGCCGGTGGGAGTAGTGAGAGCGCTCTTCGTGGGATCGTCGGCGAATTCCGAGAGACCCGGCGGCTGCTCCTTGATGCGGTCGTCGCAGGGGATGACGAAGTACTGCTTCTCTTTGAGCTCTTCCCATGTGACAAGCCCGTCCATCCCTGAACCCTCGAAGGCCAGTCTTTGCTTCTCCTCATGGGTCTTGCCCTGCGTGTACTCCTCGTGGAGCCCCAGCTTCTCGGCTATCTTGGCGACCACGTCGAAGTCGCTGAGGGATTCGCCCACCGGGTCGATGCAGGGATCCTCGAGGTATAGGGTCATGAACACCCCACTTCCCTGGTCGTTACCGATGTCGATCATCTCGAAGCGGGTCGCGACCGGGAGGATGAGATCGGCCATGAGGCAGTCGTTCTCCAGCCAGGGATGCTGGGCCACGATGGTCTCGATCGAGGGGTGCTGCAAAGCTTCGATGTACCTGTTCGAATCGTTCCAACAGGTGATCCAGCAGGGTGAGTCGGTCCAGATCATATGGAGTTCGGAGCAGCCAAGCGCCGGGAACGTGTGCTCGGTGAACTGGTTGCCGACCGGCTCGCAGAAGCCGTGCAGCCCCCACCAGCTGATCGGCGGGTCGAGGATCGCGTCGTGGATGAGGCACTTGGGGATGGACTGAAGCGGCGGATTCGCCGCCGGCTTGATGAGCTCCAGGATCACCGGGTCGTTCCCGCCATAGAACGGCAGCATCCCATCGGCCATGCCCATTGCGCCCGCCGGCCGCACCTGCTCGCAGAACATGGGCAACGCGGGCCTCACGACACCCTGGTAGGGCATCGGCAGCCATTCCCGCCAGATATGCCATTCGATCATCTTGGCCTGATGACGGCCGGGCTTGCCGAGACCCTGCATGCCGAGCAGCATGGGCTCCAACCGCCCGGGCTCGCTCGCATAGGGGCCTCTGATACCCGGTCCACCGTTGCCGTGGATGAGGCTGGTGACCTTGTTGGCCCAGTCGCGAGCCAGCGCCTTGATGGTCCACTCCGGCACGCCGCATTTCTCGGAGGCCC
This sequence comes from Actinomycetota bacterium, assembly GCA_036795215.1. Classification (GTDB taxonomy): domain Bacteria; phylum Actinomycetota; class Thermoleophilia; order RBG-16-64-13; family RBG-16-64-13; genus RBG-16-64-13. The sequence goes on along the minus strand of DAIRFC010000088.1, from coordinate 1,082 downwards.
ACTCCGGGGTCTTGGGAACCCCGTCCTCTTTGCCCAGCACGTAGTCTTCGAACTTGTCGAAGCCGTAGGAATGAGTGGCGATGTAATCCTTGTCGTAGGTGCCCTCGACGATCCACACGTACGCGATCGCGAGATGCAGAGCCGCATCGGTGTTGGGCAGGATAGGGATCCACTTGTCCGCGTGAACGGCCGCGCCGTAGTTGAGGTCGGGGCACACGTAGACCGATTTCAGACCGACATCAGACAGCCAATAGCACACTCTACTGGACATCATCCCCATGATTGGATGCGCGGTGGTCTCTGGATCGCAGCCCCAGAAGAGCAACAGCTCTCCGTTCTCGGCGATGTCGGGGGTGAGGTTGGCCGCCGGCATCATCTCCCCCACCGGCTCGCAGCCCCACACGTGCTTGGCGCCCCAGTTCCAGCCTTCCCAACTGTCCAGGTTGCGCATCTGGATGGTGTAGCCGCCGAGGAGCGAGAGGAGCCGGTTGTTGCAGCCGTGGCTGGGGCTGAGGTGCTTGCTCTCGCCGTGCATGTCGGACTGCGAAAGCACCGCTTCGGGCCCATAGGCCGCGCCTACCCGCTTGAGCTCCGCGGCCACGATCTCGGCAGCCTCATCCCAACTGATGCGCTCGTACTTGCTCGTACCGCGGTTCTGGGTGTTGCGGCCGCGGGGCCCCGTAGACCCTGGGGCCCCGCTTACATCCCAGTCCACGCGCTTGAGTGGATACCGCACCCGGTTCTTGGAATACACGCGCTTCTTGTAGGCCAAGCCGAGGGGACCCACACACGCTTTCATCGGAGGCTCGAGCGTCTTGCCCCTAGCCTCGATCTTCCACGCGTTGAAGCCCTTCTTGTCGTACTTCGACTCATACTGGAGCGGACGGATGCGGGTGATCTTGCCGTCTTTGACGTCCACCAGGGTGGGCGGACCTGAATCTCTTGGTCCGATGAGACCCGTACCTCTGACGACTTGCCGCTCCACGCCTTGGTCGTGCTCTCTCTCGGCTGTCACTCTTGACCCCCCTCCGCAGCCTTACGGCCGCAGACACGGTCAGGACCCATCCGCACCATGTTCTCAT
>DAIRFC010000007.1:24992-49823 GCA_036795215.1 Actinomycetota bacterium | reverse complement strand
TGGGACACCCTGCGCGAGGTCGCCAAGAACGTTTCCATCCCGATAGCGGTGGCGGGCGGGGTCAATTCCGAGACCGCCGCTCTTGCCCTCGAGGCCGGCGCGTCCATCGTGATCGTAGGCGGCGCCATCACCAAGGCAGAAGATGCCACCGCCGCCACCAGAGCCGTCAAGCAGGCCATGGAAAGCGGCAAAGCCGTCAAGTCCGAATACTTTGTGCGGGCCACCGGACCCGATATCCGCGAGATGTTGATGCGCGTGTCGGCGGCCAACGTCTCCGACGCCCTGCACCGCAGCGGCGACATCCCCGGCATGCGTCCCCTGGCCCCCGGCACGAAGATGGTGGGCCCCGCGCTCACGGTCCGCACGGCCCCCGGCGATTGGGCCAAGCCCGTGGAAGCCATCGACTTGGCCAACCCGGGCGACGTCTTGGTCATAGACGCGGGCGGCATCCTGCCGGCCTGCTGGGGCGAACTGGCCACCAACTCAGCCATCCAGAAACAGCTGGCCGGCGTGGTCATCTACGGGGCCGCCCGCGACACCGGTGATATCCGTGGGCTTGGTTTCCCGCTCTTCTCCACCCTCATCAGCCCCACCGCCGCTGAAGCCAAGGGCTTTGGTGAGATCGGCGTGCCGATCAAGATCGAAGGCGTGAGCGTCTGCCCCGGCGACTGGATCATAGGCGACGACGACGGAGTCTGCGTCATCCCCAAGGACAAGGCTGTGGAATACACCAACCGCGCTATGGACGTGCTCGAGAGGGAGAACCGCATGAGGGCGGAGATCCAGGCCGGCAGCACCCTCAGCCAGGTGGGCTATCTGCTGAGGTGGGAGAAGAAATAGACGGCGCCCAGAGGGGCGCCGCGACAGAACGGGGGGACTGTGTCGATCTTTCGCTGGACCGCGCCACTCATGCAGTGGGCGGCCCGAGGTCGGACGGAAGACGACCTGCGGCCGCTTGCCGAGATGTTGCGCCCTTACGTTCCACCCGGTGGTGTCCTTGCCGACCTGGGTGGCGGTACGGGCGAGATCGGCATAGGGGTGGCCAGGGCCCTGGAGGCACGAGTGGTGATCGTCGACCCTATCAGCCAGATGCTGCAGCGGGTCCCGGCCGAGCCGCTCGTCTCTGTGCGGTTGGCGTCAGTGGAAGCGCTGCCGTTTCCTGCCGGCTACTTCGACGGCGCCTTCTGCTGCGACGCCTTCCACCACTTCCACGACCAAGACCGGGCGGTGCATGAGATAGCCCGGGTAGTCAGACCCGGAGGGGGCGTGCTCGTCCTGGACGCCGAGCCCACGGGCCTCAACCGGGGAGTCAACGCCGTCGAGCGTCTGCTGGGAGAGCCGGGGGCCATGAGGAGCCGTGCCCGGATAGAGGCGCTCATGTCGGCGCACGGCGTGGAAGGGACCGCTACGATCACCCACGGCAGTCGCTATTCCTTCTTAGGGTCGGTGAGATAGGCAGGCTGACAGACTCGCGAGCCGTCAGGCGCTCACCCTCATATTGTCGATGAGCCGCACGTCGCCGAAGCGCACCGCGAGCGCGATGAGGGTCTCGCCCTCGATGTGGTCGACCGGCGTCAGATCGTCGGCATCGACGATCTCCACGTAGTCGATCTCTCCGGCGGGGGCCTCCGCCAGGATGGTGCGCACGGCAGCGTCCAGCTGAGCCGCGTCCTGCTCTCCGGCGAGCACCAGGTCTTTCGCCGCAGTCAGCGCACGGTACAGCACCGGCGCCTGCGCCCGGTGCTCCGGTGTAAGGCGAGCGTTGCGCGAACTCATAGCCAAGCCGTCGGGTTCACGCACCGTGGGGCAGGGGACGATCCGCACCCTCATGTCCAAATTGCGGGTCATGCGCTTGATCACCGCCAACTGCTGGGCGTCCTTCTCTCCAAAATAGGCTTGGTGGGGCTGGCAGATGTTGAGGAGCTTGGTCACCACGGTGCACACCCCCCGAAAGTGCCCCGGCCTCGAGCGACCGCACAGCCCGCCGGTTAAACCTTCCACGTCGACCCACGTCGAATACGGCTCCGCGTACATCTCGCCGGGTTCCGGGCTGAAGATCAAGTGGGCGCCGGCCTCCGCGCAGAGCAGACGGTCGCGCTCCAGATCGCGCGGGTACTTGGCAAGATCCTCGTTGGCTCCGAACTGGGTGGGGTTCACGAAGATCGACACCACAACCACATCGTTCTGAGCGCGGGCCGCCCGTATGAGCGACAGGTGCCCCTCGTGAAGCGCACCCATGGTCGGCACCAGGCCGACGGAAGCACCCCTCGAGCGAGCCTCGTCGAGCGCGACACGGATCTCTGTGATGGTCGAAAGGCAGGGGATGCCTACGCTCATGGCCGCCACATCATCGTCCGGCGCCGCTCTCAGCGATGTCTGACACCGCCGGTACCCCGTCGAGCCCTTTCGACATCCTCACCGCCCGCCGGATGCTGGCCGCCACCGCCTGGACGGCTGCCGCCCCCACTTGGAAGACAGTGGACTCCCGCACACCGGTGGCAAGAACGAAGATGCAGTCACCATCCACGGGAGTATGCACCGGGTCGATCGCCCGGGCGAACCCGTCATGAGCAACGCGCGCCACGATGCCGCACTGCAACTTGTCAAGACGGGCGTCGGTCATCACAACGGACAGCGTGGTATTGCCCAATGGCGCCTGATCTGGGTCTCCCGCGTTTCCAAGCAGCACCTTGCTTGCACGCACGAATCTCCCCTCCCGACGGGCGCCGGCCAAGACCTCCCCTTTCTCATCGAGAACATCCCCCAGAGCGTTGACCACCGTGAGGGCGGTGACCGTCGCCCCGGCCCCGATCGGCACCGGGTCTTGTCTCGGGACGGCGGCCCCGTCTCCGATACGCACCGTCGCGAGGCCGACACCCCCCTTCATACATCCGGCGGGCCCGAGTATCTTGCCGACCGTGGCTCCGCTGCCCACTCCCACCGAGCCCTCTTCCACCTGAGACCCGGCCGCGACCGCCGCCTGGTAGCCGTGCTCGGGTTTTGGAAAGGCCCCTGGGTCGCCTATTCCCAGATCGTATATGACCGCGGCGCTCACCAAGGGTATGCGGGCGTACGGGGTCTCATACCCGTGGCCACCCTCTCGTAGAAAGGCGCTCACACCAGCCGCCGCCGCCAATCCCGGGGCGCTACCCCCGGTCAACAAAACCGCGTGAAGTTCGCTCACCGCCGCGTACGGGGACAGAAGGGCGAAGTCCAGGGTGCCCGGAGCTCCGCCCCGGATATCCGCCGAGGCCGTGACGCCCTGGGGAGCCAGTACGACCGTGCACCCGGTCCCACCGTGCGGGTCCGAGTAGTGCCCGACAGAGAGTCCTTCGATCTGCAGATGCACCGGCATCGGAAAGACCGGTGGCGCCTAGCGGGAGTTCTTCCGCATCGCCTCGAGGAACTCGGAGTTCGACCGGGTTTCCTTCAGCTTGGCGATGAGCAGCTCTATGGCCGCGTTGGGGTCGAGCGCGTGGAGTACGCCGCGCAGCTTCCACACCATGGCGGCCTCAGCCGTTTCCATCAACAGCTCCTCTTTGCGCGTGCCGGAGTTCTCGATGTCGATGGCCGGGAAAACGCGCTTGTTGGCCAGTTGCCGCGTGAGCCGGACTTCCCAGTTGCCGGTGCCCTTGAACTCTTCGAAGATGACCTCGTCCATACGGGAGCCGGTCTCGACAAGAGCCGTAGCAACGATGGTGAGCGAGCCACCCTCTTCGATGTTGCGCGCCGCGCCGAAGAACTTCTTCGGCGGATAGAGCGCAGTGGAATCGACGCCGCCGGAGAGGATGCGGCCGCTGGCCGGGGCCTGCAGGTTGTAGGCGCGGGCCATGCGGGTGATGGAGTCGAGCAGAACGACCACGTCCTTGCCCACCTCTACGAGCCGCTTGACCCGCTCGAGCACGAGTTCAGTGACCTGCACGTGGTTCTCGCCCGGCATGTCGAAGGTCGAAGCGACCACTTCGCCCGTGACCGTGCGCTCCATGTCGGTGACTTCCTCGGGTCGCTCGTCCACGAGGAGAACCATGAGGTGCACCTCGGGATTGTTGGTGGCGATGGCGTGCGCAAGGTCCTTGAGGATGGTGGTCTTGCCCGCTTTCGGCGGCGACACGATCAGACCTCTCTGTCCCTTACCGAGTGGAGCCATGATGTCCATGACCCGGGCGGACAGCTTGTCGGGAGTCGTCTCGAGGCGCAGCCGTTCTTCGGGGAACAGAGGAGTAAGGGAGTCGAAAGTGGGACGGTGCCGGGCCTGCTCGGGATCCATGCCGTTGACCGTCTGTATCTTCAGCAGAGCATGGTACTTCTCGTTGTCACGGGGAGTGCGTACCTGGCCGGTGATCTCGTCGCCCCGCCGCAGTTTGAAGCGGCGGATCTGCGACAGAGAGACATAGATGTCGGAGTCGGACTGCGTGTAGCCCTGAGTACGCAAGAACCCGTATCCGTCCGGAAGGATGTCCAGGAGCCCCGTGCGGAAGTGCAGCCCACTGTCCCGGGACTGCTCGTTCAGGATCTTCATGATGAGATCCTGCTTCGAGTACTTGCGGAAGTTCTTGATGCCAAGCTCCCCCGCGACCAAGTGCAGGTCGGAAAGGAGTTTTGGCTCGACCTCGGTTATCGCCATCGTCTTGCCCTGTGGTGTGCTGTCATCTGTGCGTACCTCTTCTTCTCTCACGGTCATCGTCTTCTCTCCCCGGCGTACCGGTGATCGTCTACAAGATCATCTGGCCCCCAGATGAACATGAGGACCTCCGTTCTCTCTTCTGTGGATCGTCTGGATCTTCCGCACCGCGTGGCATCTGGAGCAGACCACGATGGTCTCCGTGTAGATGCCATCGGACCGATAGGCGACCGCCTTCAGAAACCGGCCTCCTGTGACGGCGGTGGCCGACAACAGGACCCCCTCCCCGGCCATGTCGCCGGCTCTCAGCCGGGCCTCGATGTCCTGGATGCCCGCCGCCTTCACCATCTCGACCTGGTGTCGCGACACGGGCCAGAAGCGGGCCTGCATCTCGCCACCCAGAGAGCGCAACGCAGCCGCTGCCAGAATGGCCTCAGTCGAACCTCCGATGCCGATGTAGGCATCTACCCCAGCATCACCCGAGGCTACTGCCAATCCGGCCGACACATCGCCGTCCATGACCAATCTGATCCTGGCGCCGGATGCCCTCACCTGCTCGATGAGCTCCTCATGCCGGGGGCGGTCCAGTACCACCACGATGAGTTCCTCGGGCCGCCGGCCCAGGGCTGCGGCCACCGCCCTGATGTTCTTCTCCACCGGGGCGTCCAAGTCTATGACATCGGCAGCTTCCGCCGGCACGATGAGCTTCTGCATGTACATCTCAGGCACGGGCAGCAGGCTGCCGGAGGGACCCGCTGCGACCATGGTAAGAGCGCCGTCAACACCTCGGGCCAGCGAGTTCGGTGCCTGCAGAGGGTCTATGGCGAGATCCCAGGCCACCGCGGCATCTGTGGTCCACTCGTCGCCGTCAAGGCTGCTGGACACCCAGGGACCGGATGGACTCCCCACTTCGTCTCCCACCCGCAGCACGTCGCACGACGGCCCTCCGCCGCGACCCGCGACCACCCTGGCCTTGATCGGCATCTGCGCCAGCACGGCGGCCATGGCCTTCCGCGCGGCCAGACTGCCTGCCAGACCATCGTTGCGCCCCATCCAGCCCGCGGCCGCCAAAGCAGCAGCCTCGGTGACCGCCGCGAACCGGCCGCAGATGCACCGCTCCTCACTCGCCGGCATCGCCGACCTCCTCGCTCCTCTCGATCACGTCGTACAGTGCGTCGACCACCAGGTCCACCGTGTTGTCTATATTCACGTTGTTCACGACCAGCGTCCCCTCGGCCTCCGCCCGCTCCAAGATGAAGTCCTGGATCTTGCGGATCTCTTCGAAGCTCTTCAGATAGCGGGCGAGCGCTCTGCGGCCCGAAGTCTCCTGCTCTCTCACCAAGAAGTGGCTGCGATGGAGCTTCACATCGTTCACCGCCACCACCATCTGCAGCAGCACCACCTCGGACATCCTGGCGCCGGCTCCCCTGCAGGCAAGCATCCCGGGGACCAGGTGCACCCCTTCAACGATCATGCTCGTCCGCTCTTCGATGGCCCGGTCGAGCAGCGCCAGTATCCCCACATTGACGACATCCACCTGCTCCATGAAACCCACCACCGGCGAGTCGAACTCCGATCTGATGGGTATGCGCACTCCCTCGCCCGCCTCGTACGACGAGTAATGGATGGCCGGCATCAGGCTCGCCGAGAACAGCGCCCTCATGACCTCCCGGATGGAATCGGTGGATATCATCCTTACCAATCCCAATCTGTCGGCGACCTGCGCCGCGATCGTACTCTTACCCACACCGGTCGCCCCGCCTATGAGAACGACCACCGGCTTGTCCTGCCGGGCCAGACGGTTCCACATCCGGAACCTTCGGAGATACCGTTCGCCCTCACTTTCGGCTAAGACGGTCTCCACAAGCTCCCTGAACCGCTCCACATCCACTTCGCGGTCCGGCTCCAAGCGCATCTGACCTTCAACCTCCACGGCAAGAGAGAAGGCCCGTTCGGTGGGGAGGCCCGTCGCCGTCAGGGTAGTGGCCAGGAGACGTTTGGAGAACGGGACCTTGTGTCCCTCGCTCCCCAGATGGATAGCCCGACCGTCCGGTGTCCCGGCGGCCAGACCGCCCGCCCCCCTGGTTGCCTTCGGGTCGCTCACCTGATCACGCCCGATCCTTGAACCTCTGCCCGGCCATCTCCGCCAACTCCTCCGCCAACGCTGTCAATCTTCCTTGCTGGTGCGCCTGCGTCTCCACGGGCGCGTTGTCCACCGGCACGACCGGGAGACCGCGTGCCTCCGCCGCCTCCGCCACCACGTCGATGGCGGCGGCCTTGATCTCCGTCAAGAACACCTCAACCCCCGACATCTCCGGGCGCTCCAGGTCTCTCCGTAGCGCCGTCCTGTCGGCGAGGCTCGTAGAGACCAATCGCACCTTGCATCCGTATTCCTCTTCCAAGTGCCGGCCCAGCACCGCCTTTTGCACGGCGGGCGCCGTTGAGAAGAAGGCCACTTTCTTGCCCTCGACGCTCTCGAGCGGCTGAGGCCTGAACACCACCGGCACCACCTCGATACCCGGCTTGATCTCCCGTATGCTCTCCACCACGCTGCGGACCCTGTCCGCCGACGCCAGTGGCTCCTCAGCCATCGTCAGCACGACCCCATCGCTGACGAGCACCCGGTACGCCGTCAGGTACCCGGTGACATGTGCCGGTGGTTGATGAGCTCCCGCCACCAACAGGCGGGCATCCGCTCCCACCGGCGGCACCGCCGCGCCGCTTCCCTCCAAGACGATCAGGGCTGGGTCCAGACTGTTCGCCAGCTCCACCCCGGCCGCCACGTTGGACACGAAAGGCTGTCCGGCCATACCCCCGCCACACCGCCGGCAACCCACCGTCGTCACCCGGCTCAGCACCGCATCCTCGAAGTGGTCGGAGGCTGCGTGCCGCCCCTGCCGGCTTTGATCCAGGAGGTCGGCGACGGTGACACGTCCGCCCGCCCCCCGAACGATCTCCGGCTCGGCCGGGCCACCACGGCCCATAGCCACTACCACCACCGCCGGAGCCCCGTCGCGCCCCACGACGACTTCTTGAAGAGCCCGGGCGACGAAGCCGCTCACCGCCGTCTTGCCGACCCGCTTACCGGTACCGATGATGGCAAGCGAAGGACTGGTGCAGAGGCGATCTGACGTCGCCGGGCTGAAGTGAAAATCCGAACCTACGTAGCTGACTTCCCGCGCCAGACATTCGCTGATGAGGCGGAAGCGCTGCTCGTATCCTAGCACCGGCTCATCGCTCAGGTCAACGACTATCTCCGGCTTGAAGTCTCGGATGACCCGCGCCAGGCCCCGAGGCCAATCGCCGTCGAAGACCACGGGGAGACCGTAGAGGCTCTTGGCCTCGCTCTCCAGATCGGCCACAGTGATCTTCTCGCCACCCCCCAGGAACAGCGCCCCTCGGAATTCGAACCTGTCGGACAACTGCCGCAGAGCATCTATGACCACCGGGGGGTAGTGCTCGCCGTCGATGAGTGCTACGGCGGGACGTCTCATCAGCCGGCGTCGAACTCCACGATCACCTCGCCGCCATGGAATGGATAACGGCGTGAGACCTTCACGTGGTCTCCGGCGATCTCGACCACGTTGTAGCAGGGCTTCGTGTCACCCCGCAGACGCAGCGTGGCCACCGTCCCCGCGTTCACCACATACATGTCCTCGAGGTGCCAGGCATAGGGAACGTGCTTGTGCCCGGAGAGGACCAGATTGACACCACACTCCACGAGCACCTCGAGCACGTCGCCCGCGTCGTTCACGATGTTGCGCTCCCGCCCCGTGCCCGGTATGGGCAGCAGGTGATGGTGCAGCATGAAGATCTTGAAGTCCTTGGGCCGCTCGGTGAAGGCCTCCTTGATCCACGGATAGCGATGCCTACCTATGCGTCCATTGTCGAGGTCGGGCTCCGTGGAATCAACGCCGACGACGGTGACGCCGTTCTTCCTTATCACCGTCTCACGTGTCGCGAAGAGCTTCTCGAAGTGCGCATAGCCCACGTTGCGGCTGTCGTGATTGCCCGGGACCACGAGCACATCGGGGCACGACAACCGATCCAGGTAGTCCCTCGCCTCACGGAACTCCTGCCGGTAACCCATGTTGGTGAGATCGCCGGTCACCACCACGATGTCCGGCGCCAGATCGTTCACCTCGACGAGCGCACGGTCGAGCAGATTGGGGACGAAGTACTGCGAACCCGTGTGCAGGTCGGATAGATGCGCGATGGTGCACGAGCGATCTTTGTTGTCCATTCACCGGTCTCCTTGAAGCACGACCCGAACCCCACCGCGGCTGAACCGCGCGCCCAGCGACCCCGACGCTATGTCTGATCCGGCCGCCAGCCGGCGCTAGAGGACCCTCAAGGTCATGGGGTCTCTCTTGCAGCAACTGAGGCCCTTGGCCTCCGCGATGGCGGCAAAGAAGTGCTTCTCTTTGGTGGGATGAGTGATGATCACCAGTTCCGCCTCGTCGCCCCGGCCCTTCTGCAGCATGCTCGCGATGGACACGCCATGCTCCCCGAATATCGAGGATATCTGGGCCAGCACCCCGGCCTCGTCGGCCACGTTGACTTTGATGAAGAAGGCGGACTCCATCTCGTCGGCCGGGTAGAAGCTCAGACTGCGATAGCAGGAGCAACTCTGGAGAAAACCAACATCCTTGGTGTTTGCGATGGAGACTATGTCGCTGACCACGGCCGTTGATGTGGGCACCCCGCCCGCGCCCGGGCCCATCAACATGATCTCGCCTATGGCGTCCCCCTGCAGGAATACCGCGTTGTTGGACCCGCTGATAGCCGCCAGGGGATGCGACATGGGCAGTAGCGCAGGGAAGACCCGGACGCTCACCCGATCGTCGACCAACCGGGCCGCTCCGATGAGCTTGACGGCAAAGCCGAGCTCCTTGGCATAGCGGACGTCGGCCAGAGTGACATTCTGGATCCCAGTGAAGGCTACGTCGTTAAGGGTGACGCGTGAATGGAAGGCGATAGATGCCAGGATGGCCATCTTTGCAGCGGCGTCGGCCCCGCCGACGTCGGCGGTCGGATCGGCCTCAGCGTACCCAAGCTCCTGGGCCTTCAGGAGGATCTCAACATAGTCGCCCTCTTCCTGGAACATGCGGGTGAGGATGTAGTTGGTCGTCCCGTTCACGATCCCATATACCGTGTGCAGACCGGCCGCGATCATGCTCTCGCGCATCACCTTGATGATCGGGATGGCCCCGGCCACCGACGCCTCGAAGCGCAGGTGCCGCTTCTGGTCGCGAGCAAGGGTGAAAAGCGCCTCTCCGCGGGATGCGATGAGCTGTTTGTTGGCCGTCACGACGTCCTTGCCGTTGCGCATGGCCGCGTCGAGGAAATCGAACGCCGCGGTGGTGCCACCGATGACCTCCACGACGACATCTATGGTGGGATCGTCCACGATATCCGAGAAATCCCGCGTGAACAGACCCGATGGCGCGTCGGCCGGTATCTTGTTCGCGTCGACCTCGAGCACCCGGGCCACCTGGAGATCCACGCCGGTGCCCTCAAGTATCTGATCGTGCTCCTTCTCGATGAGCCGGTAGACACTCGACCCGATGGTGCCGAGGCCCAGCAGCCCTATGCGTACGGTCCTGCGATCCATGCCTCCCCCTGTCTTTGCCGTGGGCTCAGCCTTTGAGCGGACGGTGCTTGGCCACCAAGTCCGCATACGTCTCACGCTCGATGATCAACCGGGCCTCTCCCTCGTTCACCAGTACCACCGCCGGACGGGGGGTGCCGTTGTAGTTGGAGGCCATGGCGTAACAGTAGGCGCCCGTTGCCGGCATGACCAAGACATCTCCAGGCTCGGGCTTTGCCAGCACCGCGTCACGGATGAGCACGTCGCTGCTCTCGCAGTGCTTGCCCGCCACTGTGACGGTGGCGTCCGCCGGCACATCAGCCTTATTGGCCAACATACCCACATACTGCGCCCCATAGAGCATGGGACGGATGTTGTCGCTCATGCCGCCATCCACGCACACGTAGGTGCGCACTCCTGGTATCTCCTTGATAGTGCCCACTCGGTAGGCGGTGATGCCGGCCTTGCCCACGATGGAGCGCCCCGGCTCGATGAGCACCCGCGGCATGGGCAGACCCATCGCCGTCATCTCCTCGCGTACGCCCTCCACCTTCACTGTGGCATATTCGCCGATGGACGACGGAGTGTCTTCCTCGGTGTAGCGGATACCCAGCCCGCCCCCGACGTTCAGGTACCGGCACTCGAAACCGAAGCCCACATGCGCCTGCCCGATGAGCTCCACCAGGATAGCTATGGCCTTACGGTATGCATCCAACTGAAAGATCTGGCTGCCGATGTGGGCATGAAGCCCCACCAACTCCAGGTTCGGCGAAGCCAGAGCCTCTCTGATGGCCTCCAGGGCCACGCCTTCCGCCAGGCCGAAGCCGAACTTGGAGTCGACCAACCCGGTCTCGATGTAGGAGTGTGTGTGCGCCTCCACCCCAGGGGTGATTCGCAGCAGTATCTTCTGAGAAGCGCCCCGCTCGGCGAGCAGCCCTTCCAGAAGCCGCAACTCCTGAAAGCTGTCGACGACCACGAAGCCCACGCCTTCGGACAGCGCGTATTCCAACTCCTCACGCGTCTTGTTGTTGCCGTGGAAGAAGATCCGCTCCGCGGGAAAACCTGCCTGCTTGGCGATGTAGAACTCGCCCCCCGAGGAGACGTCTATGGACAGGCCCTCCTCCAACACCAACTGATCCACTGCCACCGACGAGAAGGCCTTGCTGGCGTAGATCACCTCGTAGTCGGAGGTGTGTTCGCGCAAAGCCTCCACATAGCGCCGGCACTGATCGCGGATGGTCTTCTCCTCGTACACCATGAGAGGGGAGCCGAACTCGGCCACCAGATCGACGACGTCGCAGCCGTCGACCTCCAGATGCCCGGCGGCGTTGTGACGCGACGTGATGGGATACACAAGAGTGTGGGTCAAGGCGGCCTCCTCCCCAAGAAACACCGGTACGTTACCACACAGAGCTAGCTGGTAGAATGAGGTTCCAGGATGATTGACGAGACACCGACTTTCTCCTACTACCGGGGCGCCAAACAACCCAGCTTCGCGACCCGCACGGAGCTCGAGGCAGCCAAGCTCTTCGACTACCACAGGATCGCTTGGGAGTATGAGCCACGCACCTTCATCCTCGAACAGGACGAGCGCGGCAATATCGTGGAAGCGTTCACACCCGATTTCTACTTGCCCGACCTCGATCTCTTCATCGAGGTGACCGAGATGAAGCAGTCGCTGGTCACCGCCAAGAACCGCAAAGTGCGCAGGCTGCGAGAACTCCATCCTGATATCCGCGTCAAACTCCTTTACCGCAAGGATTTCGTACGCATGGCTCAGAAGTACAATCTGTGAGGCTGTGATGACCGATCCTGCTCCCTCGCAATCCTCATACACCAGGCCTCAGAACCCCGACGAGCGAGTCGGAGACGTCTATCTCGACGCCGACACCATCGCCAAGCGGGTCCGAGAGCTGGGAGCTGAGATCACCGCAGACTATCAGGGGCAGGATCTCCTCCTGATATCCATCCTACGGGGCGCGATCTTCTTCATGGCCGATCTGTCTCGGGCCATCGACCTGCCTCTCGAGATGGACTTCCTGGCCATCAGCTCCTACACGCAAGAGCATTCCGACGCGGGAGCCAAGGCCATCCGTTTCTTGAAAGACCTGGATCAGCCGGTCAAAGACAAGAACGTCCTCGTGGTCGAAGACATGATCGACTCAGGCCTCACCCTGCACTACATCGTGCGCTCACTCCAGCTGCGGCGACCGCGGTCGCTGGAGATCTGCACGCTCTTCGACCGTCCCCATCAGCGCCTCGTGGAGATCCCCGTGCGATACCGCGGCTTCGAGGTCCCCGACGACTTCTTCGTCGGGTATGGCTTCGACTACCGCCAGTCGTTCCGCAACATCCCCTATGTCGCCTATCTGCAGTTGGGGCCCGACCAACCCACACTGTTCTAGAGCCGTTCGCGTGGCCGGTGTCCCTGTAGAACTACTCTCCGCACGCGACCACGGCCTGCCACCAGACCTCCGGCTCGCCGCTACCCTGTACCTCCCCCCTGCTGCTGGGTTCTCCTCCGCCCTGATGCGGCCACGCGTGCCCGGCCTGGTCGTGGGCCACGGCGCGGGCAGCAGGGCTTCGCGTCACGAGGAGTTCTGCCTGAGGGCTTGTGAACATGGGTTCGCTGTTATAGCCCCCGATCTCCGCGGTCACGGAGACAGCGACGGCAGCGGAGACGGCCCTATGGAACAGGACATCCTCGCCGCGGTCCGCTTTATGCGCAGCCATCCCGCCGTCGACCCCGACGCCATCTGCTACCGGGGCTCGAGCATGGGCGGTTTCTACGGCCTCAAGAGCGCTCCGCTGGCCGGCTTCGCAGCCCTCGTGCTCATCTGTCCGGCAAGCGAGGAGGTGATGCTCAGTGCCATCCGTGACGAAGAGACCGACGAGGGCTCCACGCGACGCCACACCAAGACGACCGTCGACACCGAGGCGCCCGGCGAATCTTCTCCGGCTGTCACGCGCTGGGACAGGCAGCGGCTCCGGGCCTACTTCGAAAGACAAGACAGCCGGCAGTTGGCAGCTCTGGTGCAGTGCCCTGTGCTGCTGGTGCATGTGCGATCGGACCGGCAGGTCCCCTTCGGGCACTCGCTGGAGCTCGTCCGGCACCTGCGCACCGACGTCACTCTGCTGGCCCTGCAGCACGGCAGCCATTCGTCGGCCCAGCACGATGAGCGCGTGCACAGCGAGTCGCTCTCGTGGCTGCGCGCACGCCTTGACGCGAGACGCACTACGCCACGCGAAGCGTGAGACAAGGATGGGAGGAGAAAGAGGAGCGGAGTACGGGGTTCGAACCCGCGACATCCAGCTTGGGAAGCTGGCACTCTACCAACTGAGTTAACTCCGCTCGCCAACCGGATCTGCCGGATTGCGTGCATGATAACACAGACTCTTTCTTCTCACCGCGACGAGCCGTACGCCCCGAGCGGACGCCGAGTCCGCCCGCGCCGGCTGCACGCAGCGTGTTTTTTCGCCCGGCCGGACCCGCAAGGGGGCTTGACTTCTCAAGGGACTCGTTTAGAATGGGTTGCAGAGTCCCGAGAGCCCAGACGCATCGTCCCAGGAGCTTACAAGGGGTCCCGCAGAGAAAACGCGGAGGCAAATGGCCGCGGAGTACAGTGAAGCGGGGACGAAGTAAGAGCCGATGACAGACGAAAAGCGAGTCCACTCGGGGCTCTCTTTTTGTCCTAACGCTGACAGCCCGGACAGTATGCCGTCCCCCTCCCGCCGACGATCGTGCGCGTCAACACCCCTCCGCACCGGGTGCAGGTCTGTCCCTGTCTGCCGTAGGCCTGCAGCCAATCCTGGAACTCACCGGGTTCACCCGCCGTGTCGACGAAGTCAGACAAGGTGCAGCCCAGCAGTCGCACACCCTCACCCAACCTTGTTGGGATCTCTTGAACGAGCCGCGCCACGTCATCAGGTCCCAAGGCGCCCGCCGGCCTCAATGGAGAGAGCCCGGTCCACCACAGGATCTCGTCGGCATAGATGTTGCCGATGCCGCACAGGTTGCTCTGATCGAGGAGAAAGGCCTTCAACGCGACCCTCCTGCCTCGTAGCCGCCCGGCCAAATAGTCGGCGTCCCACTCCCCCAGCCACGCATCGGGGCCGAGACCGCGCATCCGCGGCGCCGGCCCGCCTGTGGTCAGATGCAACCGGCCGAACTTCCTTGGGTCGCGGAACTCCAGACGGCACGACCGTCCTGTGTCGTCCTCAAGAGTGAAGAGAAACCGGCTATGCGGACCGGGGCCATCCCCCGGGTCGATGAGCAGACGGCCCGTCATGCCAAGATGAAGAGTGAGGAAGACCCCGCCGTCCAACGCAACGACTATGAACTTCCCCAGCCTGTCGATGCCCAGGATCCGCCTGCCGGGCACCCGGCGTTCCACTTCCAGAGCAGTGCAGTCGCGCACCATGGCCGGTTCTGTCTTCTCGACCGCCGTGAAGGTCATGCCGATGAGCGACCCGGCCAGTTGCCGGCGGACGGTCTCGACCTCAGGGAGCTCAGGCAATGCTCGCCGGTCCTACATGCTCTCGGGAGCGCTCACGCCCAGCAGGTCCAGACAGCGGTAGATCACCCGCCTTACCACCAGACACAGGGCCAGGCGCGACGACGTCTCCGAAGCCGGCACGCCGAGGACCCGGCAGTGCTTGTAGAAGACGTGGAAGTCGGCGGCCAACTCCTGTGCGTAGGCCGCGATACGGTGGGGAGCTCTGCGCTCGGCCGCATCCTGCACCACGCTCGCGAAGCTCTCCAATCGTTTGATCAGGGCCCGCTCGTACGGCGACCCCAGCACCCCGGGCTCGTCGGGGAGACAGACCTCGGTGCCTTCGGGAACGTTGCGCACGATGCTGGCGATGCGCGCATGCGCATACTGGACGTAGTACACCGGGTTGTCCTGGGATTGGCGGCGGGCAAGGTCGAGATCGAGGTCGAGGGTCTGGTCTTGCGACCGCGACACCAAGAAGAACCTGGCCGCGTCGACACCGATAGCCTCGATGAGCTCGGCCAGAGTGACCATCTCACCCCGCCGGGTGGACATCTGCCGCAGCTCGCCCGCCTCCAAGAGGTTTACCAACTGGCCGATGATGACCTCCAGCGCGCCCGGCCGTCCTGACAGGATCTCCACCGCGGCCTTCATCCGCGGGACATACCCGTGATGGTCGGCGCCCCAGATGTTGATGAGATGCTCGAAGCCGCGCTCCAGCTTGTCCTCGTGGTAGGCGATGTCGGCGGCGAAGTAGGTCGGATGCCCGTTGGCGCGGATGAGGACGCGGTCTTTGTCGTCGCCACGCGAAGTGGTCTTGAGCCACACGGCTTCATCCTGCCGATAGGCCTCGCCCGACTCCAGAAGCCGCTCGACAACACGCTCCAGCCGCCCGCTCTCGTGCAGAGTGGTCTCACTGAACCACACGTCGAACAGCACACCGAAGCCCGCGAGCTCCTCGCGCATCTCGTCCAGCATGGCTCTGCAGCCCCAGGCCCTGAAGAACGACATGGCCTCTTTGACGGCCGGATCGTCCGGCCAGTCGGACGGTCCCTCTGCGGAACCGTCGTCGTCCGCGTCGTCGTCCGGTTCCGCCGGAGCGGCGGCTGCCGTGTCTCCCGCGGCCGTTGGTGTGGTTCCACCATCCGCCCGCTCACCGACCGCCAGCGCAAGAGCTTCCACGTACCGGTCTCCGATCTCGGCGCGGGCAGCAGCCGCGATGTCCCCCACGTAGGCGCCTTGATATCCATCGTCTGGCACCGGCAGATCGAGCCCGAACGACTGAGCGTACCTGGCCGCGATGCTCCGGCCGAAGCGATCCATTTGCCGCCCGTAGTCGTTGATGTAGAACTCCGTCGCCACGTTCATCCCGCTGAAGGCCATCAACCGCCTGAGAGCGTCGCCATAGGCTGCGTACCGTCCGTGTCCCACGTGGAGAGGACCATTGGGGTTGACACTGACGAACTCCAGATTGACCCGGGGACTGGGCCGGGCGATGCCTCGGCCTATCTCGTCGCCCTGAGCGAGCATCTCCAGCATGGCTTCCCTGTAGGCGGCGCGGCTGAGAGTGAAGTTGAGAAACCCCGGTCCGGCGACTTCGATGGACTCCACCGCGCGGGCCACCGCCGGGTCGGCCAGCAGGCGACCGCGGAGCTCCTCGGCCAAAACGCGTGGAGCCCGCCGCGCCGGCTTGGCCATCTGCATGCAGACCGGCGTCGCGTAGTCGCCGTGCGTCTCGTCGGCAGGGCGCTCCAGGATGCACGCGGGCATCTCGTCCCACCCCTCTTCGGCGGCCCACGCCGCCAAGACTTTCTGGACTCTCTCTGTTATCACCTGGCTCTATCCCTCTCGATCTCTGATCACTGTCTCACGCCCGGCCACACTCCACGCCGTCAATGATGGTACGGCTCGTTGCGCTCTATCCTGACGGCTCGGTAGAACTGTTCGAGAACCATACACCGCGCCATCTGGTGCGGAAACGTCAGCGTTGATAACGACCAGCACAGGTGGGCCGCTTCGAGCACGCGCCGGTCGAGACCTGAGGCGCCACCCAACACGAACTGAAAGTGGCTCTGGCCCTCGACCTTCTTCCCGGCCAAGAACGCGCTCCATTCCTCGGACGAGAAGGTCCTCCCGCGCGCGTCGAGGGCTACGGTGAAAGCCCCTTTGCGCAGAAGGCTCAAAACAGCACCGCCCTCCTTCGACCGAGCCTGCTCCGAGCCGAAGGACAATGGGGTCTCGGCCGCTTCCAGGACTTCCACATTCGCGTACGGCCTCAGCAGACCCTCGTAGTGGCGCCAGATTCCTTGATATTCCCGGCTCAGACGTCCGACACAGACGACACTCACACGCATCCGGATCAGACGAACGGGAGATCGTCCATGTCGCCGTACTCGTCGCCGGGCCCCGGTCGCTCCTGCCGTTCACCCACCATGCCGAGCTTACGCATTCCCCGAAAGATGGGGTCTTTGAGCACGGCAGGCATACTGCGCCATAGACAGACGTCGGGCCTCAGATAGCGCTTCTTGATCTCCGGAGAGCACTCGATCGTACAGGTCAGGCACAACTCCTCTTCCAGAGAGATCTTCTTGTGCCAAGGCCGCTCGCCCTCATCCACCCTGCGATAGGCATCGAGCAACAAGAAATCTACCGACAGCGAAGGGATCACCGGGAAATAGACGGGTTCGGCCGATGTGCTGAACCGGAACGTGCCCCCGTTCCAATACATGAGTTGCATGACCGCGTCGGCCGTGTGCCGGTTGACGATGTCGACCAACTCGCGATGGTCGCCCTTTGCGCGGTCGAGCAGGGACGCGATGACCGGCGTCTTCTCACTGCTACCCGACTCCAGCCAACACTCCCGCACCTGGCTTTCGGTCAAGGCGCCCGCCGCCACCAGCCGGTTACCCAGCATCTCGTCCCAGGTCTGCATGCTGATGCCCTCGACGCGGCCGGTGGACATGTAGATGAAGCCGAGGTCCTCGAAGTCCTGTATCTCGAGGATACCTGTCCTCCGCTGCTGCGACAGGAACTGCAGCACGGTGAACAGGGGGAACTCCCGTATCTCACCCCAGAGGATCATGAGAGAGATTGTATCCCAATCCGCTACCATCCGAAGAATCGTGCAAGCGCTGGACAAGAGGCGACCAGCGAGATAGAGTCGCAGACGTTCCAAACACATCTTTGAGGAGGGGTTGCTTGATGGAAGAAAAGCACGAGAAGATCGTGGCGAAGATCAAGGACACGACAGCCAACCCGGCGCCGTTGGGGCTACTGGGATTCGGGATGACCACCGTCCTTCTGAATATCCACAACACCGGTTTCTACGAGCTCGGCGCGATGATTCTGGCCATGGGGGTCTTCTATGGCGGAATGGCTCAGATCTTCGCAGGCTGGATGGAATGGAAGAAGGGCAACACATTCGGAACCGTCGCTTTCTCTTCGTACGGTCTCTTCTGGCTCACCCTCGTAGGTCTGCTCCTTGGGCCGGCGCTGGGTCTTTGGGAAGCCACCTCCACAGGGATGATGGGTTGGTACTTCTTCTTCTGGGGCTTCTTCACTTTCTGCATGTTCATCGGCACACTCAGGATCAACCGATCGCTGCAAGTGGTCTTCGGCACCCTGGTCGTCCTCTTCTGGCTACTTGCCATCCGTGATTGGGCCGGCAGCGAGGTCGTCGGCAAGATCGCGGGCTGGGAAGGCATCATCTGCGGCCTGTCCGCCATCTATGCGGCAGTGGCCCAGATCTTGAACGAGGTGTACGACCGAGTGGTGCTGCCTATCGGTCCGGTGAAGAAGAAACACAAGTAGCAGCGGACAGCCGGCGCCCCCGCGGGCCGGTTCTCACGTGAACACGCGGCGCCGGCGCGAACACGCGCCGGCGCCGCATCCGACAAGGAGCCACGACGACGATGTCCACTCGCAGAGTGATGCGATCCCGCGAACCGGTCAGCACCATACTGGCCAGACTCACAGAGGGCAACGCCCGTTTCGTCGCGGGCGAGCCTCGCCTCGCAACCGTCGACCCCGAGACCCGAGCCGCTCTGGCACGCGGGCAGCATCCCTCGGTGGCGGTGCTTACGTGCTCCGACTCGCGTGTCAGCCCCGAGCTCATCTTCGATCAGGGTCTGGGTGACCTTTTCGTTGTAAGGGTGGCCGGCAACGTGGTCGACGAAACGGTCTTGAGCAGTCTCGAGTATGCGGTGGAGCACCTTGCGGTGGCCCTCATCCTGGTTCTGGGCCACAGTGGCTGCGGCGCGGTCACCAGCGCCTGCTCCTACAACCCTGATGAGTTGCAGGGGGCCTCGGACAGCGTCCTCAAAGCCATCAGACCCGCAGTCGAGGCGGCGCGTGCGGAGTGCCAGGCCCCCGATGAGCTGATCGACACCAGCGCCCGTTTGAACGTGGCGGGGCAGATAGAGGCCGTGCTGGCCAGCCCGGTGGTGCGTCACAGCATAGCCGACCGTCGATTGACGGTCATGGGAGCTTGGTACGACCTCGAGACCGGGTTGATCAGCTGGCTTTAGCGCGCCGGGGACGGCGGAGCCGCCACAGCACGCCTCTCGCGGGAGCGAACAGAAAAGCCACCAGGAAGATCCCCGTGGCCACCAGGACCATAGCACCACCCGACGCCACGTTGAGGTAGTAGCTCACGTACAGACCCCCGATTGCCGACACGATGCCGATGAGGGCCGAGACCGCCATCATGGCCGGTAGTCTGCGTGTGAGAAGATATGCGGCCGCCGGTGGAGTCACCAACATGGCCGCGACGAGCGCCACCCCCACCGTCCTGAGCGAAACGACGATAGTCGCGGCCAACATCAAGAACAGGCCGGTGCGGAGTAGGTTGGTACGAAGTCCCAGGGTCTGCCCAAGGATGGGGTCGAAAGACACCACCAGCAGCCGCTTGTAGAGCAGCGCGATCGCCACGAGCACCGCGACCGCCAGCCCGGCGGTGATCCAGAGATCCACCGTGCTGACACCCAAGACATTCCCGAAGAGCACGTGCGTCAGATCGACCGCATAGGTGTCCATGGTGCTGATGAGGACCACCCCTAGAGCCAGGGCGGCGGCGAAGAAGATACCGATGGCCGTATCCTCCTTGATCGTGCCGGCCCGCGAGACATAACTGATGCCCACAGCCACGATCACACCCGCGATAAGCGCCCCCGCTAGAAGGTTCGCTCCGGCGAGGTACGCGACCGCCACTCCCGGCAGGATGGCATGGGCCAGAGCGTCTCCCAGAAAGGCCATCGAGCGTAGGACGATGTAGCAGCCTATGATCGCGCACACCACCCCCACGATGATGGAAGCCACCAGAGCCCGCTGCATGAAACCCATGGTGAACGGCTCGGTCAGCCAACTCATGGCCCGCTGCTCCCCGTATCGGTGACCTTGCATGTGTCGCACTCGCAGGTGTCGATGCCCCCCACCGGCCCGTGACCACCACAGCACTGGTCGACGACTATCACCTTGCCATCCACAACGACCATCTGCCCGCCGAAGGCCTCATGCAGATGCTCCTCGGTGAAGACCTCCTTGGGTACTCCGGCACTGATGAGGCGGCCGTTCAGCAGCACCACCTGGTCGAATCTTCCCGCCGCGAGATCCAGGTCGTGCGTCGAGACCAATACCGTCACCGAGCTTGCCCGCAGGTTCTGCAGCAGCTCGAGAGTCGCTTCGCGCGTACCGATGTCCACCCCCGTGAAGGGCTCGTCGAGGAGCAGCACGTGCGGCTCCTGCGCGAGGGCTCGGGCCAGGAACACCCTCTGCTGCTGTCCCCCCGAGAGCTCCCCGATAGGCCGTTGGGCAAGACCGCTGATCGCAAGGCGTTCGAGGCTCCGCCTCACCACCTCCCGATCGCTCTCTGAGAGCCTCTTCAGCCAGCGTCCGCGCCCATAGCGCCCCATAGCGACAACATCGAACACTGTCACCGGGAAGCGCCAGTCGACCTCCTCCCGCTGCGGCACGTAGGCCACCGGATCGCGGTATTCGGAGGCCGGACGTCCGTGTATGAGCATCTCTCCACTGCTCAGGGGTACCAAGCCCATCATCGCCTTGAAGAGTGTGGATTTGCCCGCCCCGTTGGGTCCCACCACCGCCACCTGTCCGCCGTGCGGGATGAAGAGCGACACCGAGTCAAGCGCCGTCCGCCCGCCATAGCAGACGCTGACGCCACGGAGTTCGAGGAGGTCGCTCACTTGAGCGCGTCCACGATCAGGGTCACGTTGCGACGCATCATCTCGATGTATGTCGACGCTTCGTCTCCCAGCGAGGCTATGTACAGATCGTCCACCACCGCCACCCCGGTCTCCCTGGCCACTTGGCGGGCCAGATCGGTGTTGCTGCCGGTCTCGAGGAAGATGGCCGGAGCACCGCTACTCTTGATGTCGTTCACAAGCGCCACCACCTCCTGTGCGGACGGTGTCCCCTGACCGCTCACCGTCGGGAACAAAGCCCCCACTACA
Source organism: Actinomycetota bacterium (assembly GCA_036795215.1). Taxonomy (GTDB): domain Bacteria; phylum Actinomycetota; class Thermoleophilia; order RBG-16-64-13; family RBG-16-64-13; genus RBG-16-64-13. The sequence goes on along the minus strand of DAIRFC010000007.1, from coordinate 28,652 downwards.
CGAAACCCGTACCGCCCGGCGAAGTAACTCAGGCTCTTATGATTGGTGACCAGCAGCCTCTGCTCCGAGGGCAGAACCGACACCTCATCGGCGATCCACGAATCGAGCTCGCGCAGTTGCGTCTTGTATGTCTCGGCCCGCGAACGATAGGAGTCTGCACCCGCGGGGTCCAATTCGGCAAGACCCTGAGCGATAGTGGCCACGTAACTGATCACCATGATGGGGTCGAGCCAAAGATGCGGGTCGTCGGGCGCCCCGGACAAGCCTGCGGCGGCCTCGATGACTGTGACGCCACTGTCCCCGACCGCCGATATCAGGTCGTCGAGTTGCGGCACCAACCCTGTGACGTTGATGACCACGGCCTCGCATTCGGCGACCGACTTGGCGTCCTGCGGAGTCGGCTCGAAAGAGTGCGGATCGGCCCCCGACGGCACCAAGGGGACGACCCTGAAGCTTTCTCCAGCCACGTTCTGCACTATGTCGGCCATGAAAGTGGTATCGGCGACGACGACCGGGGCGCCGTCCCCGCCCACCCCGTCGCCGGTCTTTCCGCAACCCAGCATCGCCAACCCGACGACGACCAACACCAGTGCGAAGCGCACGGCGCCCCGCCTGCCCAAAGACTTCGTCTGAGCCGCACTCGTCATCACACTTATCCGTTCACCCTTCACGACACTCCTCTCGACCTGGTTGAAAGGCGACCGTGGGCCTTGACGTGCAGGTCGACGACCTGTCAAGGCGTCTATCTTAGCTTCTCCGAGAGGAAACAAACGCACTGATTCCACCGTCGCGCGGGCAGCTGCAAACGCCGGTGAGCGCCCCTGATCTGGCGGACCTAAACCGGCCGAAGTGTGTGATCTAAGCCATTCGGGTATAATCCTTGCATGGAAAACGACAAGGAGATTTCTTAAGTCCTATCTGTCGGGCCCACGATCTAAGTGGAGAAAGTGGAGCATCGCCCCAACCACATCAAGGGCTGGGTAAGTCGCTTGGAATGACTGTGGTTGACCTGCTAATGCGCCTCAGGGCGTGACTCTCCAGATTTCTCTGCCCAGGGCAAGTGACACGCTCTCCGTGCTCCAACGCCTTGGGACATCCGCACAACAGCACTCATAAAACACATCAATATTTCGTAGGTCGAGCCGCCGCGGTTCAGCGGCGCTTGTACCCACAGGACTGGACATCGACCATGGGAAACAGACCATGACCAAAATAGAGGTCAGAAGACTCTACAAGATCTTCGGCAGACACAGCTTTCGTGCCTATGAACTGCTCAGGGACGGAGCCCCGCTTGACGAGGTCAAGAACCGGTTGGACGTGGTTCCGGCCGTGGTCGACGTCTCGTTGGACGTCCAGGAAGGCGAGATCTTCGTCGTCATGGGCCTTTCCGGATCGGGAAAATCGACGCTGGTGCGTTGCATGAACCGCCTCTACGAGCCCACTGCGGGCACGATCCTGATCGACGGCCTTGACATCGTGAAGCTGGACCACAAGGAGCTGAGACAGGCCAGACTCGAGAAGCTCAGCATGGTGTTTCAGCATTTTGGCCTCTTTCCGCACTACAACGTGCTCCAGAACACAGGCTGGGGTCTGGAAGTCAAGGGCGAAGACAAGGCCAAGATCAAGTCCAAGTCTCTCGAAGCGCTCGAGAAAGTGGGCCTAGCGGGCTGGGAGGACAAGATGCCCAACCAGCTGTCGGGCGGCATGCAGCAGCGCGTGGGGCTCGCTCGGGCGCTGGCCACAGACTCCGGCATCCTGCTCATGGACGAGGCCTTCAGTGCACTCGACCCGCTCATCCGCAACGAGATGCAGCAGCAGCTCGTGAGCCTGCAGAGCGAGCTGAAGAAGACCATCGTCTTCATCACCCACGACCTCAACGAGGCGATGTTCCTTGGAGATCGCATCGCCATACTCAAGGGCGGGAGCATCGACCAGATCGGCACAGCCGAAGAGATCCTGACAAACCCCGCAACGGAGTACGTAGCTACGTTCGTCAGGCAGGTCGACCGCTCACGCGTGCTCACCGCCGCTTCCATCATGCAGGAACCGATCGCGGTCATTCTTGCCCGCGAAGGACCGTCGGCCGCCCTCAAGGCGATGCGCGACAGGCAGGTATCGGCCCTCTTCGTCGTGGGACCCGATCGCAGGCTCATGGGTGCGACCCTAGACGACGACGTCATCGCCGCGGTCAGGCGTAAGGAGCCCCGACTCGACGGCATCCTGCACACGGACATGGCGACAGTCGACCCGGAAACACCCGTCTCCGATCTGCTCATAACTTCCGCCGAGTCTCGACTCCCCCTCCCGGTGGTGAAGGACGGCAGGCTCCTTGGAGTCATCTCGAGAGTGGCGCTTCTCCAGGCCCTCGGAGAGACGGCCACAGTGAACAACGGCGCGGACGACAGCGACGAGGCTGCCGCGACCATCGACACAGAGGAGAACGCCCTTGATCCGCGATAGGAGGGACAAGCAGGTAGAGAGGATCGGTCACAAACGCCTGGTGAAGAAGTTCCAGGAGGAGCAGGCGGCCGGCAGACGGCGCAGGATCTGGACACGGACCATCCTTGTCATCGGCGTTACCGTGGCTCTCGTGTGGCTGTTCGCCCGATACCGCGTGCCCGTGGATTCGTGGGTGGAGTCGATTGTCGATTGGCTGACCGACTATCTGGGCGGGTTCTTCGACTTCATCAGCACCGTGGTGAGCTGGATGACGAACAGCCTGGAGAAAGCATTCCTCTGGCCGTCCCCGCTCGTGATGGCAGGTATCCTCGGCATCATCGGCTGGGGCGCCCGTGGCTTCGTCTTCGGGGCGTTCTCGTTCATCGGGTTCGCCCTGGTCCAGAGCATGTTGCTGTGGAACGCAGCGATGTCGACGCTGTCTCTGGTGCTCGTTGCGGCCGTCATCGCGGTGATCTTGGGATTGCCGCTGGGCATCCTGGCCGCTCGGAACCAGGTGGTGAGCGGCCTCGTGCGTCCGATCCTGGACTTCATGCAGACGATGCCGGCTTTCGTCTACCTCATCCCGGCCATCATCTTCTTCGGGATAGGGAGTGTGCCCGGCGTGATCTCAACCGTGATCTTCGCCATGCCACCGGCCGTGCGGCTCACAGAGTTGGGTATCCGCCAGGTGGACAAGGAAGTGGTCGAAGCCGCGGAGGCGTTCGGCGCCACGGGTTTCAAGGTGCTCAGGAGCATCCAGCTTCCGCTGGCCATGCCGACCATCATGGCCGGCGTCAATCAGGTGATCATGCTGGCGCTCTCCATGGTAGTCATGGCGGGCATCGTAGGAGCCGGCGGCCTTGGCGCGGTGGTGTACCGCGGCGTGATGAGACTCGACGTAGGTTTGGGCTTTCAGGGCGGTCTAGCGGTCGTCCTATTGGCTATATACCTGGACCGTTTGACGGCCGCCTTGAGTGGCGGCAAGACCGGTGACAGGGCAGGGACAGCGTAGTACGAAAGGGGACGTTCTATCGGTTCAAACAGAGACTGGAATCAGCTAGAGATCGAAGGAGTTTGTATGAGTTCCGGAGCAAAGAAGAAGACAGGTGTTTCGCAGAAGATCTTGATCGGCCTACTTGCGGCGCTAGTACTCGTCGTGCTTTCACTGGCCGTCACGGCATGCGGAGACGAGGAGCCTACCGCAACAACAGAGGCGCCCGC
>DAIRFC010000007.1:0-24892 GCA_036795215.1 Actinomycetota bacterium | reverse complement strand
TCCGGCGGTGATCTCGGTGAGGTCAGGATCGGATGGATAGCGTGGGACGAATGTATCGCCACCACCTACTTGTGGAAGAGGATACTTGAAGACGAGGGGTATAGCGTCTCGCTGACCCAACTCGACGCCGCGCCGGTGTACGCAGGACTGGCCGCGGGCGATATCGACTTCTTCACCGACGCCTGGCTTCCCACCACGCACGAAGACTACTGGAACGAATACGGCGATCAGCTGGAAGACATAAACGTCTGGTACGACAAGGGCACCCTCGAGCTGACCGTGCCCACGTACCTGGAAGATATCAACTCGATCGCCGACCTCAAGGGCAACGCCGACATGTTCGGCGGCGTGATCGTTGGGATAGAGCCGGGCGCAGGGCTCACTCGCCTGACGCGTGAGGCCGTCATGCCCGGGTACGAGCTGGACGGGTACGAGTTGCTGGAAGGCAGTACCCCTGCCATGCTCGCCGAACTCGATAGGGCGATAGATCGAGAGGAGCCCATTGTCGTGACTCTCTGGAGACCCCACTGGGTCTACGCGGCTCACGATCTCAAGGATCTGGACGATCCCCAGGGTCTGTTCGGGGAAGGCGACAAGATGCACATCCTGGCGCGCCTCGGATTCTCTGAGGACTTCCCGGCCGTCGCAGGGTGGCTCGCCAATTTCAGGATGGACGACGACTCCCTGGCGAAGCTCTCCCAGTTCGTGATCGATGACTACGGATCGGGCCGTGAAGAAGAGGCCGTTGAGGCCTGGTTGAGCGAGCCCGCGAATCAAGCCCTGGTCGACGGCTGGTTGGGCAAGTAGGCCAACCCCCTCGACCACGGTCGCCATCCGGCCGAACGACCCCCTCCGGCGCCCCCATTCCTGGGGCGCCGGAGGGGGTCTTCTCTTTGGCGATTCTGTCCAGCAAGTCGGCTCCGCATGTGGCAGACTGGTATGAGGGCGGCCGCTTCACGGGCGTGTCGCAGAAGGCTGGTAGACGTTGGGGGGGCTCTTGTGAACCGCGATACCGGCGTGAAGATCCTAGGTGTGGTAGGAAGCCCGCGAAAAGGTGGAAACACGCACATCCTGGTCAAGGATGCTCTGGACGCCGCCGGCAGGGCCGGCGCTGAGACGCGCCTGGTGATGCTGCGCGACCAACACATCGAGGGATGCAGAGGATGTGAAAGCTGCGCCTCGTCGCACAGGTGCGTGATCCAGGATGACATGCAGAGCCTCTACCCCCTGATACTGGAGGCAGATGGCCTGGTGCTGGGATCACCCGTCTACTTCTACAACGTGTCCTCCTTGGTCAAGAGCTTTCTCGAGCGCTGCTACTGCCTGGAGGTATTCGATCCAGAGGATCGTTCCTGCTGGGTTGGGATCCGCGAGGCGCTGGGAGGGGCGTGCGCGGTGGTCATCGCCGTCGGGGAACAGGCGGAGGAGCAATATCTGGGACACACGATCGAGGCGATGTCCCTGCCTCTTGCCGACCTCGGGTACCGCGTGGTGGCCAAGGTGAAGGCATGCGGGTTGTGGTCCGCGGGCGCTGCCGGCCACGATCCGGAGATCGGCCGGGCCGCGGCCGGAGCAGGCGAACTGCTGGTGCGCACCATCAAACTCCGAAAAGCGCTCGCCGCGCAGATACCTGAGGGTAGCCGGGGCGCGCCCGGAGGAGACTGAGCGCCCTACATCACGATCTTGTTGAGCGGGTACTCCACGATGCCCTCGGCTCCGGCCTCCTTGAGGCGCGGGATGATAGTCCGAACCACCGACTCATCGACGATAGTGTTGATGGCCAACCACTCGTCGTCGCTGAGCGACGAAATGGTGGGTCTGCGCAACGCCGGCAACACCTGCAGCACCGTGTCCAAGTCGGCGCGACGCACGTTGAGCATCACTGCAACCTTGCCTAGCGCCGCGATGGCACCCTGCAGCAGCATGCTGATGTCTTCCAGTTTGCGCCGTTTTTCGGGGTCTTCCCACGACTGCACGTTGGCGATGAGCTGGGTGTTCGATTCCAGAACGGTCTCCACGATGCGCAGCTTGTTGGCCCGCAGGGAGCTCCCGGTCTCGGTCACCTCCACGATGGCGTCGGCCAGTTCGGGCGGTTTGACCTCAGTCGCTCCCCAGCTGAACTCCACCTTGGCGTTCACGCCTTTCTCGGCCAGGTAGCGCTTGGTGGTGGCCACCAACTCTGTCGCGATGATCTTCCCTTCGAGGTCTTTCACGCTCTGCACGGGAGAAGACTCCGGAACAGCCAGCACCCACCGCAGCACCTTGCCAAAGCTCTGCTTGGCATAGACGAGGTCGCAGACCGTGTGTACTGCGGCGTCACTCTCTCGGACCCAATCGAGACCCGTGACCCCTGCGTCGAGGATGCCGTTTTCCACATAGCGCGCCATCTCCTGGGCGCGGATGAGTAGGCAATCTATCTCGGGATCGTCGACGACCGGAAAGTACGAGCGGCTCGAGGTGGACATGTTGTAACCGGCCCGCTTGAACAGGTCGATGGTGGTGTTCTCCAGGCTGCCCTTGGGGATGCCGAGCTTCAGGATCATATCGACTCTCTCTGTTGCGTTGGAGTGGCAGGGGTGCTGCATTATATCTCGGAGATGCCGCCCACGACCTGCGACGCGCCGGCACTCAGTCCAGCGCACTCGCGCGAGAAGGCCACCGTGTGATATACATAAGAAGCCAAAGCTCAAATATGAGGGTCACCTCACGACGATCCTGGTCTCCCTCGTGACCGGAGACGCCGTTGTTCTCCTTGGGCCGTGAAGGGCTTCACCATCAGGAGACTTGCGCCCGACCCGGCAAACACCTTATTAGAAACGCATGCTGTCCTTGTCCACCGACCGACTGAAGGAGGGAAGCATGAAGGTCGGCCTTATGGGATTCGGCAGAGCCGGGCGATCGGTAGCCCGCGTCTTGCTCGAGTCCAAAGAAACCAATCTGCAGTGGATCATCAGACGGTCGAGCGTGCTCCTTCATCGCTCGGTGCCCGAGTTCTTGGGTGTCGAATCGGATGAGCCGGGACTCATGTACAAGAAGGACGAATTCACGGCCGACGAACTCTTCGACCAACACCCGGTCGATGTGGTGGTGGACTTCTCTTCTGAGAACGGGCTCGACTATTACGGCGCCACGGCCGCCAGGCGCGGCATCTCCATAGTCACCGCTGTCTCCCAGTACTCCCCTGAGCAATTGGACAAGCTCAAGCACTACTCCGAGATCACCACGGTGATGCACTCGCCCAACATCACTCTTGGCATCAACTTCATGATCATCGCCGCCCAGATCCTGAAGAAGATCGCTCCCAATACCGACATCGAGGTGATCGAAGAGCACTTCAAGCAGAAACCCGAGGTGTCGGGCACCGCAAAGCTCCTCGCGAGCACTCTCGACGTGCCCGAAGAGAACATCAAGACCATCAGGGCGGGCGGCATCATCGGGGTCCACGAGATCCTGTTCGGCTTCCCCTACCAGACCGTCCGGTTCAGGCACGAGTCCATATCACGAGAGGCATTTGGTAACGGCATCCTGTTCGCGGTCAAACACCTGCAGGACAAACCCAATGGTCTCTACAAGATGGAAGACCTGCTCTTGCCGTACTTCAATCTGGAGGAGGCAGACGCGGCCATCGCGGAGGCGGTGTCCAGACCATGGTGGAGGCGTTGGTCTTCCGGGAAGCCCACGCGCAACGGGCAGTCGAGCTAGCCTGCACGCGCCTCGGTGACCCGCCTGCGGATGTAAGGTATGAGCCCTCCCGCGTCCACGATCGCCTGCCGGGCCGGAGGTAGCGGCTCGACCAGAAAAGTGGCGCCCGTCCTCAGGTTGGTCACGGCCTCAGCGGATAGCTCCAACTCGTCGCCTTCGGAGGCCTCGATACCCGGGCAGACCACCAGCCGCAACCCCAGGTTCACCGCATTCTGCAAGAAGATGCGCGAGTAGTTGTTGGCGACCACGACCAGGTCCCAGCCTTTGAGGCAGGAAGCCGCCTGTTCACGCGAAGAGCCGGTGCCGAAGTTACGATCGGCCACGATCACGCTTCCGGGGGGCACCTCCCCGTCGCGCAGCCTCCGATTGAACTCAATCACATCGGCGAAGCAATACTGCGGCGTCTCGGTGGGAAGAACCGTGGCCATGAAGCGGCCCGGATAGATGGCGTCGGTGGAAACGTCATCACCCAGTCGCAATACCACCCTGGCCCTGTAGGACGCGCTCATCTCAGCCCCCTTCCTTCCGCGGGTCGGTGATAGCACCGTGGAGCGCGCTCACGGCGGCGGTGAGAGGCGACGCCAGATAGACCGAGGCATCAGGGTTGCCCATGCGGCCTTTGAAGTTGCGGTTGGTGGTGGCAAGGGCCACCTCGCCGTCACCCAGGGCGCCCTGATGCACCCCCAGACAGCAGCCGCAGCCCGGGTTCATGATGATGGCGCCCGCCCCGACCAGATCGGCGATGATCCCCCTCGCCAATGCTTCTTTGTAGATGCGCCACGAAGCCGGGAAGACCAACATGCGAGTACCCTTCGCTACCCTGTTGCCCCGCAACACCGCGGCAGCGGTCTCCAAGTCGTCCAAACGACCATTGGTGCACGAGCCGATCACCACCTGATCTATCCTGGTCCCCTCCACATCGCCCACCGGTCCGACGTTGTCGACGGTGTGCGGTCGTGCCACCTGTGGCTCTATCCGGGAGACGTCGATCTCTAAGGTCTCCTCATAGACGGCGTCGCCGTCGGGCGACACCGCCTCCATGGGGTCGACGACCCCCGCCTCTTCGCGCAGATACCGCACCGTCTCGTCGTCGGCAGGCACTATGCCGCAGGTGGCCCCCGCCTCCACCGACATATTGCAGACGACCAAGCGTCCGGACAGCGACATACCCCTGACGGCCCGGCCGTGGAACTCGATGACCCGGAAGTTGGCCCCCTCCGCCGAGAGCATGCCGATGAGATAGAGGATGAGATCCTTCGGCCCCACACTCGGTCCGAACTCCCCGTCGGCCACCACTTTGATGCTCCCCGGCACCTCCACGTTGACCATACGGCCCAATGCCCAGACCCCGGCCATGTCGGTCGCCCCCACTCCTATGGCCATCGCCCCGAGCGCACCGTGGGTGCTGGTGTGACTGTCGGTTCCCACCACCACCATGCCGGGCCGCACGTACCCGCTCTCGGGGAGTATCTGGTGGCAGATCCCGCCACCGTCGGCGCTGATGTCGTGGAACTTGGTGATGCCTTGCGCAGCGACGAACTCACGGACCTTCTTCTGATTGGTCGCCGTCTTTGCGGTCTCGGCGGGGACCCGATGGTCGAAGACGATGGCTATCTTATCCGGGTCCCAGACCCGGGCCTCCAGGCCGGTGCCCTCATAGATCTGGGCGAACTGGTTCATCACCAGAGCGGCGTTCTCGTGCGACATGGCCAAGTCGACCGCGGGCTCCACCACCTCGCCGGCCGCCACATGGGCCACCCCGGAAGCGCGGGCCAAGATCTTCTCCGCAACAGTCATGCCCACCGGCGCACCTCCTCTGTACTGCGCCGCACACCGGCGGGTGGCGCGCCGCCCCGGCGCGCGCCCGGCCGGACTCCGGCGCACCCTGTCATCCGACTATCTTCTTCACCTCGCCATACTTGCTGTCCAGACGCTGCGTCGGCAGATACCGGTCTTCCAGGGTCCTGTAGTCGTTCAGGCCGACGAAGTCTGTGTATTCCTCAAAGGAGCTGACCCACCGTGTCTGCCCCGGCAACGTCCCAGTTGGAGAAGCTTTCAAGGCGGTGAAAAACTCCACGAGGGCTTTGTGCATCACCATGATCGAGGCCACCGGGATAGACACCCTCCCGATGCCCATGGCCGCCAGGTCGGGTATGGGGATGAGCTCGGTTCTCATGCCGCTTATTGCATCCATGAGGTTGACAGACAGCGGGCCCCTGACCTCTCTGGCCGCGCGTTGCACGTCGGACCGGGTCTTGATGCCATCGATGAAAGCCAGGTCTGCTCCGGCATCCAGATACAGATTGCAGCGCCGGATGGCCTCGCTCAGACCCATGCCGGCGAACACATCAGTGCGGGCATTGATGATGAAGTCGGGGTCGAGACGGTCGCGCATATCGGCGCAGGCCCGCACCTTGCCGGCCATCTCATCGGCGTCGATGCACTCCTTACCGGCCATGTGGCCACACCGTTTCGGGAACACTTGGTCTTCGATGTTCATGCCGGCCACGCCCATCGTGATCAGCCGCCCGGTGATCCAAGCTGCATTGACGGCGTTGCCCCCGCCGGTGTCGACATCGGCCATCACAGGGATGTCTACGGCCTGCACGATGTTCCAGGTGACGTCGAGCACGTCCTTCATCTGCACCAGACCGACGTCGGGCAGCCCCAGCAGCGACCCTGCCACCCCATACCCCGACACCTGCACGACCTCGAAGCCACACCGCTCGATCACCTTGGCACTGAAAGCATCGTGCGCGCCGGGCGCCACCACCGCGCGCCGCTCCATGATGGCCTTCCGTAACACGGTCGTCTTGTTCACCGCGTCTCCTCTCAAAGCTTTGCCGCGATGGCCTCCGCCATCTGCGTGGTCGTGCTCACGCCGCCCATATCGTACGTGCGGACGGTCCCCTCAGCGATCACCGCGGCCACTGCCGCCTCCACACGCGCCGCCATCTCTGCCTCGCCGAGCCAGTCGAGCATCATCTTGGCGGCCAGGATGGTGGCGATGGGGTTCACCTTGTCCAGGCCCGCGTACTTCGGGGCTGACCCATGCGTGGGCTCGAAGACGGCCGACTGGTCCCCTATGTTGGCAGAGCATCCGAAGCCCAGCCCGCCCACCATCTGAGCGCACAGGTCGGAGATGATGTCGCCATAGAGGTTCGGGGCAACCAACACGTCGTAATTGAACGGGTTCTTCAGCAGCCACATACAGATGGCGTCGATATTCGCATCGTCGGCCGCGACATCCGGGTACTCCCGTGCCACCTCCCGGGCAGTCTCGAGAAAGAGTCCGTCGGTAGCCCGCACCACGTTGGCCTTGTGAACGATGGTCACCTTCTTGCGCCCGAACCTGCGGGCGAATTCGAAGGCTTCGCGCACGATGCGCTCCGAGCCGGCCCGTGTGTTCACCTTGCACGATATGGCGTAGTCGTCACCCGCCAGCTTCACAAACGGTGCGAAGTTGGCCGAGAGCCTTCCCAGTACCGCCGCCAACTCCTCCGGCACAGTGGCGAACTCAACCCCCGCGTACAGATCCTCGGTGTTCTCCCGAAACACCACGAGATCGATGCCCTCCCTGTAGTTGAGCGGGTTCGAGGGATATGCCTTGCAGGGACGCAGACACACGTAGAGGCCGAAGAGCTGGCGCATCCGCACGATAGGCGAGCGATAGACAAGCCCTGTGCCCCGCAGCCGGGACGCCAACTCAGCCTCGGCGACCTTCGCCGGCTTGGAGGTGATGGCCCCGAACAAAGCGGCGTCCACTCCGCGCAGCAGTTCGATGGTCCTCTGAGGGAAGGCGTCACCCTCCCTGCGCCAACACTCCCAACCTACTTCTCCAACGCGGTAGTCGGCGTCAAGACCCAGACGATCCAACACGATGCGCGCCGCGCCAAGGACTTCGGTACCGATCCCGTCTCCCGGCAACCAGCCGATCGTGTAGTTCGCCACTCCTTAGTCCTCTCTCAACGTCAGAGGTTCGCCGCAACAGACGAAGCCCTCGATGCGGCACACCTCCTCAGGTTCCTCACCCTCTTCGTGGCTGCATTCCTCGATGACCTCGATCTCCAGTCCGCAGTGCTCGCAGTAGTACACCTCACCTTCGCGCATCTCATCGCAGCGTGGCATGGCTCCTCCTTGAGATGTTTGCTACCCCCTCAAAAGACTGAGCTCGCTCCCCGGGACTTCTGATTCTTCCACATGGCCCAGCATGTACTCGTCTGGATCGGACATACTTCGCAGCGTATTCAGACTCCTCCAAGCAAGACTCAGACTCGGCAGACCGCCGATGCTCCTCCCCTGCCGGTTGAACATCGCGTTCCACATGCGCCCTGCGAGCACGCGCGGCGAGTAGACCGCGGTGTAGAGATGAGCGTAGTGTCGGTAGAACTCATCCAGCCCAAGCCTCGTGGGCAGCACGGCGTGCGCGAGGTCGAAGATCTCCCAATTCCGGGTGGTGAGCTTTTCCTTGACCTGGTCGAATAACTCGGTGCCCGGCAGAGGAGTGAGGATGGTGAACCAGGCGTTCGGTATGGCGCGGCGACGCACATAATCCCAGAGCCGCTTGAAGTCGTCCTCGTCGTAGTCGGGGTCGACTATGAGGGTGCCGAAGGTGTTGATCCCCACGTCCTTCAGGACCTTGAGAGCCGTCTCGTTACTCTCCACCGTGTTGCCCTTGTGGATACCCTCCATCCCCTCGGCGTCGATCTTCTCGAGTCCCAAGAACACCGTCGCGAAACCCGCTTGTCTCAGCTTCGCGACTACTTCTGGGTGCCGTGCGATGGAGTCGGTGCGGGCTTGGAAGATGAACCTCTTCTTGAGATTCTTCTCCAGGAGCAGGTCCGCGATCCGGTCCGCTCGGGGCACACTTGCAAGAAAGTTGTCGTCGGTGATGAGGATGTTCTTCCCCGGGATGCTCTCGATCTCAGCAAGCACCCTTTCGGGGCTCTTGAAGCGGACTTTGCCCCGATAAAACCGCCACACGCTGCAGAACGTGCACCGGTATGGACACCCGCGAGCGGTCTCCAGGGCATAGAGTGAGCTCCGCGTACCCAGGTGATACCTGCGGCGCCATCTCCGTACGGGCGCCCGCTCGGGCATGGGCAGCAGATCCAGGTCGTGGGTCAGCGGTTGTACACCCGTGCCCACCTGCCCCGCCTCTGTATTCAGCATCAGCCCCGCTACGGCCGAGAGCTCGGTGCCGGCCGCCAGCGCTGCGACCACCTTCGGGAAGGCCGCTTCCCCTTCTCCCACCATGACCGCGTCCACGCTCGGCACCGCGAAGTCTCCCGGATTGAGCGAAGCATGGTGGCCACCAACCAGCACGAAAGCCCCTGGGCACTGATGCTTTACCGACTCAGCGATTCGCACCGTGAGTGGGACGTCCACAGTGAACGAGCAGCTGATGCCGCACACATCCGGAGCGAAGCCCTCCATCTCCCGCTCCAGGTCCACCTTCCCGAGCAGGTCGAGCACCCGGACCTCGTGCTCGGCGCCAACCGTCGCGGCGATCATCTCCAACCCCAGCGGCTCCACCAGAGCCATCGCGCGGAACCCTGCTCTGAACCCGGCCCTGCGCGGCTGTCTCGGCTGGACAAGCAGCACTCTCATCCCAGATACCTCCGGTCCACCGACCTCAGTCCCAGCGGTCGTTGGCAACAGCTCTACTCCCAACATACCACCGTGACTGAGCTTGGTCGATGCCCGGCCGGGCCGTCTTCCTAGCCCCGCTCCTCCGGATGCTCCAACAGATGCCGCCACCGCGCCACGTGTCCGATCTCATCGGCGCGGTCTTTCTCGAGCAGCTCACGCGTGTCGTCGTCCCATTCGATCTCGGTCAACAGCTGCCCGTAGTGGTGTACTGCCTTCTCTTCCACCCAGATGCCTGTCTTGAGGATCCCCCGCTCGCCCATCAAGCGGGATCCAAGCCCGAAAACATACCCCACCATCCAGTACGACCAGCGCAGCTTGCTGGGCCTGAAGCCATGCTCGTACAGCTTGGTCTGATAGTCCTGCATGTGAGTCATCTCGTTGCACATGGCCGCCGTAAGCTGCGCGTTGAGAGCCGAGCGTTTTGAGGTGATCTGGCACTTGTAGACGTTCGTGGCCATGATCTCCAGGGTGTGCAACGTGTGTAGACCCTTCTTGACGCTCCGCCGCCTCGCGGGCGTGAAATCGTCGCCCCGCACCTTCACCTGCTCCGCCCTCATCTCGGGGCGTATGACGTCTGTGTCGTAGTCCATTTGGCCTTCCTTTGCCATCTCCCGGCATTGCGCCGCCACGTTGGCGGTCTGGGCCCTGGATACCCAGGCCACCCACCTTCTACGCCCACCTGTCCGCCAACTCCCACACAATACAGGAGGCCCGCCGAGGCGGGCCTCCTTTCCTTCTATGGATCGAGCACGACACTTGCCGGCTCCACCGATCACGGCACCGCCTGATCGTAGATCCAGTTCGGCGCGTCGTCGGTGTCGGTGCTATATGTCTTCAACCAGACTCCATCACCATCGTCCCACGTCACGCTCGTGCTTGCGTTCAGACCCCACGTAGCAGCCGTACTCACGTAGATGCCTGCTCCGACGAACGCCTCAGCCGCGGGACTCTCATAGACCCAAACGTTCTTTCCGCCCAAGGGCGTCACGCCCGGGATCATCAGGACCCGCTGCTGGTCAGCGGCCACCCGCACCAGATCGGTTGCAGGCAGGTACGGCACACCATCGCCGTCGCGCAGGACGTCGCCGTCACTGTCATCGAAGACCCACTGGATGACCGCTTTGTTCGACCTCACGTCACTCGTCTCGATCAGCGTGTCGCCGTCACTGTCGAATACCGCGACCAGCTCCTCCACACCCCACGCACCTGAATCGGTCTGCTGGCGCACGACTGAAACGTTACCGTTCTCGTCCGTCTGCAGTGGTGCGAGAAAAGACCCTGCATCCAGATATCCCTCAAGCACCTTGCTCTGGAAGTACACATCGACGAACGCCATATGGTCACCGAACTGGTCGAACACCGTGGCAGTTATGGTGGCCGTCTGATGGTTAGCCCCATCTCCGGCGATCACGTAGTCGATCTCAGGATCGAGTTCGATGGTTGTCGGCACCGGTATCTCCCATACCTGGTGCACCTGCCAACTCCACAGTGGCTCACCCTCGATGACCAAGCCGTCATGCGGTGCGTAAACCTCCACCCTCAGGATGGACTTCAGATGCCTCCCTGACAGCGCGTATTCCTCTACGAAGGAATCCGCCAACTGGATGTACACGCCGCTGCCGGTCAGAGCATTGGGCTGGATATCCACGCCCGGGCCTTCGTCGGCGTCATAGTAACTGTCGAGTGTCCAAGCCTTCGCACCATCGGTGGCCAATCCGACGTGGCTGGTGGGCCATGCCGGGTCGATGCTCCAGTATTCGCTCCCGAGGTACATCCCGTCCAGCACGCCGTCGAATCCATCGAAGCGTTGATCGGCACCTGGGTACGGCTGCGGCCATGAATACGTCGCCGCCGCCGCCAGGTAGTCGGAGTGATAGTCGACGAATCCCATACCGGGATATCTCACGTACCAGAAGTCGAGCCCCGCGTGACCACGCTCCACCGGCTTCTCGCTGCCCAGCCACTGGTTGAAGAAGAATGCTTCAGTGCCTCCCAGACCGACGATCTTTCCATATGGGTCGGAGTAGGGTATAGGCTCGTTTGAATCCGGCCGGTAGCCATTGCGGTCGTAGGAGATGAGTTCGTCTTCGTCCAGGTCGTCCTCGAGATCGGCCAAGAAGGCGAACGGCAGGAAGGTGTCGGCAGACGTCTGGCTGCCGCCGACCCAACTGTTGATGTCCTCTAGCAGATACACCACTTCGTAGTCGGGGAGGTCGTTGTTGTAGGCGTCGAGAACGTGCACGGTCACGTGCGCCGAACTCAGCACCTTGCTACCGTCTTCAGCGCGCTCCACTGCCAGCTTGCGTCCGCACAACGGGTTGCCGACGTCGTCTACGAGCGAACCCTCCTTGCTGGTCGCCACCTTCTCCCCGTCGATGTATATCTCGATAGTCACGTCTTCCGGCTTGACCGGCCCGGCGACCCACAGCTTCTTCGCATATGCGGTCGCAAGCGCCACGCCGTTGTGTGGGTTGCCCGTCCAGTCGACTACGGCCTTGATCGTCACGGGGCCCTTCTCCGTTCCCGTGACCGAAACACTCGCTACACCATTCGCGTCCGTCAAAGTCGACTGCGGCGCCTGTGGGTTGATGGTGCTCGCTACGGAATCAATCGTGTCTCCGGCGAAGTCCATCCCCATGTTCGTCTTGAGTTTGTCGTCTTCATTGGCCATGAAGAACCGGACGTCCTTACCTTCGAGCGGCAGGTATATGCCGGGAACACCCTCGAAGGGTTCCTTGTACCCGTCGTCATTGTGGTCGTACTCTGTATACGCTCCCTCGAAGGACAGCTTGATCCACTTGCCCTCGGCTTCCACTTCGATCTCACCCCGCTCATCTACGCCGTAGACGACTTCACCGGGATCCTTGACGTGATTTGAGTTGGCGTCGGTCCATACTTCGGCACTTGCCTCTATGATGCCGTTGTGGTTGTGATCGTACGGAAACGCGCTCAACCAAGTCGCATCGAAAGTGTAGTCATACCCGGTGCCCGTGGGCACCCTCGCCTCGACCTCGTCGTAGCCCCACGGGGTGAGCAGTCTGGCCCTGAACCAATCGGCCGTCACCTGATCGGCAGTGGGATACATGAGGAGGCCGCCGAAGTACGCTGCATCCTTCGAGTCGAACACCTTGTCGTACGAGACGGCGTCCGAATCGGAGTCTATGTAAGGACCTTGCCTATCGGGGCGGTCCTGTGAAGGGTCGTACTCCAGCTTGAGACCATACACGTGCAGGTCAAAGTCGTGTGAGGTGTCAACGGGGTTGCGTGCCAGCGCTTCGTTTCGGGGATCCCAGAAGTTGTCGATGACGCCGTCGCTCACATCTGTGTACTTGTCCACCCACACATCATGGGTCGTGATGTCGTCGAACGTGACTATGTCGGCGTCGAACCACTGCACCTCGGCCGTATACGTGAGCCAGGCGCCTTCCGTACCCCCGGTGCCTTTGTCTCGCACCTTGGCGTGGATAATCTGCTCGCCCACCTGGTAACACTTGACGAACAGGGTCGCCTTGCCGAGGGCGTCGGTGGTATCGAAGTCACGGTTCTTCTCGGCGACCTCGGGACTGGATATGTCCCCCGCATCGTCGGTCTGGAAGAATCCGACGCCCTGCATAGTCCACTCCACCGAGCGTCCCGCGAGCGGGTTGCCGAACTGGTCGTTCAGAGTCAATGTCAGCGTCTTTTCTTCACCGATGTTGGCGGCCAGGTATCCCGGTGTTATGGGGCCCGGCGTGCCATCACCTATGGTGTGATGGATCCATGTCTTCACCTGACAGGCGTCTACGTCCGGCTGGTCGTCCCAGTCGTACGAATGCTTCTGCGTGTCCTGGAAGGTGAGATGGTCGAAGAGCTGTTTGGGATACGGGTTCTCGGCATAGCCCGCTATAGCTCTGGTCAGGGTGGTCCCTATGACTTTCGAGACTACCTTGATCGAGCTGTAGCCATCTGCGTCTGTCTTCCCTACCGCAGTTCTGGCGGGTTCCATGGACCTACCATCGACGCTCACTATACCGCCCACCGACGTCACCGTCTCGTCAGGCAAGGTGACCGGGTTATCAGCCCGATCGTAGACACTCCACTCGACGTCGATGCCCGCCATGGTACGCGGGGTGAAGCCCAGCGCAGCCAGCGCCAGCTCATGCTGAAGCGTCCAACCGTCGTCCGGAACGTACCCTTCGCAGATGGCGTCGATGCCGTCTTCGACGTCCAGATTGCTGGGATCGAAGTCGGCGTCTATGGCGTTGTACCAATCGTTCTGGCTGGTGGATCGCGGTCCAGGGCCCATCACCACGACACGCACGGCCCACTCGTGCTCCTTACCGGCATTGTTCTGAGCGCTTGAGCCCCCGACGTTATAGACCTCGTCCAGAGCCAACCAATACCTCGTGATATAGACGAGTCCCACTTTTGCCACCCGTGCGGTGACACGCTGGGTGCCCGGCTCTAGCGACAGCAGGTCCACGGTCACAAGACCGGAGTCGTCGGTGACAGCCGCTTGTGCTGAGACATTTCCCACGTAGAACTCGGCCCCACCCAGCGCGTCTATGTCCACCAAGACACCTTTTGCGGGATGTCCCGCGGAGGTCGTGACCTCGAAGGTCACTGCGTACTTCTGACCAATCAGGCCCTCTGTCTTGTCGGTGCTGACAACCCTCAGCTCAGCAGGCGTCCAGACCTCCGGTGGAGCGAGAGCTTGAGCTCGGATCAGCAGAGCCGCCCCTTGGATGCGGGTGAGGTTTGCGAGCGGCTTGATGTTGCCGTAGTCGTCGCCCGTAGTGATGCCCATGTCAAATGCGAACGCCACCTCGTCCCGCAGACCGGGTGAGATACTGGCGGCGTCGCCGAAATGAGCCAGCAGGGTGGCGATGTCGTCGGCCGTGTACATCGTGGCCAGGTCGAATCCCTGAGCCTTCGCGATATACCGGGCAACTATGGCAAGAGCCTGCTGGCGCGTGATCTTCATGTCGGGGCTGAAGGTGGTAGCCGTGGTGCCGGTCACGATACCGGCGGCTTTTGCACCCTCCACGTACGGATAGTAGTAGTTGCTCTTGGGAACGTCTGTGTAGGACGCGAGGGCCGAATTCGCCAGAGATATGTTAAAGGCCGCCACAGCCATCTTAGTGAACTGGGCGCGGCTTACGTTGCTGTACGGTCTCCAGAGACCTCCTGGATAGCCTTCAGATATCTCCGCGACCTGGTTGTCGGTGATGCCGTACTTGGCGGTCACCGTATCGGGCAGATCTGACCAAGTCTGGTCGGCCTGTGCTGCACCTGAGATCCCCATAACCAGGACGATGGCGAGGACGGCCAGAAGCGCGACCTTCAAGGTCCGTTTCTGCATTTGTCCCCTCCTCTTACTGTGTTTCACTGCTTGTCTTTCTACTTGTTTGCGCATAGCAAAGTTCTTGCTGTCTCCTACTTGCATCCCATTTCCGGCTTGCCTGCCGTGCGTCTGATACTCGTGCACGGCGGTCATGAGTAGGGAGAAAGAACACTTCACCTCCTCCCTCCTGTGAGCTCACTCCCGCGCGTGATGCCGCAGAGTGGCAAAGCCTGAGCGGGCCTTGGGCGCAAAGACAAGCCGTGGGCCTTTTCAGACGTGAAAAAGGGTGCAGGACCGCTGCACGCATCCGCGGACCTACCTTGGTAGGTGTTGCTCTTCTATGTGTCATGGCACCAGCACCCTCCATCTCGATCGTGCGCCGAACGCGTTCGTCGACGCTCCCGGCGCCCCGCCATCAGCACGCAGCCATGACGGGCCCTTTGAGGGTCTCGACTATTTCGCCGCTCTCACTGCCAATCCTGTCGCAGCATCCATTGGCTGCCTCCAGACTCATCCTTGCAACCTACTTTGGTATGAGAGTGTCTGGACGAGGCGTATCGACCCCACCCGCGACACCTTCGCCGGGCAGAAGTGCAATCCTGTCTGGGCGGGCGCACATCCGCGGCCGATCGGTGCTGCCCGGCCGACGAGTTGCCGCCGGAAGCGGTTCGCGGGTATGCTCTAGATTCACAGCCCGGATACCCGTGCCTGGCTCTCCGGAGCCAAGGAGGTGCGACAGGACATGCAATGCCCTCATTGCTGGTCGGAGATAGAGATCAAGCCCCACACGTTCGCTCTGGGAGAAGACCGAGACGGTTCGTGGCACGTATCCGAGGCCCGGTGCCCCCGATGTGACCGCCTGATAGTCGACCTCATCAACAAGGACAAGTGCATCTACCCGATCTGGCCGGCTTCATTGGCCCGTCCGCGCCTCAGCGAGGATGTTCCGCCCGAATACGCAGACGACTATCATGTCGCCGCCCAGATCCTCGTCTACAGTCCAGAAGCTTCGGCCGCGGTCGGCCGGCGGCTCCTGCACCGGTTCCTGGCAGAGCAGGCCGGCGCAGGGTCGGGCGAGCTGGCCGACCAGATAGCCAACACCGCCGACTCTCCTGAGCTTCCCGGCTATCTCGAAGAGGCGCTGCGAACATACGCCCGGTTGGCCAAGCTGGAACCGGGCGCCGGCAAGAGCCGGCAACCCGAGGCCCTCACAGCGGTAGAGCCCGGAGAGGCCGACTGGCTCCTAGACGTCCTCCAGCCTCTCTTCGAGCTCTACTTCGTACAACCCGCCCACCTGCGGCGGAAACAGGCGGCCCTTGAGGAAAGGCTCCACACATCGCCGACCGAGCCCACGGAGGGATGACATGGATACTGAGCTCATGAACCTGAGAGCGCAGGCCGTACCACGCGGTGTCTCCACGGCTACGACCTCGCTCGTCGCGAGCGCCAAGAACGCCACCGTCGTCGACACCGAGGGCCGCGAGTACATCGATTTTGCCGGTGGCATCGGCGTCGTGAACGTGGGGCACTCCCATCCGCGCGTCTTGGCCGCGGCCCACGCTCAGTTGGACCGCTTCGCCCACACCTGCGTGCATGTCTTCGGCTATGAGTCCTACATCCGCTTGGCGGCCAAGCTCAATGAGAAAGCGCCCGGGCCATCCGCCAAGCGAAGCTACTTCGTCAACACCGGCGCCGAAGCCGTGGAGAACGCGGTCAAGATATCCCGCTGCGCGACCGGCCGGCCGGGCATCATCGCCTTCGACAACGCCTTTCACGGACGGACCAACCTGACCATGGGGCTGACCTCCAAAGTCTCTCCCTACAAGAAGGACTTCGGGCCGTTCACGCCCGAGATCTACCGCATACCGTATGCCTACTGCTACCGCTGCCCGCTCAACCTCAAGTACCCGGCCTGCGGGGTCGAATGTGCTGAACTGCTCCGCCGGGGCTTCGAGAACCAGTTTCAACCCGATAGGATCGCGTGCGTCATCGCCGAGCCGGTGCAGGGAGAGGGCGGCTTCATCGTGCCACCGCCTGAGTACCATGCCAAGCTGAAAGCCATCTGCGAAGAGCACGGCATCGTCTTCATAGCCGACGAGGTACAGACCGGGTTCGGCCGTACCGGCAGGTTCTTCGCCATGGAACATTTCGGCGTCGAGGCCGACATCATGACCACCGCCAAGTCCCTGGGCGCCGGATACCCCATCGCGGGAGTGACCGGCAAAGCCGAGATCATGGACATCCCGCACCCGGGGGGTCTCGGGGGCACCTACGGGGGCAACCCTCTTGGCTGCGAGGTCGCCCTGGCGGTCTTCGACATCCTGGAGGAGGAGCACCTGCCCGAACGTGCCGAGGAGATCGGGCGGCGCGTCAGAGACCGGTTCACAGCAATGCAGCAACGTTTCCCCGTGATCGGCGACGTGCGCGGCCTCGGAGCCATGGTGGGGATGGAACTGGTCGAGGATCGTGACACCAAGAAGCCGGCCGGTGACCTCACCAAGGCCTATCGCGTCAAGCTGTACGAGAACGGTCTCATCAACGTCATCGCGGGCACCTACGACAACGTCGTGCGCACCCTGATGCCCCTGACCATCGAGTGGGAGACCCTCGAACGCGGCCTGGACATAATGGAGGAGACTCTCGCCCAAGTCACGGAGGCTCTGTGATGGTGAGCGGCGGCGCGGGTCCCGCCTCGGCGGAGGAGGCCCAGGACCTCGAACGCAAGTCGTCGGCGGTGACACTGTCCGACATGGAGGTCTTCATATTCCCCGAGCTCATGTATGCCCTGGTACTGGCCAACATCATGTCGCCCCGCATATGGGCCTGGCGGGACGACCCCTGGTTCGACGGCCTCGAGGCTATGACCCCCTACCGGCGCATCACGAGGCTGAAGCAGTACATCATGGATCACTACGCCTTCAACCTCGACCTCGACACCTGGGGACTCACCACCAAAGACCGGGAGCTGGCCCGCTTCAAGGACTACATCGACGCCGACGCCTTGGCCCAGTCGAACGCCTTGTTCGGCTACGAGGGCGACAAGTACTACTTCGACATCGGCATCCGGACGCACTTCGGGCTCGACAAGTACGAGGGTGACGTCATCCCCTATTGGAAGACCGAGACCGTAGAGGCCATGGACGCGTTTCAGCACAAACCCGACTACCCCGCGGGGGCGGGTGAATGCGTCTCCCTGGCCACTCTCTACGCTGCGGCCTTGTTCATAGTGGCGCACATCCCGCTCTCCGAGATCTTTCTCATGGCCACCCCCCTGCACTCGCAGAACTTCATCGACACCGGCACAGGGGTGCTCACGAACAACCGCCGGCTGGTGACCAAGAACATGTGGTTCAACGGTAGCGCCCTTTCCGCCCAGGCCCGCCGGGCACTGGAGAACGAGCGGGTGACCGTGGTCGCGCACGAGACCGGCTGCATCCACACCCTCTACCCCGACGCGACCATAGACCCAGACGCCTACAAGAGGTTCTCCACCAAGCTGCGCCGGTATCTGCAGACCCCCCTGACGCCCGAGATCCTGGGCAACTTCGTCCGCCACAGCGCCGATCTGCAGAAGTGCTTTCAAGTCAAATGGCACAGCCTGGGCGCCGACCACTACATCGCCATGGAGAAGCTCCTTGCCTACGAACGGAGTTTCCCCTACCGCTTCAACGACGACACGCGCGAGCGGCTCATGGGCGAGGTAGCCGGCGAAGACTTCGAAGCACACCCCCTGCCCGACCGTATCGTCTTGGACGATCTGGAACACCTGGTGAAACAGGAGAAAGTGGACATCCGCACACCCGAGGGCTATGAGTTGATGGTGGAACGCGTCGCGTCTTCGTGCCTGCGGACCCAGGACGCCATAGACCAACTGCGCAAGTTCTGCTGGACCGACCCGCGCCTGCCCGACCCCGACAGCAAGACCTTCGACCGCAGCCGGCCTCCCCTGGGCCTCGAGGTGGGGATGGAGCGCGCCGACATAGTCGCGCGCTTGGAGTCGCTCCGCGCCACCAACGACATGGCCGGTTTGGCCTTCTACGCCTACCGCGATCTCAACCGCACCGAACCCGAGCCTTTCCTCAAAGCGGCGTTGGAGCGTTGCCCCGTCTGCATCGAGGCCTGCGCCTCACTGAGTGACGAAGCCGCGGTGAAGGCCGTCGAGGCACTGGCCGACGAATCCATCTACGACGAGCCGGGACGCCTTGCCCAACCCGATGAGGTCTGGAACTTCGGGCGTGGCGATGGACCGGAGAAAGCGCTGCTTCTGGCCACCCTGTTGCGGGCGCGCTACCCGCACGACCGGCTGACCATCAAGACTACGTCCAAGACGACGAACCTGCACATCGACGGTGTTGAGGCCGGTCGCAGCCGCTCCTACCGTTTCGGCGGCAGGCCGGGGCTCCGACCCCAGACCTGGGAGTGCGGCGCCTGACAACGCGCTACTCGAACTCCTCGGACTCCTCAGAGGTGTGGAACAGGTAGAGGTCTTCGCCCCCCAAGCTCTCTTCGCGTCTGCCGAGGAGATGCTTTTCCGCCAGGTCCCGCGCCTTCGCGGCCGCCTGCTCCATCTCGGCCAGCCTCTCACGCACGCGCCCTCGGTTGAGTAGGTCCTTGGCCGCGTTGTACAGGACCTCACTGCCGTAGAGCAGCAGAGCCTCGTCGAGTATCTTGCACGGCACCATGTGTTTGAAGGTGTCGAACTCGGCCTGCTCTTTGAGCCGGGCAAGCGGTTTGATCGTGTAGTCGATCTCCTCCCGTATGGAGGGGTTGATGAGGTACCGGTATTTCTGTTGGTAGATGGCGTCGTCGAGTTGCTTTGCCAGCCCCTCAGGGGCCTCATCGTGCATGATGACCACCAGATCGAGATCCGACCCCCTCACCATCCTGCCGGTGCTGCGCTCCGGCCGCGGCGCATCGTGGCCCATCCCATACACGATGTCACCGGCCACGAGCACGCAGTACCGCTCTTCGTCCAGGCCTGGTGTGCCCTCGTCATCCGAAGCCGTCTCGTGCCCCGACACGCGCGCGCCGATCTCGGTGATGATGCGCCGGGCCAGCTTGAGCTTCGCCGCGCTTATCTCGGCGATACGGGCCGCGAGGGCCTCCGCCCGAGACTCCAAGGCGGCCGGATCGTTGCTCAGACCCACCACCGTATACGTGAGGAATTCGCGCAGGATGGAGGGCGACAGCCGCGCATACCCCTCCACCTTCTGATCGAGCCTCAGATAGCGCCTGCCTACCGTGCGTATGGCGACCTCGTCCGAACGCCGGCAGGCCTTCCACTGGGCAAAGCCGTCGTCTCCCAGCACCTCCCGCAGTCCGGCGCCGGTCTGGGGCCCACGCTCCGCCAGCAATCGCAGGATCTGGTCCTCCACAGGTTCTACGACTCGTTCCGCAGATCGACTATCTCGTAGCCCTTCTCTTCGGCCTCCGCGCGGCGTTCGAGGACCTCAGCCGCCGCTGCCTCTTCGAGCACGTACATGAGGTTGCCGCCCTCCTCGACGTACCGCTGTCCGTAGCTGATGGGCACATCGCAGGTGACGGGCCCAAAGACCGATTCCGCCACCGGGCCCGTCTTGCGGGTGCCGTTGGCCAACAGCACTACGGTGCGGGCTTGGTAGACCAACTCGGCGCCCATGGAGATGGCATAGCGCGGACTGTCGTCTACGGAGGGGAAGTGCCCGTCTCGCACGGCGTTGCCCACCGTGCTGTCGTCGAGCCGCACGAGTAGCATCCGGTTGCCCTCGAAGGGTATCCCGCTCTCGTGAAAGGCCACGTGGCCCCTACCCCCTACACCAACGATGTGAAGGTCGATGCCACCGGCCGCCCGGATCTTCCGCTCGTAGCCGTCGAGGATGTTCTTCTTGATCTCGCCCAGGACGCCCGGGGCGTCCTCCCTGATCACAATGGCCTTGCCCTGGTCGAGGCCCTGCAGTTCGTACTCATCGGGATATTGCTCTAGGGCCGAGACCAACTCGTCCTGGTCGATGAGGGTCCCCCACGGCACGCTCGTCTCGGCGAACTTGCGGTCGAGCAATCCGAACAACCGCTCGATCATGAAGTAGCTGTACGACTCGCAGTGCAGACAGCGTTGCTGCGGGTTCTCCCCAGGCAGGCCGACGTACTCGTCGAGGTTGAAGCTGCGCACCCGTCCGGCGTCGACGCGCCTGTCGTTGAGCGCCATGGCCAGATACCGGTAGAGACCGGTGGGCGAATTGCCGGTGGCCAAGCCCAGCACATAGCCGTCTTCCGCCGCCTGCTTCTCCCTGATATCGGCTTCGACGATGCCCGCCGCGACGCGGCTCATCTGATCGAAGTCCCGAGTCACGAGGATCTTGAAGGGCATATCTCCCCCTAGCCTATCGAGGCCTTTACCACGTCGGCGAGTTGAGTCGCGTACTTCTCGGTGACCTCGGAGGTGGGCCCCTCGACCATGACCCGGCACATGTTCTGCGTGCCCGAGTACCGCACGAGCACTCTGCCCTCGTCCTTGAGCTCAGCTTCCACCTGTTTGATGGCGTCGACTATCTCCGGGATGGTCTGGATATCCGGCTTGCTCTTCACATCGACATTGATGAGCTTCTGCGGGAACACATCCATGAGCTTGGCCATCTCCGAGAGGGGCTTGCCGGCTTTGAGCATAGCGGCCAGCAGCTGCATGGCCGTGAGTATGCCGTCGCCGGTGGTGTGATGCTCGAGGAAGATCACGTGGCCCGATTCCTCTCCGCCCAGCACGCCGCCCAGCCGCTGCATGTCTTCCAGCACGTAGCGGTCGCCCACTTTGGCGGCGTGGTTCTTGAAGCCGTACTTCTTGCAGGCAACGCTCAGACCCATGTTGCTCATGATGGTCGAGACGAGCAGGTCGTTCTTGAGGCGCCCTTCGTCTTTGAGCATCTTCGCGCAGATGATCATGATCTGGTCGCCGGTGATCTCGTTGCCCTTCTCGTCCACCGCTATGAGCCGGTCGCCGTCGCCGTCGAAGGCCAACCCAAGAGCGGCGCCGTTCTCCAGCACGGCCTTCTTGAGGTCGTCGGTGTGCTGCGATCCGCAGTCTTTGTTGATGTTGAGGCCGTCCGGCGCGTTGTGGATCACCGTGACTTCTGCACCCAACTCGGTGAAAGCCTCCGGGGCCACCTTGTACGTGGCGCCGTTGGCAGTGTCGAGCACGATCTTGAGGCCTTCCATGGACAGAGTGCGGGGGAAGGTGTTCTTCAGAAACACGATGTACCGCCCGGCGGCGTCCTCCAGCCGGTACGCGCGGCCCATGTCGTGGGGCGGGGGCACCATCTCCGGCAGCTTGCCCCCCAAGATCAGCTCCTCGATCCGTTCTTCCTGCTGGTCGGACAGCTTGAAACCGGCTCCGGAGAAGAGCTTGATGCCGTTGTCCTGGTAGGGGTTGTGCGACGCCGAGATGACTGCACCGGCGTCGGCCCGCATGCTCTCGGTGAGGAAGGCGATACCAGGAGTCGGCAGCACGCCCACCAGATACGACACCCCGCCCATGGAGGTCACGCCCGATTCCAAAGCGCTCTCGAGCATGTACCCGGAACGCCTGGTGTCCTTGCCGATGATCACCCTCGTGGTGTGTTGCGATTTCTTGAGCGCGAGGGTGACGGCCTGACCCACCGCGAAGGCCGTCATGGCATCCATGGGATAGCGATTGGCTTCCCCACGGATACCATCTGTACCGAACAGCTTGCCCATCTATCTCTCCTTCCTCCGACCCTTCAGGCAGAGCCCTATCTATTGCCTCCGAACAGGTCCACCGCCGGCAGCAACGCGTCTGCCCTGCCGCAAAGCCCATCGACAACCTGCCGCAACCACTCTACTCCCAATGCCCGTATGTCCGGCGTAAGGGCCTGGACCGTATCCGCGTAACCCTCGGCGCTGGATACAGCACCGGCCTCGAACGCCTCCAGAAACTGCTCGCGCTCCGCGGCGGCCAACTCTCCCGCCACCTCGCCCGCCGCTCCAGAGAACACTCCGCACACTTGTTCCACTCGGTCCGCGAACTCCCGGCAGGCGGGTTCGTCTGCCGGCATCTTGCCGGCCATGGCGATGAGCCGCTTGGCCCGCTCGTCCTTCGCGGATGCCAGCACGTCGAGGGCACTCTCGTATACGAGAACGCCCATCTCCTGTTTGGCGAAGAACGACGCCCTCACGTGGACGTACCATTGTTCCAGCGCAACGAGGTTCGCAAGGTACACCACGTTGTTGCGGACCACACGGGAGAGATTCTTGTATGCGTGCGACCGCCGCTCGCGGACGAAGCCCGGAGGCGACCCCGCGGCGACCAGCCTGCCGTCGTCGACGACGTCGTGGCGCAAGACGGAGCCCGCGGCCACCACCGTCCCGAAGCCCAAGCGGACGGGGCCCACCGCACCTCCTTCGCCTCCCAAGAAGATGGGGGGCTGGTCCAGCATGACACCACGCGGTACGTCGCCGAAAAGCGAGGCCGTCGTCTTGTCCCCGTCGGGCGTGTAGTTGAAGTGGATGTAAGAGCTGCCCACCTCGCTGTGATCCTTGCGGCTCGTCCCCCCGGCCATGAGACAGTCACAGAAGTTGATGAGGCTGCCCAGGGTGACGAACGGAAAGAGGATGGTCTGCTTCAGCCCTACGCAGTGAGCCCCGTTCGCCTCCTCCTCCAGCAGGCAACCCTCGCGCACCTGCGCTCCGAGACCCATGTTGGCCTTTTCGAGGAACACCGACCGCTTGAAGTAGCCGCCCTTGAGTTCCACCTTGGGGCCCAGCCCGCAATCGTCGATGGTCACAGGGCCTTCCGCGCCCAGCTTCACCCCGGCCGAGATGACGGTCTTTGCCCCGTAGATGCGCGTCCCCGGGTAGAGCACCACCCCGTCGCCCGCGATGCGGTCCACGTCGACCTCGTCGCCGATGTCGAGAGTGAAGGGGTTGGGGACGGTGACCCCTCGCTCGATCAACCTCACTACCTTGTCGTAGCCCCGGGGTCTCAGGTCCATGTGCACTCCTCGACATCAGCCGCTCGCAAAGCTCGCGCAAGATTGACTCTACGGCGTTCCATTGTCAAGCCTCGGCGCCGCCCCCCGCCGCGCCAACCACGGCGGCTGCGCTAACATAGCGGGCATGGCCGCTGAATCGAAGAGAGCTATCGTCGCCGCTATCGCGGGCAACGCGGCCATCGCAGCCATCAAGTTCGTGGCGGCCGCCATGACCGGCAGTTCGGCCATGATCTCAGAGGGCATCCACTCCCTGGTCGACACCGGCAACGGCGGACTGCTCTTCCACGGGCTGCGCCGCGGCGCGCGGCCGGCCGACACCCACCACCCGTTCGGTCACGGCATGGAGGTCTACTTCTGGAGCCTCATCGTGGCGGTAAGCATCTTCGGCATCGGCGGCGGGATGTCCATCTATGAGGGGATCACCCACATCCAACACCCGGCCGCTCTGCAGAACCCACTCATCAACTACATCGTGTTGGCGGCGGCCATGGTCTTCGAAGCCCTCTCGTTCACCGTCGCATGGAAGGCCTTCTGCGCGCACAAGAAGGGCAAGCGTACGCTCACAGCCATCCATCACGGCAAAGATCCCAGTCTCTTCACGGTGCTTTTTGAAGACACGGCGGCGCTCCTCGGCCTGGTGGTAGCCTTCCTGGGCGTGCTTCTTAGCCACCTGCTCGAGGCGCCGGTCCTCGACGGGGTGGCCTCAGTGGTGATCGGCGCCATCCTTGTCTTCGCGGCGCTATGGCTCGCCTACGAGAGCCGCAGCCTGCTGGTCGGCGAAGCGGCGGACCCCGAACTCGTGGACGCGATACGCGAGATCACCCTTGCCGACCCGGCCGTGACCGGCCTAGGCGCCGTGCTCACCATGCACCTCGGCCCCGAGGAGGTGCTCCTGAACATAGAAGTGCAATTCGCGCCCGGCTCCACGGCCGAAGCGATCCATGACGCCGTACGCCGTATCGAAGATCACATCAGCAAGCCCTTCCCGCAGGTGAGCCGCATATTCATAGAGGTCGGCGGCCCGCGGCCGGAGGATGCACCGCTCGCCTCGCCCCACTCATAGCCCGAGTCAGTGAGCCCGCATCTTGTCTGCGGGCGGCATCCGGCCTAGACTCTAGTGCGCAACGCCGGCGTGCACCTCGATCAGCGGCACTCCGCGGTCGATCTCAAGGGGAGGACATCGCTATGCTCAAGAAGACTGCCCTACTCAAACCCATGACGGCAAAGCGGGGGAGGC
>DAIRFC010000087.1:4234-9652 GCA_036795215.1 Actinomycetota bacterium | reverse complement strand
CTACGGCAAGGAGGACGGCGGCCTGCAATGGTGGTTCGACATGGAGGACATCGACGGCCGGGTGGTGCCGCGCTGAGGCCTCCGAGTGAGACTTTCTGCAAAGGGTAAGGTGAGACCTACCGAGCCTGCCAGATCACCGTGCCGCCTCCATTGATGTAGCTCGGACTGCCGGTCCTCGTATCCGACTCACGGAACACTTGCGCAACACCTCCATGGAAGTCATTGGCCTGCCCATACACCACGGGGATCACGAGCGCACCGGTGCGGTCGATATATCCGAACTTGATGCGATCGTTTTCTCTGGTCCCCACCACGGCCATACCCTCTACGAAGCACTGAGTGAAGTCGAACTGGGGCCCGATGACCCAGGCGCCCGTCGTGTCGATGTAGCCCCAGTTCCCGTCGACACAGACCGCCGCCAGCCCCTCTGAAAAGGCACAGGCGTGATTGAACCGCGGCTCTATGACCCACGCGCCGGTCGTATCGACGTAGCCTTTGTCGGCACTGCCCATATCAGGGCGTGGGGAACGGGACGTTGACTGCAAGGCCATGAGACCCTCGGTGAAGCCGCCGGACGAGGCCGGGAACGGGAAGAAGGACGAGAGGTAGGATGACATGTCCAAAGTCGCCGACTCGAGCTCGATGGCCCAGTCACCGTTCTTGGTGACAAAGCCCTCCCTGTTTCCCTTCCTCACGTAGGAAAGCCCTTCAGAGAAGCCCATGGCAAAATCATACGGCCCCTGCAGGGTCGCCCCTGTCTTGTCGATGAAGAAAGCGCCGTCGTCTGGGCTGCCGACGACGGCGAAGCCCTCCTCGAATCTCAACGCGTACGCATACCGCAGTGGGATCACGAGAGAGCCAGATGTGTCGATGTAGCCACACAGGCTGGGGTTGCCGGCGTCGTCAAGCTCACCGACCACAGCCATCCCCTCGGAGAAATCCTCGGCGTAAGCAAATTGTGGCCGAATGACGAACCTGCCCGAGGTATCGACGTAGCCGTGTTTCGTTGAACCATCCTCAACGGAGGCTACCAGCGCCAGACCCTCCGAGAACTCCCACGCAGAATCGAACTGAGGCTGGATCTTGACCACGCCTGCGCTGTCGATATAGCCCCATTTTCCATCCACCGAGACCGGGTATAGCCCAGAAGACTCGACCGAATCCATGGGCCCGTCGCCGATTACAAGCACGGACTGATCTCTACCCATGTACCTGACCACCTCCAGAGACGCGATGGCGAGACCGGCCACCAAGAGAGCCGCGACGGAGGCAAGAACGACAGCACGACGGCCGTGCCCGCGACCCGATGCCGGCGCTCCTCGACCCCTTCTGCGCACCCGTCTGGTCGCCGCCCTTTCGCGAAGACGTGACACGAACTCCCTCTGGTCCACGTCGGGAAGATGGCTGTCGAAGAAGAGCTGAAGCTCCCGATCAGCGTCATTCACTGCCATAGTCGGCCTCCAAGATCCTCCGCAAAGTTGTACGGGCTCTATGTAGATGGCTTCCCACTGCGCCCTGCGATATCCCCATGATGCAGGCGATCTCCGCTGTCGAGTGCCCGGCCACGAAGAACAGGACTGCGACGATCCGTTGACGCCGAGGAAGTGTCGCGAGGACGCTCATGATCTCGACCCCGGACGACCATTGCGTCTCCTGATAGTCATGTGATGACCTGCCGATCCGCTCGACGAGCCGACCGGCACGATAGATGGCCCGTCGGTAGTCCCTACACCGGTTGATGCCGACGCGGTAGACCCAGCCGACGGGGTTCTCCATCGCCCGCACGCGAGGCCAATTGACGAGAAGTTGAAGAAAGGCCTCTTGAGCAGCATCTTCTGCGATACCCCGGTCAAGCGTTATGAGAGAGAGCGTTCTCACAAGAGGCACACTGTGGTTCAACACGAATCCCTCGTACTCGGCCGTCCACGCCTGACCCAGATTCTTCCCTGTCACTGTCCCCCCAGCGGTTCGATCCACAGCCCTGAGCTTGCTCTACCAGTGCCCCTGCCCCGACCACTCGTACCAAGAACGTCTGAGCGCCCCCATTTCTTTACGTCGCACGCGCCCCGGTGTTGCCGGCGTTCGATCACAGATGGTAGGGCCGGTCCTCGCCTCCGAGGAGATCCGCATACTCCCTTCGGCACGAAGACCGGCCCGGCACTCTAGATCACCTGACCCAGTAGGTCACGTTCGACCCGTACGGGCAGTCGTTGTAGTAGTGGGAGAATACCGCCAGACAGCCCCACTTGGACGTGACTCTCGGGCGGAATCCGGTTTGGGCCACGATAGCCGAATGGCCCCCCATCCCGTACCAGACTCTTGCACCGACCTGACAGCTAGAGCTGCGGTAGCTCCCGTCGCTCATGTAGGCGCTTGGACTGTTCATCCAGTGCGGGTTCGAGCTGGAGGTCGAGTACCACGCGTACGAGTGGCAGTTGTAGGTCGATGACGGATTCCCTACTATCGTGGCGCTCGGGTAGACACTCCGAGCCGCCTGGGAGACGGCCAGGGCCAGCTGGTACGTCATGGTAGTGCCCTGGTAGTAGTGGGCCGACCACGGCAGCCTGTACAACGTGCTGACCCAGCTCAACTTGGGCGTGAGGACATGGCTGGTCGTATACGCCGGGGCGACCAGACTGACCTGCCGCTCGACGGGGCTCGACTGAGATACATAGTCTTTGAGCACCGAGATGCACAGATTCCTATACCGCTGATTGCCGGCTGACGACTTGTCCTTGAGATTCCCTAGGACCTTCGCGGCATCCGCGCGTGATCGCAGTTCGGAGAGCCCCGCAAACTGAGCAGACACTCGTTCGATTCCTTCCTCGAGGGTGTCGTACGCGAACACATCGACGAGTAAGGGATAGTCGAGGACCGTCTGCACGACTGCATCCGTCGTCATCCGGCTCAGTTCATCCGAAGCGACGTGGCACGCGGCGGCTTTCTGATCGTGATCATGCAGCGCGTTCCACGCGGGTTCACCGGGCTTCACGGAATACACATGAGCCCGGGAGACGAGCCCGGAGGCCGAGTTGTCAGGCGAAGTGGCGAGCGCCGGCGCCGACAGCAGCAACCCGGCGCACAGAGCCAAGGCACTGACCTGCAAGAACCTCTTCACGTTGTTCCCTCCTTGTTGTCGAAATGGCATAGCGATGTCTGTCCGGACCCAGCTCACATGACGGCCCCCTTCCCGCTTGCTGACGCAGCTCCGTGTGCCGCGTAGAGATAGCTCCAGGGGCACGTCGCGGGCATGGGACTTTGGGCCTGGCTTGGCTCGGAGACCGGCTGTCAGCGCGTTGCGGCGCGGAGGGTCCGTGGCACCATCTGGTCACGCAGGGCGGGTGGACCCTGCCACGACCCCGCGGCTCAGACCGGCCGGGGCTCCCCCAGCGACACCGCCAGCATGGCCACATCGTCCGAAAGCCCGTGCTCCGCGAACTCCATCACCCGCGCGAACAGGGCCTCGGGGAACTCGGGCGCCTGCACGTCGCCGAGCGAGGCTACCAGAGACAGGAGCCGCTCCTCGCCCAAGATCTGCGAATCCCAGCGCACGTCGGTGAGACCGTCGGTGTAGAGCAGCAAGAGGTCGCCGGGCGCGAGTTCATCCTCCCACTCCTCGTAGCGGGCTTCGGGGAGCACTCCCAGCACGGGCGAACCGCCTTTCAGCAGGTGGATCTCCCCGGAGGCCCGCCTGAGTATGCCGGGAGGGTGCCCCGCGCTGGAGAAGCGCAGGCGGCCGCTGGTGGTATCCAGCACCCCATAGAACGCGGTGACGAAATTGACAGTGCCGCTCCCGCGCTCTGAGGTGCTGCGCATGGTCACCAGGTTGGCCTTCTGCAGAGCGGCTGCCGGGCTCTGGTCGTCAAAGGCGAAGACCTTGACGGTGTTCTTGGCGGTCGCCATGAGGGCGGCGGCCTCCAGTCCGTGTCCGGAAACGTCGCCTATCAGCAGTCCGACCGCGTGGTGGGGAAGCACGAAGATGTCGCGGAAATCGCCGCCCACCCGGGCCGCGATGGTGGCCGGCCGGTAGAGGTGCCCGAACGTGATGCCCGGCAGATTCTTGGGCATGTTCAGCAGCGCCTCCTGCAGAACGTCCGCGATCTGCCGCTGCTCTTCTTCCTGCCGCCTCAGGGCCTCCTCGCTCTGCTTCAACTCCCGAAACAGCAGGCTGTAGGGACGGGCCAGCACCGTCTCGACCACCGCCTTGTAGATGAGATAGAAGGCCACGATCTTGAGCAGATGGCCACCCATGTTGGCCAGGCCGAACGGCGACGTATACAGAGTGAAGAGAAGCTCGGAGACAATGGTCACAAGAATGGCGACCGCCAGTCCGCGGAAGACGATGGTCTCGAAGGCCTTTCTGCGCCACCAGAGCAGGCCCAAGGCCACCAGGAGCAGCGCACAGATGACGTATTCGCTGACGATCTTGAAGGTCGTGAGACCGGTCTCGGGCAGGAAGGCGTCGGGGAAGAACCCCGTGAAGACCAGAATCAGCAGTATCCCCCAGAGCGCGCCGAACCCAACGAGATACCACTCCGCACGCAGGCGACGGCGCATGAGCAGCGGCGCCGCGATCAGGGCAAGCGTCTGCAGCCAGCGGGCAACGATCCAGAGCTGGGTGGCCAGATTGGCCGTGTAGTCGGGGAAAACGCTCAACCCCTCATAGGCGAGCGTATGGAGTATCTCCACAATGGCCACGAAGAGCAGCGCGACACCGAGACAGAGCACGTAGTGGTTGACGAAGAAGCGGCGCGCGTTCCAGGCGATCACGAAGACCGCCGCCTCGACCACCACGCTGAAGAGCTCGGCCAGCCCGTGGAACAGGTTGTAGCTGTAGAGGCTGGTCAGATACAAGCCCGCGAGCACCGCCGCCCCCACGACCAATCGGACGGCTATTGGCCGGCGGACTTGGTCGATCGCAGCCATCAGCGGCACGCGGGCTCCTTCCGCAGACATTGCAGGTGTGACCACCATAGTATCGCTGCGGGGGGCGGCGCGCGTCGGCGGTCTTCGGTAGAGTGGAAGCGATGATGTCTCGTTCGAGAGGATGACGGAAGGGTCAGGTGCAACGATGCGCTATCTCGTTACGGGGGCGACGGGCTTCATCGGCGCCGAGGTCGTGCGCCAGCTGACGGACGCAGGCCATCAGGTCGTGGCCATCGTCCGTGATCCCGCGCAGGCGACGGCCGCCGACGGAGACAGCCCGTTGCTGCGGCCCGAGGTACTCCTCGTCCAGGGCGATATCACCAAGAAGGAGACTCTGCGGGCGCCCATGGCGGGCGTCGACGGAGTCTTCCATATCGCAGGCTGGTACAAGATCGGGACGCGAGACAAGACGCCGGCGTTCACCACCAACGTGGAGGGCACGCGCAACGTCCTCGAG
This sequence comes from Actinomycetota bacterium, assembly GCA_036795215.1. Taxonomy (GTDB): domain Bacteria; phylum Actinomycetota; class Thermoleophilia; order RBG-16-64-13; family RBG-16-64-13; genus RBG-16-64-13. The sequence goes on along the minus strand of DAIRFC010000087.1, from coordinate 4,269 downwards.
ACGGCCGGGGAGTTGGCCGTCGGCAAGATCGTCTA
>DAIRFC010000087.1:0-4134 GCA_036795215.1 Actinomycetota bacterium | reverse complement strand
CCAAGGCTTCATTCCTCGCCCCGGCTCCTGAAGACAGTCTCCCGGCTCATGAAGCTCATCGATCGCCTCCACCCGCTGGAAGGCACCTTCTCCCCCGAGACCCTGCGGGTAGGCGCCGGCGCGACCTACCTCGGTACGAGCGCCAAGGCGGTAAGGGAGTTGGGCATCTCGATGAGGCCGATCGAAGAGGGGCTGCGGGAATCTCTCTCTTGGTACCTAGAGTTGGCGGGCGAAGATGCGCACGAAGGGAGCGTGATCCATGAGTCCTGAACACACATCGCGGGTCTTTCTGACCGGCTCCTCGAACCGGGACGCGGCCGTCCGAAGCCTGTTCGAGCATGCCGGCCTGGGCGACCTCTCCGGCAAGACCGTGGCCCTCAAGGCCAACTTCAACAGCGCCGACACCTTTCCGGCCTCGACCCACCCCGACACTCTCCGGGTCACAGTCACGCTGCTGAAGGAAGCCGGGGCGGGCGAGATCACCCTGGCCGAGCGGAGCGGCATGGGCGACACCCGCGCCAACCTGGAGCAGTTGGGCGTCTTCGCCCTTGCCGCCGAGCTGGGCTTCAAGGTCGTCGTCTTGGACGAGGAGCCCGTGGAGCGGTGGGCGCACGTCAGGCCCGGCGGGACCCACTGGTCGCGGGGCTTCTACCTCTCCAAGGTGTTCCTCGAGGCGGATGTGGTCGTCCAGACCTGTTGCCTCAAGACCCACGGGTACGGAGGCCACTTCACCATGTCGCTCAAGAACTCGGTGGGCCTGGTGGCCAGGAAGCTCCCCGGGGATGACTACGACTATATGCACGAGCTGCATGGATCGCCGTCCCAGCGGCTCATGATCGCCGAGATCAACGCCGCCTACCCCGTGGACTTCGTGATCATGGACGCGGCCAAGGCGTTCGTCGACGGGGGGCCCGACAAGGGCACCGAGGTCGAGCCGGGCCTGATGCTCGCGGCCAAGGACAGAGTGGCGCTCGATGCCGTGGGCGTGGCCGTCCTCAAAGAACTCGGGGCCTCCAGCCTGACGAAAGGACCCGTCTTCGAGCTCGAACAAATACGCCGGGCCGCGGAATTGGGCGTGGGAATCGGGTCACCGGCGGGCGTGGAGTTGGCGCCTCTGGACGACCTGGGCCGGGCGTCCTGCCGCAGCATCCAGCTTGCATTTGGAAGTAGCGTATGCTAGTAGTGCTCACTAGTAGGAACCACTATCTCGAAGGACGTTGAAGCTTGACAGTTCGGTCAGGCTTGGTTAAGTTCCTTGGGTATTGGGCGCACGTAGTAAGCACGATCGGAGGGCAGACCCCCTCCTTGTAGACGTACCAACGCAGGATCGACTGGCCTTCTAAGAACGGATGAGCGAGGCGGCGTTGAAGAACATCATCGTGTGCATGAAACAGGTGCTTGATCCAGAGATCCCTCTATCTCTCTTTCGGATCGATCCCGAGGCCAGAACGGCCATCCCACCGAAGGCCACGCCTCCGGTCCTCAGTCCATTTGACGAGAGTGCTCTCGAGGCCGCTCTCCAGATCAAAGACAGCCAGGACGCAACGGTCACCGTCATCAGTCTGGGCAAGAAGCTCGTGAAGGCGGTGGTCACCGCTCCGCTCGCTGCCGGAGCCGATCAACTTGTCCTCCTTCAGGACCCCGCCTTCGACGAGTTCAATACACAGCTCACGGCCTCGGCCATCGCGACCGCCATCGGCAAGTTGGGACCTTACGACCTGATCCTGTGCGGCCTTCAGGCTGCCGACACCAACTCGGGACAGGTGGGCACCGGTATCGCCGGCCTCCTGGGCGTGCCCTGCATCACCGCGGCGCGCAAGGTCGGCCTGGAAGGCGATAAGGTCGTCGTCGAGAGGTCGCTACCCGATGGTCACGAGGTGCTGGAAGTACCGTGTCCGGCCGTGGTGACGGCCACCTATGAGGTCGGTTCCCTGCGCGAGCCGGGATTGGAAGCCTTCATGTCCGCCGGCCAGAAACCCATCACCACCTGGAGCGCGGCGGACCTCGGGATGGAGCCCGAGGGCGCCAACCGCTTCGAGATACTCACGATGGAGACCCCTGTGCACGAAGGCCGGTGCGAGATCCTGGAGGGGGCCAGCGCTGAAGAGAAGGCCTCACAGCTCCTTGCACGGCTACGAGAGACCAAGGTGATATAGGGCTACGTGATCTGAGACGTAGGGATCGGAAAGGGCGCCGAAATGGAAGAGCAGACCGGTAATGGTGTGCTGGTGCATTGTGAGATCAGTGACGGCAGACTCGCGCCGGTGGCCACGGAAGCCCTGGGAGCGGGCAGCCGTCTGGCAGCCGGGCTGGGGCAGGGACTGAGCGCCGTCCTTATCGGCAGTGGCGTGGGTGAAGCCGCTCAGGAGGCTATCGCTCGCGGAGCCGCCAAGGTCTATGTCGCCGATGCTCCTTTCTTGCAGGATTACTCCACGGAGGCCTACCTCCACGTGATGCAGACGGTCGTAGGGCAGAGCATGCCGGCCGTCGTGCTTATGGGCCAGACCCCCGTGGGACGCGACCTGGCCCCTTGGCTGGCCCTTCGTCTCGACACCGGGGCCACCATGGACTGCATGGCCTTGGCTATCGATCCCGACACCAAGCGCCTGCAGATGACCCGCCCGGTGTACGGCGGAAACGCCCAGGCGGTACAGGTCTGCCGCACCGATCCCCAGGTCGCCACCATCCGCCTCAAGTCCATGGCTCCGGCCGAGAGTGATGAGGCGCGGCAAGGTGAGGTCATCGACGTCACCGCCGCCATCCAGACCCCTGAGTCGAAAGTGACCACGCGGGAGAGAAAGATCGAGCCGGCGGCCGGCGTCAAACTCGAAGACGCCCGGGTCATCGTCGCCGGGGGCCGGGGCATGGGCAGCTCAGCCGGCTTCGATCAACTGGGCGAGCTGGCCGCGCTCTTGGACGGGGCGGTGGGCGCCACACGCCCGCCCTGCGACGCGAAGTGGGCTCTTGACAGCCAACAGATCGGCATCACGGGCAAGATAGTCAGCCCCGACCTGTACGTCGCGGTGGCCGTCTCCGGCGCCAGCCAACACGTGAGCGGCTGTTCCAGCTCCAAAGTGATAGTAGCCATCAACAAGGATCCTGAAGCCAATATCTTCAGAGTGGCCGACTACGGCATCGTGGACGATTGGAAAGCCGTCGTGCCGGCGCTCATCTCTTCACTTTCCTAGATCGTACGTAGGCACGTTATTCGCACTGGGCTGGGAGGCCAAGAATGGTCAAGAACGATCTCGTTGGCATAGTCGGCAAGGAGAACATCCGGGACGACCCGGCCGCCTTGGAGGAGTATGCCGGCGGGTCTGCTGAGAACACGCCGGCCGCTGTAGCCAGGCCGGCCGATACCGACGAGGTGCAACGGCTCGTCCAGTGGGCCAACGAGAGTGGGACCCCTCTCATACCCGTGAGTTCCGGCCCCCCCCACTTCCGGGGCGGATCCACACCCGGCGTCCCGGGAGCGGTCGTAGTCGATCTGCGGAGGATGGACAAGATCATCCGGGTCGATGCCCATAACCGCGTCTGCATCGTCGAGCCGGGCGTCACGTTCGACCGGCTTCAGACCGAGCTTGCCGCCCATGGCTTGGCGGCCTACATGCCTCTCCTCCCCCGCTCCTCCAAATCGGTGCTGGCCGCCGCTCTCGAACGCGACCCCATCCTCATGCCGAGCGTGCACTTCGACAGCACCGACCCGATGTTGTGCACCGAGCTGGTCTTCGGCTCGGGCGACCGGATGCGCACCGGCGAAGCCGCCGGACCAGATACCCTCGAACAGCAATGGGAGCTTGGCAAGGCCCAGATCAGCCCCTTCGGACCGACCCAGATGGATCCGCAGAGATTGATCTCGGGGGCGCAGGGGACCATAGGCATCGTCACCTGGATGTCCCTCAAGTGCCGCGAGACGTCGGAATTGTACCGGGCGTTCTTCATCCCCAGCGACGATCTGGGGCCCCTGATCGAACTCAGCTACCACCTGTCACGTATCCGCTTCACGGGCAAGATCTTCATCGTGAACGGGCTCGACTTAGCCGCCATCGTCCGCCAGAGTCCCGCGGAGATCGCAGCGTTGCGCGACGAGCTGCCACCCTGGGTGATGTTCGTGGGCTTCGAGGGTTGCGGCCT
>DAIRFC010000086.1:0-10147 GCA_036795215.1 Actinomycetota bacterium | reverse complement strand
TGCCCTGCATCTGCTCGTCGATGGCCAGATGGATGCCGATGTAGTTGGCGCCGAACTCCTCTACTTGCTTGGCGCGGGCGACCACGTCGGGGACCTGGATCATGTCCACCACGACTTCGGCGCCGTAGTGGCGGGCCGCCTCGATGCACTCCTTGAGAGTGGCGTCTGAGGCGGCGCCCAAGACACCCACCACGCGGGCGCCCGACTTAGCCGCGCATTCCACCTCGGCGCGCCCGGCGTCCATGGTCTTCATGTCGGCCACGACCACTCGGTCGGGCCACCGCGCATGTATGGCGCGCACTGCTTCAAGGCCCTCGCTCTTGATGAGCGGAGTCCCCGCTTCGAGCCAGTCGGCGCCGCCGGCGACGGCTTCTTCCGCCACCTGTAGTGCTCGGGGGAGATCGACGAAGTCGAGGGCTAGTTGTAGTACGGGTTCCATGAGGCAATCCTCCTTCGATCTCAGCAGACGCCGAGAGCCTGCACGACGACGGTGCGCTCCCGGGGACGGTTGTCAAAGCAGACGAAGCAGATCTCTTGCCAGCGGCCCAAGCAGAGCTCTCCCTTCTCAAAGGGAAAGACAAGCGAGGGCCCAAGCAGACCGGCCCGCACATGGGCGTGGCCGTTCACGTCGGGATGGGTGACGTTGTGTTCGTAGTGCTCGTTGGGCGAGATGATGCGATCGAACAGGTTGGCGAAGTCCTGCACCACGCCTGGTTCGAACTCCAGTGTCGTGACGGCTCCGGTCGCTCCCGGGACGAACACGGTGACAGACCCGTCGGAGAGGCCGGTCTCGGTCACGAACCGGCGGACGTCGGCGGTGAGGTTGACCATGTCGGCGTTACCCTTGGTGTTGAAGTAGAGGCGGCCGGTGACTACCGTCGCTATGCCGGTCGCTGTTGAAGATTCGGTCATTCGTCATCCCTCTCTGTGTGGGTCGGCGTGTGCTTCCATTATGCTCCGGGTGTGTCTTCTCGTGGCGGGGAAGGTGGCCGTGGCTCCATGGCCTGCAGCAACCGTTCCAGTTCCACGATCACCATTGGTGATACTTCGTCTCGCGCTCTCACGAGGTCCAGCGTGGCCAGCCCTAGGGCCCGGTAGGCCCCCAAAAGATGCGGCGCGTCCGCCGCGAGGGCATCGAGGTGGCTTGCGATGGTGTGGACATCGCCCCGGCTGAGCGGGCCGGTGAGAGCTTCAACCGTACCTTGGGCAGCCATGTTGTCCAGCGTCGCCCTGACAAGAGGGAGAAAGAGGGCTAGGGCTTCGTCCTCGGGGAGGCCGGCCTTGACGAACATGCTCTTGGCGTGATGCTCCAGAGTGACGAAATAGTTGCACGCGAAGGAGGCGGCCGCGTGGTAGAGGCTGCGCTTGTCGTCGGGCAGTGCAAAAGGGTGAGCCCCAAGGAGGTGTGCGAGTGAGAACCCCAGAGAGAGGGCGGGCGACTCCTGGTCTGGGTCGGCGGGTGTCACGGCGATGGCTGCGCCGGCGAACCGGTCCGCACCGGTGAGGGGGTCGCTGAAGGTCTGCAGAGGGTGAAAGACGAAGGTCGCGGCGCCGGCCTCTTCGCAAGGCCGAAGGACGTCGCTTGACGTCGCGCCGCTGGTGTGGGCGACAAAGACATCCGTGGGGGGCGGGGCGCCTGTGGAGTCCAAGCCGGGGGTTCTGGGGCCGGCCTCGGCCAGAGCGGCGCCGAGTTCCTGAGCCACCCCGGGCAGCGCTCTGTCGGGCACCGCGATGATGTAGAGGTCCGGCGCGGCTGTCACGAGGTGGGTGAGCGTTGCTGAGGCCCGGCCGCCGAGCCAACCTTCGGCCCGCGCCCGTCCGGCCTCAGAGCCCGCGGTATAGCCGAGCAGCATCTCCCCGCGAGCACGGAGTGCGAGGCCTAGACTGGCCCCCAAACGCCCGGCGCCGATGACGACGAAGCGGAGGTGTTTCGTTTGTGTCTCGATACGTGTCTGCCAGTTCCAGTTCTGCCTGCAGATACCAGACGCGGCCTGCTTGTCTCGCCCGGCGGGCAAAGGCGGCTCTCGCAGCAGCGGCTCCGTCTCCCGCAGGTAGGCGGTCCGCCCGCGAGACGACCCTCTATGTCGCCCGTCGACGTTGCGCCAGCATAACAGCCACACTGCCGGCAGGCAACGGCGTCGACCCCCGGCCTGCGCGGCCATCTGGTACTCTGGATGCTATGAACTCCCACGACTCTACGACCGGTGGCCCGAGTGCTGCGGAAGCGCTGCAGGCGCTGGCCGATTCGCTGCGGGATTGCACCAAATGTGGCCTCTGCCGGGGCCGCACCAACATGGTTTTTGGAGCGGGAGACGCCGCGGCGCCGCTGATGTTCGTGGGCGAGGGCCCGGGATTCCACGAAGATCGTCTGGGCGAGCCTTTTGTTGGACAGGCAGGCAAGCTCCTCAATGAGCTGCTGGCCGGCATCGGGCTCACGCGCGCGGACGTTTACATCGCGAACGTCGTGAAGTGCAGGCCGCCCGAGAATCGCGATCCGGCTCCCGACGAGATCGAGGCCTGCAGCCCACACCTCATGCAGCAGATCAATATCATCAGACCCCGGGTCATCTGCACCCTGGGCCGTTTCGCGACCAAGCTGCTGGCCGGCACCGATCTCAGCATGACCGCCGTGCACGGCAAGGCGAAGGCGGCTGGTTTTGCCGGTCACGATACGGTGGTCTTCCCCGTGTTCCATCCCGCCGCCGCCCTCTATACCCCGGCCAACCGGCAGGTGCTGGTGGAAGACTTCCAGAAACTGCACGTACTCCTCCAGAGGGGGTTGGAAGCGGCGACGAGCGTCACACGGGAGGAGGCTGCCGCCGGGAAGGTCGCCCAGCCCGGCAGCGCCGTCGGCGTGGAGCCCCCGCCGGCCAAGACGGAGCAGCTCCATCTGTGGTAGGCGCAGCGGTGGTCGTCGAAAGCCGCGCTGTCACGTTGGACGAGTTGGAGGGCGTTGGGCTCCGGCTGGCCCGGGCGATCCGTCCCGGCGACCTCGTGGTCCTGTATGGACCTTTGGGGGCGGGAAAGACCACGTTCGTGCGAGCCGTGGCTAGGGGGCTCGAGGTGACCGACCCCGTACGGAGTCCCTCGTTCACCATAGCGAATGTGTATTCCGGCCGCGTGCAGGTGCAACATCTGGATCTCTACCGTCTTGACGAGATCGACGACGCAGACGTCCTGGCCTTGGAGGAGTACGTGAACGGCGATGCCGTCACGTTGGTCGAGTGGCCCGAAGCGGGGATCGGCCGATTGGGGCAGGCCGTCTGGACCGTCCGCTTGGCGCACCGGTCGCTGGATGTGAGATCGCTGACGGTCGAGGCGGGCACCGAAGAGGCGCGCCGGCGTTGGGAGGAAGCTGCCTCTGATGAGTGAGCGCCTCGTCTTGGCGTTGGATGGTTCTACTCGAGAGTGCAGTACGGCGCTCATGCGGCCGCACGTCTTGGGAGGACCTCATCCCGGCCCGGGCAGTCTCTGGGACGTGGTGGCCAGGCGTTCGTACGCCGATGCCCGGGGCCAGGGCAGGGTGTTGATGCGGGCGGTGGACGAGATGCTCACAGAAGCCGGCGCCGGACCGGGGGACGTCGGCGCCATCGTGGTTGGGACGGGTCCAGGGACGTTCACTGGGGTGAGGATAGCCGTGGCGACCGCTCGCGCCCTCAGTCTGGCCTTGGCAGTGCCGGTGACGGGAGTCAGCAGTCTGTCGGCTCTCATGTCGACCGTGGCCCAAGAGGTGCAGACAGACTTGGTGGTGCCCGCCATCGACGCGCGCCGCGGCCAAGTCTTCTACGCCGTCTACAGGTCGCTTAAGGCGCCCGAGTACCGGCGGTGGATCCGCAGAGCTCCACCGAACGTGTGCGACAGAGGCGCTCTGGCCGGGATCATAAAAGAGCCCGCCACCGTGGTAGTCGAAGACGTCGAGTTGGTGGGCGCTCTTCCTAGAGGCGTGGAGGTGGTGACGGCCCCGATAGCTGCCGAGCGCTTGGTGTTTGGACAAGGGCTGCTCATCGAGCCGGGTGAAGAGCCTCTTGGAACGCGGTTGACGCCTTGGCTTATCGAGAACCTCGTCGCGGGCAGTCCGGCTGAGCCGGAGCTGGTCAAGCCCATCTACGTGCGTCCTCCCGATGCGGACACCCACATCACGAAGATGAAGGACCCGTGGGCGGACGATGCAGGCCGGGTCACGAACGGAGCGGAAGGCTAGGGCCGGTATGGTAGTGGAGTTCCGCACCATGCGCGCCGGGGATCTTCCCGCCGTCAGGGCCATCGAGGAGGCGTCGTTCGAGAGTCCGTGGACGGACGAGATGATCCGGGCCGAGCAGGCCGATCCATTGGGCTGGAGCACAGTGGCCGTGGACGGCGAGCAGGGCCTGGTGGGGTTCCTGTTCGCGCGCCGGTATCCCGATGTGTGGCATCTCATGGACGTGGCCGTTGCCCAGTCGCACCGCCGCCGCGGTTTAGGGACGACGCTGGTGAGAGACCTCGTGGCGACGGCCGAGGCATCGGCCAAAGGGGTGCTCCTTGAGGTCCGTAGCAACAATGCTCCTGCCGTCGCTCTGTACGAGGGTCAGGGTTTTCGCGTCCTCGGAGTCCGAAAGCGCTACTACCCCGACACGGGCGACGACGCGCTGGTGATGGCCCGCGAGTACGCGGGCGCCCCCGGATCCTTCCATGGAGCTCACGGTGTCACCAGGCCCCTGCTTGCCATCGAATCGTCGTGTGACGACTCGGCGGCCGCCGTTCTCACGCCCGAGGGGCAGGTCCTCTCGTCGGTCACGCACTCGCAGGACGCGATCCACGAACGTTACGGCGGGGTGGTCCCGGAAGTCGCGAGCCGGGCTCACGTAGAGCGGATGACGGCGGTAGTCAGAGAGGCTTTGCACCAGGCCGGGTGCGAGGTCAAGGATCTGGGCGCAGTGGCCGTGACAGTGGGCCCCGGCCTCATAGGGGCGTTGTTGATGGGGGTACAGACGGCAAAGGCCATCGCATGGAGCAGGAGACTGCCGTTGTTGCCCGTCAACCATATCCACGGCCATCTGGCGGCGGCTTGGTTGGCCGACCCGGCTATGCCGCTCCCGGCAGTGACCCTGGTGGCCTCGGGAGGCCACACTCTGCTCATCCGGGTGGACGACCGCATCACGTTCACTCTGCTCGGTCAGACCCTCGACGACGCGGCGGGGGAGGCCTTCGACAAGGGCGCCCGGCTGCTCGGCCTCGGCTACCCAGGCGGCCGGGAGTTGGACGAGTTGGCCAAGACCGGCAACGCGGATGCCTTCTCGTTCCCCATAGGGCTCAAGCGTTCAGAACGACCCGACTTCTCGTTCTCGGGCGTCAAGACGGCACTCTACTATCTGTTGCGTGACATGACGCCGGATGAGCGGGCGGCCAACGCCGCGGACGTCGCTGCTTCGTACAGGCGGGCGATAGTCGAGGCGTTGGTCGACAAGGCGCTGCAGGCCGCCGAAGAGCAGGGGGCTGAGGCCCTCGCGGTCACGGGTGGAGTGGCGGCCAACTCGTTGTTGCGGGAACGCTTGGTGGAGGCCGGGAGCAAAGCCGGATTCCATGTGGTGGTGCCTCCGCTCGCCTACTGTACCGACAATGCAGCCATGATCGGCGCCGCGGCACTGGCCGGGCCCCGCCTCGACTATCCACGCTATCTGGGAGTGGATGCCACCGCCTCGTTGCCTTTGGGCCAGTGGTACCCGGTATCGCTAGGTGCCGGGTCCCCAATCATCTAGCCTGGAGGTTTGACAAATCCTGAGTGTGCGCATATCATACGCAACGCTTGGCACTCGTGGGTTGAGAGTGCCAATTGTCTGAAGTAGGTTCTTGAGGCTACGTCAAGGGACGAGTCAGCGGAGTGAGAAAGCGCGATCGATAGGAGGGTTGTGCATGAAACTAGTGCCACTCGAGGACAGGGTCGTGGTCAAGGTCATGGAGCAGGAAGAGACCACCGCCAGCGGCATAGTCCTTCCGGACACTGCGAGGGAGAAGTCCACCAAAGGCAAGGTCATGGCCACTGGTCCCGGCAAGTACGATGACAATGGCAAGCTGATCCCCATGCCGGTCAGCAACGGCGACGTAGTGGTCTTCGCCAAGTACGCAGGCACGGAACTCAAGATGGACGGCGAGGAATACCTCGTTCTGCGCGCCACCGACCTCATCGGCATCCTGCCCCAAGGGTAAGTCCCAAGGGTCATCTAGTAAGGAGACATGATTTATGGCAAAACAGCTTTTGTACGGTGAAGAAGCCCGCCGCGCACTCGAGCGTGGTGTGAACACGCTTGCCGACGCCGTCAAAGTCACCCTTGGGCCAAAGGGCCGCTATGTGGTGCTCGACAAGAAGTTCGGCAGCCCCACCATCACCAACGACGGCGTCACCATCGCTCGTGAGATCGAGCTCGAGGACGTCTTCGAGAACCAGGGCGCACAGCTGGTGCGCGAAGTCGCGACCAAGACGAACGACATCGCCGGCGACGGCACCACCACGGCTACCCTGCTCGCGCAGGCCATCGTCCGTGAAGGTCTGAAGAACGTGGCGGCAGGCGCCAACCCCATGGCCATCAAGCGCGGCATCGAGAAGGCCGTCTCTGTGGCCGTAGACGAGATCAAAGAGATGTCGCAGGAGATCCACGGCAAAGAGGACATCGCCCGGGTTGCCACCATCTCTTCCGACGACCGTGAGATCGGCGACGTCATCGCCGATGCCATCGAGAAGGTCGGCAAGGACGGCGTCGTGAACGTCGAAGAGTCGAACACCTTCGGCATGGACCTGGAGTTCACCGAGGGCATGCAGTTCGACAAGGGCTACATCTCCCCGTATTTCGTGACCGACGCGGAGCGGATGGAAGCCGTCCTCGACGAGCCGTATATCCTCATGGCCAATCGCAAGATCGGCTCCGTTCAGGATCTACTGCCCATTCTGGAGAAGGTCATCCAGTCCGGCAAAGGACTCCTCATCATCGCTGAGGATGTTGAGGGCGAAGCTCTTGCCACCCTCATCGTCAACAAGCTCCGTGGCACCTTCACCGGCATAGCGGTCAAGGCCCCCGGCTTCGGCGACCGCCGCAAGAGGATGCTCGAAGACATCGCCATCCTGACCGGCGGTGAGGTCATCAGCGACGAGATGGGCCTCAAGTTGGAGAACACCCAGATCGCGCAGCTGGGCCGTGCCCGCAAGGTGGTAGTCGACAAGGACAACACCACCATCGTCGACGGCGCCGGCGAGCTCGACAAGATCAAGGCCCGCATCAATCAGCTGAAGGCCGAGATCGAGAACACCGATTCCGACTTCGACCGTGAGAAGCTGCAGGAGCGGCTGGCCAAGTTGGCCGGCGGCGTAGCGGTGATCAAGGTCGGCGCCGCCACCGAGACCGAGATCAAAGAGAAGAAGCACCGTGTCGAGGATGCCCTGAGCGCCACTCGTGCCGCTCTGGAAGAGGGGATCGTGCCGGGCGGCGGTGTCGCCCAGGTGCTTCTCGCCCCGTCCGTGGCCGCCATCGAGGCCGAGGGTGACGAACTGACCGGCGTTCGCATCGTGGCTCGTGCTCTGGAGGAGCCTCTCCGCCAGCTGGCCAACAATGCGGGCCTGGAAGGTTCGGTCGTCATCAGCGAAGTCAAGACACGCACCAAGGGCGTGGGCCTCAACATCGCGACAGGCGAGTACGAGGACATGGTGAAGGCGGGCATCATCGACCCGGCCATGGTCACCCGTTCGGCTCTGCAGAACGCGGCCTCGATCGCCAAGAACATCCTGACCACCGAGGTCATCGTTGCCGACAAGCCCGAGAAGGAAGGCGCCGGCGGCGGTATGCCCGGCGGCATGGGCGGCATGGGCGGCGGAATGGGCATGATGTAAACGACTGCTTCACCGCCGGCAGGGCGCCGTTGGGCACCTTGCTTGCTTGGTCCGGGGCCGTCGCATCCGGAGGAGTCTGAGAAGTCTCCTCTGGGTGTGGCGGCCCCGCCGTTTTCAGAGGGTGCGGATACCGGTGGTACACTGAGAGCACCGTCGTTAAGAGTGTATGACAGTCCGCAGGAGAGGAGGCGCTGATGGCGCAGCAGGTAGAGACTGCTTTCGCGGAGATGCTCGATATCTCCACGGACATCGACAAGGCGGTACTTGTCGGCCCGGCCGGAGTCGTTGCCTCGAACATGACCGAAGAGGCACAGGGGAAGGCGACCGGGCAGGTGCGCGAACTTGTGCTTCTGGCTGAAACGCGCAGTGCCGAGATGGGGTCGCAGCCGCTCACGCAGCTGGTCATCGAGACGCCTTCCGGGTATGTGTTTTTCGCCAGAGAGACGGGGTCCGACAGCCTGGCAATGTTGGCGACAGGCAAGACAGGCAGCCGGGTTGGTCTTGTGTTGTATGACCTTCGGACCTGCATGAGGGATGCCCGCGAGGCCATGGGGGCAGAGACCCTGGACTCTGAAGCGACAACGGAGGACTAGATGCAACGCAGCTTCAAACTGGTGGGGGCGTTGACGCTCGTCGGGAGTCTGGCGGCGGGTACGTACTACCTCCTCTTCATGCGGTCCCGCAGGCCTCAGGTCGAGCTGTACTTCGACGATGGGTCGATGGTAGCCCTGCCGGCGGATACGGCCGAGGCGGCCCCCTTCACAGCGATCGCCGACGATGTCCTGAAAGACAACCCGATATCCTGCTGATTCTGTGAGTCACGGCATTTCACCGGCGCATCGCAGCGGTGCTATGCGCAAATTGCATAGTTGAACCGGGCCATGAATAGTTCGGCAGAAGGCTATCGGGTGTCCCAAACTCGGATTATGATGTAACAAGCCCGGAAATTCGGGTAGCACTGGTTGAGTATGGGGAACGGCGGCCTGGGAGTCCCCGGGTCGCCGGCGATGTGTGTGTCCAAGCGATGAGGAAGGGGTAACTGGATGGCAGCGAAGAAGGGCGCAAGCGAGAAGACGGTGCTCAAGGCGCTCGGCCTCAGCGGTGGCATTTTCGGCGCATGTCCGTGTTGCGTCGATGTCAAGGATGGGAAGATTATCCGCATCCGTCCGCTCCACTGGGATGAGAAGTACGATCCCAAGACGTTCAATCCATGGAAGATAACGAAGAATGGCAAGACTCTCGAACCGTACTACAAATCGGTTCCGGCTCCGTGGAGCTTGGCCTATAAGAAGAGGGCCTATTCCCCCAACCGCGTGAAGTACCCCTTGAAGCGCGTCGACTGGGACCCGAAGGGCGAGCGCAATCCACAGAACCGCGGCAAGAGCAAGTTCGTCCGCGTTTCGTGGGATGAGGCCGCGCAGTTGGTGGCCGACGAAGTCAAGAGGATCTGCGACACCTACGGCCCGCTGGCTATCCTGGTGCAGGGTGACGGCCACGGCGAGTGCAAGATGGTGCACGCTCCCCACGGTTGCTCCACTCTTCTGCTCGACAAACTGGGCGGCTTCACGCAGCAGATCAGGAACCCTGACAGCTGGGAAGGTTGGTACTGGGGCTCCAAACACGTATGGGGCAAGGGTTTCATCGGGATGATGGCCCCCAACGACAACCTCGTAAAAGACATCTGCGAGAACAGCGACATGGTGCTCATGTGGGGCGCCGACCCGGAAACCACCACCTGGGGCTTCCGCGGCCAGTTCTGCAGCCGGCTGCTCTACTTCTGGACCGAGATCGGTATCAAACAGGTCTACATCAACCCGGACCTCAACTACTCCGCGTGCATCCATGCCGACAAGTGGATCCCCGTCCTGCCGAACACCGACGCGGCTCTGCAGTTGGCCATCATGCACGTATGGATCACCGAAGGCACGTACGACAAAGAATACGTTGAGACCCACACCGTAGGCTTCGACAAGATGAAAGCCTACGTCCTCGGCGAAGAAGACGGCGTTCCGAAGACGCCGGCCTGGGCTGCGCCCAAGTGTGGCGTACCGGCCTGGACCATCAAAGCGCTGGCTCGTGACTGGGCCAAAAAGACCGTGACCATCGGTCACTACTTCGGCGGCGGCATGGCCCGCGGCCCGTACTCCACCGAGCCGGCCCGCCTCGAGTGCGTGCTCCTCGGCATGCAGGGCCTCGGCAAGCCGGGCGTCCACCAGGCGCAGGTCGCCTACACCGGTATGCCGAAGAACGTCATCACCGGCGGCGCCGACCATATGGGCCCGTTCGCCAACC
>DAIRFC010000085.1:0-10316 GCA_036795215.1 Actinomycetota bacterium | reverse complement strand
CCGCAGCAAACCACACCGTCAGCCAAGGGGGGGCGAGCGGAGCGGAGCCCAAAGAAAGAGGGCGAGCGAAGCGAAGCCCAAAGAGAGAGAGGGCGAGCGGAGCGAAGCCCAAAGAGAGAGAGGGCGAGCGGAGCGAAGCCCCACAAAGAGGGCGCGCAAGTGAAGACAGGCCCCGCGCCCCTTCTCAAACAGAAAGCCTAGAGACGGCGGCCCCATGCGGCGAGGTTCAGAACACCCCGCTGCCCTGCCGGCGAGTCTCTGTCGCCCACGGTTGTCTGGGCGCGCTCGCAGGGAGGGCAGCGGGGTGTTCTGCCACTCACTGTGAGAGGGCCGCAGCCTCGGGCGCCCAGCTACACGTTGAAGCGAAAATTGACTATATCCCCGTCCTTGACGAGGTAGTCCTTCCCCTCGATCCGCAGCACACCGGCGTCGCGACATGACTTCATGTTGCCGCCATGGCTCATGAAGTCATCGTACGACACCACCTCGGCCCTGATGAACCCGCGCTGGATGTCGGAGTGGATGGCGCCGGCCGCTTCGCGGGCCGTCTCTCCATCGCGGATCGGCCAGGCACGCACCTCGTCACTTCCCGTGGTGAGAAAACTGATAAGCCCCAACTGAGCGAATGCCGCCTGAGCAACCACCTCAGCCGCCGGGCCGGGCAGCCCCAGAGCCGCCGCGTACTCCTCCTGCTCCTCGACTGACAGACGAGCCACCTCGAGAGCGTCGGGAAAAGGGAAGGCAAGGACATGCCGGTCGCGCACCGCGGCCCCCAGCACCGAGGGGTCCCACGCGCTTTCCGATTCGGTGTTCACCACCAGGAGTTGCGGCATCAGAGTGAGAAACTGGTACCCCCGCACAAAGCCCAGCTGCGAGTCGTCGAACTCGACCTCGCGAAGAGGAGTGTCGGCCTCCAGGACCTCCTGGCAACGCATGAGCGCCTTCTTGCCGGCATCGGGGATGGGCGCCTTCTTCGCCCGCTCGAAAGCCCGCTCTATCCGGATGAGGTCGGAGAGCAAGAATTCCCGATCGAGCTCGTCCAGATCGGCCTCGGGGTGAGCCGGCTCTCCCAACATGGGGCTGTCGAACGCCCGCAGCACGTGGATGAAGAGCTGACCGCCGGCGAGTGCGTCCAGATACCGCTCCATCTCCCCTTTCCGAGCACTTGCCTCAGCCCAAGCGACCTCCTGCACCTTGAACTCGGCGAACGTGGTCTTCTTGGGTTGAAAGATCTCGGACAGCGTCCGGATGCGGGCGTCACCCACGTGCACCGTGGCTATGTGGCCCTCTCCCCTGCCCTCAGCCAGCGCGGCCACCAACGTGGTCTTGCCACACCCTTTGAGTCCGATGATGCGCGCTTCCATCGCAGTCTCCCTGATCTACCGGCCGTTCACCCGAGCGGCTGCCGGGGTCGGTCTCAGTGTAACGCAGGGAGCAGGGCTTTGCGCTTGACAACGGGCATCCGCGCCCACGTGGCACAATAGGCGGGACGTCCGACGGCTGGGGAGCCCCAACGATACGAGGAGAACTCATGATGACCTACCAACGACGGCAGAACCGGGCCTCACGACCCTCTTATGTCGTCCTCATGCTGTCCGTCGTCCTCATACTGGGGGTCTGTGGCTTCAGCGTAGGCTGTGGCTCGGAAGACGTCGTAGACACGACCAGTCCCGCCGACACGGCCGAGGTCAAGAGCTACACCGACCCGATCTACGGTTTCAGCTTCGACTACCCGGCGGACTGGAAGCTGGATGAAGACTCCGGCGCGGAGATCGAAGGAGGCATCAACGCCGCCAAGGGCGTATCGGTCTTCGATCCTCAAGGCGCGTCCAACGGCCGGTACTTCCTGAACGTGTTCCAAGTGTCGGTGTACGAGCTCGCCATGACCATCGACGACTCTGTGCTGCCCGATGTCAAACCCCAGTTGGAGTCGGCGATCGCCGGCGTGGCGAGCCAGGACGAGAGTTGGGAAACACTTGAGGCCATGTCGGCTGCCGAAGCAGGCGGGCTGAACGGCTTCAAGACCACGGTCACGCACGCCCTGGATGGCGAGATGGTCAAATCGACGCTCTACTTCCTCTTCGATGGAAGTATTGAGTACGAGCTCATGCTGCAGGCGGGAGTCGAGGATTGGGAGACGGCACAGGCCGACCTCGGCGCCGTCTTGGCCTCCTTCCGGCCCGGCGTCTCGACAGACGCCACCGACACCAACACACGCTAGGAAACCCGATGATCACGGGGAACAAGATCTACCTTACGGAGCTCGACCGGGATAACGCCGAGACCATCAGGGCTTGGCTCAACGATCCGGAGGTCCACCGCCACCTCCTCGTGGGTCATATCCCCATCACACGAGAAGAGGAGGAGAAGTTCTACGACTCACAGGGCCCAGCCTCGGGCTCCTACAACTTCGAGATACATGTCGCCGCCGATGGCCGATACATCGGCAATGTAGGGCTGAAAGACGTCGATCTCATGCACCGGCACGGCGAGATCGGGATCGTCATCGGCGATAAGACTTCCTGGGGCAACGGATACGGCGGCGACGCCATCGTCACCTGCCTGAGCTTCGCCTTTCTGACTCTGGGGCTCCATAGCGTCTGCATAAAGGCCGACGAGAAGCATGCCAAAGCCCTTGAGCTGTACCGGCGGCTGGGCTTTGCGCAGACCGGGGTCGAGCGAGAGTGCGTCTATCGCGACGGGTGTTTCATGAGCCACGTGGTCTTCGACATGCTCGAAGACGAGTACCGGGCGCTCTACTGCGTCAAGAGCCCATAGAGCAGCAGACAGACCTCCGCCCTGGTCGCGGGCGCCAAGAAGTCGTAGTCCGAACCCATCCCCACCAGACCGTCCAATAGGCCGGCATAGGCCGCCTTCCGCGCAAAGGGATAGTGGGTCGTTGAGAAGTTCCCGAAGGGCGCCGTATAGGCTGCGGGAGGCTCTGAAAGCCCGGCCGCCCGCACCACCATGGTGATCAGTTGCGCCCTGGTCAATGTCCGGTACGGCGAGAAATACGTCGCCGTGGTGCCTTGGGTGAAGCCACACTGGTACGCCACCGCTACATAGTGGTAGGGGTAGAGATCTCCGGTAAAGCGCTGTACGTCGACGAAGGGGCACGTATCGTCTTCGGTCACCGCGCAACCGGCGGCAAGAGTGATCATCTTTGCGAACTGCTGTCTCTTGATCTCGTCTTCGGGGCGGAAGAGCCCATCCGAGAAGCCGGTGACGACACCCATCGACGCAAGGTAGTCGATCTCGTACCAGTAAGGCGTGCTGTCCTCGGTGACATCCACGAACCGCGGGGCCGCTATGAGCGTCGTGGTGGTAGTCGTGGTGGTGCTCGACGTGGTCGTGGTGCTTGTGGTGCTCGTGGTGCTGGTCGGGGAAGTGCCGTCGCGCGCCTGGGACACTGCTTCGTCGGCATCGAGGAGCCCCCATCCGAACTGCTCGTCCCAGCCACTCGCCCCCAGATCGTCAGCAGACCCGGCCAGGATGTCGTAGACCTCCTCCGCTGCAAGCGAAGGGTCGACCGACAGTATTAACGCGGCCACCCCGGCCACGAGCGGCGACGCCATGGAGGTGCCTCCGTAGTAACCGAAGCGCTCGCCCGAGGCTTTGTAGTAGCTCAGGATACGGCCGCCGGGAGCTGCGATGTCGAGAGCGCTGCCGCTGTTCGAGGCTTCCTCGGCCTGCGTCCACAGCGCGTCGAAAGTATCAGTGGCGCCCACGCCGATCACTCCCGGCAGACCGGCCGGGTATCCAACGGATGTCGCCCCCCAGTTCCCGGCCGCGGCGACGATCACCGTCCCCTTTGCGACCGCCGACGCCACAGCGCTCTTGAGAGTCAGGCCGGCCGTCGAACCCGGCGGGGTCGCGAAACTCACGTTGATGACGTCGGCGCCCTGAGCCGCGGCATAGTCGATCGCCTCGGCCAGCAGCAGCGTGTCCGACTCCCCGTTATCCGATATCTTCACCGGCATGATCTTGACGTTCCATGCCGCCCCCGCGATGCCGGCGCCGTTGTTGCCCTGGGCCGCGGCGATGCCCGCTACAGCGGAACCGTGTCCCGTCTCCGATACATCCTTCCACGCCGGCCATTGGCTACTGTTGGTGAGCACGCTGTAGGGAGAGACTATGCGGCCCGAGAAGTCCACGATGTCGGGGTTGATGCCGGTGTCGAGCACCGCGATCACGATATCCCGCGACCCGACGCTGACATCCCATGCTGCCGGGAGACCGACCCTCTCTACTCCCCATTGACCGACGCTGCCGCCTGTAGCGGGGTAGTAAGGATCGTTGGGCACCAAACACGCATAGACGGGGGAACTCACCTCCGCCCACAACACGCCGGGCCGGAGCCGCAATTCCTTGGCCGCGGCCTCAAGATCTACTTCGAGCCCAGAAGCCGATGCGCTGGAGACCACCGGCTCCAATATCGACACGCCGAGGTCCTCGATCTGCCCCACGGCCTCCAGCGGCACTCCGGCCGACCGGCCGGGCGCCTTGAGTGAAGGCCAGTCACGGATGACCGTGAGGCTACCGTCCGCGGTATCGGCCAGCCGGGCGCCGGGCGCCAGCTTGACGGCGATGCGACCGGCGTCTCCCTGCATTTTGGGGCGGATGGCAGCGCCGTCGCCGGCGAGCGCCTCCGTCCCGGGCACGCTCAGCGCCAGCAACACGCCGGCCACGAGTGCAGCCCCGACCGTCAGAAGACGCATGGTGAACCTCATGCCTGGTACACCATCGGCTGCACCCGGCCCGCGACGGGGAGGTCCGGCTGATTGACCCCGGCGACCATCCTGGGCTCGAATGGGAACATCGTGCCGGCGACCCACTGCGCGCCACCCACCGGCGCTTTGTATACGTTCTGCGCCGGACGCCGACTCATCGCCGGGCCCCCCATCGCGATGGGCCTGGTGAAATCCAACGGGCCATTGCACGTATCGAGTCTCGCACTGCGCACCCGAGCGATCACCTCTCTCTTGTCGCTTATGTTCTTCACCTTCTTGAAAACCTGTATCGCCCACTCGAACTTGGCGTACTGGGCCAGAGCGGCCGTCCATTGATCGCCCGTCTTGGCTTGGTAGTCTTCAACGAGTTCTTGGGCAGTCTTCCCGGTGAGAGAGTCCCTGTAGGGCCAGCTTGGATGCCACAGGCACTCCCCCGTCATATTGAGAGCGCTGGAGCCTACCACCTCCACCGAGTGCGGGAACCGCAGGCCGCCGCTCACGGTGACGATCTTCGGCCGGTAGCTCTGTAGCGCCGCTTGTCTCCAAAAGAGCAGGAAGTCGCTCGTTTTCATACCGCAGAAGCATATCTCGCATCCATTCTTCACAAACTCTTCTATCTGGGGGGCAAAATCAGTGGACGATGTCGGATACAGACCCGGCACCACGCACTCGTACCCCTCCTCGGCCGCCAGTGCGGCTACCCCGGCAGTCGCGTCTCCCCATATGCGCCCATCGATGTCGTCGGGGAGCAGCACGCCGATCTTCTTGTTGGTGGCCGGCTGCCCCCACATGGCCAGATAGTTCGCAACCACATCCTCAAGCCCGTAGGCGTGAGCATACGTCCACTCGAAGGGCTTATCGGCAGACCCGCCCCTACCATTGACGAAGGACTGCCAAAGAACGAGATCGGCCAGGCAAGGACATTCCAGGCTCTCTGCCTGATCCGCCACCGCGTTGACTATCGCTGAGTCGCCGGAGCACATGATGAGGTCCACTCGCTCGCCCGAGATGAGGTCGGCCGCCAACCGGGCCGCGACCGCCGGGTCGGACCGGCTGTCGCGCACCGATACCCCGACGGTACGGAGTTTTCCATCACCGCAGACGACGCCCTCGCCCAGGACTTCCAACCCCCGAGCCACCCACCAATCGTCGGCCTTCCCGAGCAGCGCGAGCGGACCCGTCTTTGCCGAGACGAGACCGATCCGCAGAGGACGGCCCACCGTGGGGCGCGTGGCGACCGTGGTGGCCGTCGTGGTGGTAGTTGATTCTGTCGTGGTGGTGGTCGTCTCCCCCGGCCGGATGGTGGCGGTCGTATTGCTGGAGACGCCTGTCTCGTCGCATCCAGAGAGCAGCCCGGCCAGGCCACCGCCGAAGCCGACCACAGCTCCCGTCTTCCCGATGGCTTTCAGGAATTCGCGGCGGCTGATAGGTTGCTCTATACTCATGTGAGCGTCTCTCCTCACGCGGCAGGAGTGCTAGATTACCGCGTCCCACGGGGGGACTTTACAGCATTCTTACGGAGTTGCGGCTATACTCCACCGTCGCCGTCTCCGCAGACAGATCAAGTGAGGTGCTTGTGACAAAGAGACTCTTAGCCGTCGTTCTGCTGCTCGTCGTGGCCCTGTCGGCCGGCGCGGTGGCGGGCTGTGGCGGTGATCTACCCAGCGACGCCGCGGCCAAGGTCGGCGACACACTCATACTGCAGGATTTGTTCGATGCGCGCGTAACGGAGTTCGCCGCTCAGTACTCGGTGGCGCCGAAAGAGGAAGATCCAGAGGGTTGGAAGAGTTTCGAAGCCGACGTGCTGGAGTATCTCATCACCTACGAGATGGCGGCCCAGAAGGCCGAGGAATTCGGCCTCACCGTGACGGATGAAGAGATACAAGCCGAGATCGATAGCATCATCACCAACTACTACGAAGGCGATGAGACCAAGTTCAACGAAGACATGACCAACTACGGCATGACTGTTGACGGGCTCAAGGCCAACTATCGTGAGTCGATGCTGATGCAGAAGGTCTACGAGAAGGTCACGGAGGGCGTCACGACGGTGCCCGACGAAGATATCGCCGCCTACTACGAAGAGAACAAGGATTACTACTTCGTCGACGAGACGCGCACCGCCAGGCACATCCTCATAGCACCGGGTGGAGAGACCGTCAACACGACCACGACAACAGCCGCGGCCGGTGCGGAGGGTTCTGAGGCGCCTGCCACCACGACCACTACGGCTGAGCCCACCGAACTCGATTGGAGCAAGGCCCTGGCGGTTGCCGAAGAGGTCCGCGGCAAACTGGTGGCCGGTGGCGACTGGACCGATCTGGCCGCCACATACTCCGACGACCCAGGCAGTTGCACCATGGGCGGTGAACTAGGCAACGTAAAGAAAGGCCAGATGGTGCCGGAGTTCGAAGAAGCCGTGTTCACACTGGCTATCGACGACGTCTCTCAACCGATCAAGACTAGTTACGGATACCACCTCATCCAGGTCACCAACATCAACGAGGCCAAGCAGTACACCGTCGAGGAAGTCAAAGAGGACATCACCGCGGCTCTCCTCTCTAAACTCCAGTCCGAGGCTTGGGACAAGTGGATACAAGACACCAAGGTGGAGCTCGGCGTGACCTATCAGGAGGGCTTCGCGCCTGTCACGACCACAATCAGCACCACCGAGACGACGATCGGCGCCGGCGCCACGACCACGACGGCGGCAGGCGAGACCATCACTACGCAAGCGGTGACCACCACGGTTGCTGAGTAGGAGCGAACGGTAGACAAGGGCGCAAGCCGGGCAACCGATGCCCGCGGCTCGATCCACAGAGAAGACAAACGAGGCCGGGGACTACTCCCCGGCCTCGTTTCTTTGCCGCCCGATCAATACGCCCTCACCCCGCCGGGACGGGTGAGCGGGGACAGAGTCACCGAGCGGTCGCCAAGGGGCCGTGGGAGTGTGCCGAGAGCTTTGCGGTACTCCGCAGTGCTCGAGGCGGGCCCCCACGGCCTTTTGGCCACTCAGTGACTATTCTCCAGTCTCAAACCGGAACGTCTGCTCGGGATCGACGATCGCCAGCACCCGCACAATCGACCCGTCTCCCCCCGGCCAGCGCCACGGCAGCGCCATGAAGGTGCACCGCTTGCCGGTGACCGCATCGAGCTCGCCACCGGTGTTCTCGATGCCGGGGATGCCACCCTTGACCATGAGCGTCTTGTGAGCCGGTTCCCATTCGGGGAAGTCATCGTGGGGGTCTCGCCCGGTCTCCGCCTTGTATTCTTCGATGAGATGCGGGTGTGTCGGGCCAAGCCCATGATTGACCAGCTTGGTAGCCATCGGGTGGTCGTTGGCCTGGCAGCCGTACGCGACCATCCTGACCTTCTTCTCCACCAGCCACTCAGCACCCTCTTTGTAGATACCAGGCCCATAGCCGAAGTACTCGTCGGTATCGGCCCACTTGTGGTGATAGCCCGTGTTGATAACAACGACATCGCCCTCTTGGATCTTGGGAGTGGCTTTCTCGAGATCCTCGGGGGTGATGACGCCCCACTTGCCCTTGGGGAGCGAGATGCATACGCCGGGGCCGAACAGACGCCACAGCGGGTAGTCGCCGATGGTCGGTGTGCACTCCGTCACGTGCAGAGGTGCGTCCATGTGCGTGCAACGGTGCATGATGCCTTCCCACTGCACCTCGTAGACTCCGTCACGGGCATGGAACTTGATTACGTCGATGTTCACGCTGGGGCTCGACGGCCACTCCGGCATGAACTGGGTGAAAACGTGGCTGAGGTCATATACCTTCAGGCTCATATCCTGGTTCCTTTCGCCTTGGTGTGGACGCCTACTTGCCTGCCTCGATCCGGCACTTTCCGCTCGGATCGAACATCGCGACCATCCGCACCTGGCACGCATCGCCGTGCTCGAACTTCCAGGGAGTCGCGGCCAGAGTCATGCGCTTGCCTTTCACGGCGTCCACGTCGCCTCCCACCTGCTCGATGGTGGGAATGCCGGCGCCGAGCAGGATCTTATGAGCCACGTTCCACTCCGGATGCTCCACTTTGGGATCCAGACCCGTAGCCTTGGTGTACTCACCGGCGAGACGCTTCATATGCGGCCCACCGCGGTGAGGGCCCATGGACGTCGCCAGCGGGTGATCGATATGCGGCGTATCCACGGCCACCATCTTGGGCTTCTTACTCACCAGCCACTCAGCTGCGTCCTTGGAGAGCCCGGGAGCCTCTCCGTAGTACTCGAGGCCGTCGGAGTACTTGTGGTGCCATCCTGTGACGATGACTATGATGTCGCCCTCTTTGACCTCGGGCTTCGCCTTCTGCAGGTCGGCCGCCGTGATGACCTCCCAGTTCTTCTTTGGAACGTCAAGGACGGCGCCGTTGCCGAAGAACGTATCCGGCGGAATGGCCGCCAGATCGGCGCCCTTCTGGATGAGATGGATGGGCGCGTTCATGTGCGTGCCCGTGTGCATGCTCGTGATAGTCCGCCATGCCAATACGCCATGCTGGGCGTGCTTCACGCCACGGACCATCCTGATGTCGGCTTGCCCGGGGTACGATGGCGCGCGTTGGTCCCACTCGTGACTCAACTCCACCATCTGTAGACCTGAGTATGGGTCGGTGGTGATGTTGGGCGTGGCCATATACTTCCACCTCTTTCGGATGCGAGTTACCACCTGGTGAAATTACTATACCATATGCGGCTCAGCTGAGCCCCTGATGAGGTCACTCAGTATCGGCAAGAAAGAGACCCGCGAACTCCGTGAAGCTGTCGACCGCCGGCACCTGCGACCCTCCTGTGTGGCCGCGCACGGTCGGGTCGCAGTCCTCTCCAAGATCCCCGAACCCATAGCGGGCGTGCACGAAGGTCATCCCTGCCGCCGCCGCGGCCTCTTGATCCCCCTGGGTATCGCCCAGATATACCGCAGCTTGCAGGACGCAACGCCGCATAAGATTCTGGAGCATGACCGCTTTCGGAAGGCCGGAGGCGCCATGGCAGTCCCAGCCGGTGAAGCGATCGCGCAGACCACTGCTTCGAAGGAAGGCCTTCAGGTACCAGTCGGGACAGTTGCTCACAACGTACAAGGGGTGCACTTCTGCGAGCAGCTGCAGTCCCTCGGCCACGCCAGGATAGAGGGCGCCACCGGTCTCTTCGAGCACCGCCCGTTCGTGAGCCTCCAAAGAGCGGAGCAGCCGATCCGACGGCGGCCCAAGCTTGGACAGTAAGATGGCGACGCACCCCTCGAATGGGGTGCCCGACACCGAACGGATCTCGTCCACGCTCACCCGGGCGGGCATGCCGAGCTCTTCCAGGGCGTGGTTCCAACCCTCCGCCGAGGCGGCTGCCGCATCCCAAAGTGTACCGTCGAGGTCGAAGACCAGTGCGTCAGGGCGTACGTTCCTCATGAGGCCTCAGACGCAACGCGCCTCAAGGGCTCCCTCAGGAGCCCTTGAGGCGCCCGACACACATCACACACCGCGGGCATTGACTGCCGGCCAACACAGATGAGCTCTATAGCCCCAGATATGCCTTCCGCACGTGGTCGCTCTCCCTCAGGAAGGAGCAGGCTCCTTCAAGAGCGA
>DAIRFC010000084.1:0-10481 GCA_036795215.1 Actinomycetota bacterium | reverse complement strand
CTGAAGCTGCGCAATTCCGACGGGTCGGAAGTGTGTCCGCTCTCGACCTTGAAAGGCCAATACGAGATCATGCGGGATTCCGACCGGTTGGTGACGGTCTGAACTTGATGCGGACCGAGGTGGCCGGCCATGGCCGGAGCGTTTGACCGCGTAGCCGCCGACTACGACCGCTGGTACGACGAACCGGAGGGCCGCGCCATCTTCGCGGCCGAGCTGGAATGCCTTCGCTCGCTCGCCGGACGGGTGGAAGGTGAGTGGCTGGAGGTGGGGGTCGGCACCGGCCGGTTCAGCCACGGCCTTGGCGTCCGCAAAGGGGTCGACCTCTCCCCTCAGATGCTCGAGATAGCTGCCGAACGAGGCATAGAGGTCGTAGAGGGAGCCGCCGAAGATCTCCCGTTTCCTTCCGATTCGTACGGCGGGATCCTCATGGCCCTGACGCTCTGCTTCGTCGCGGATGCTCAGCGGGCGCTGCAGGAGTGTGAACGCGTGCTTTGCCCCGGAGGCCGGCTCCTCCTCGGCGTCGTACCTGCGGACAGCTCCTGGGGAAGGGAATACAGCAGGCAGGCGGCCCGCAACCACCCCATCTACTCGATGGCGCGCTTTCGCACGGTGGCAGAGATCACGGAGCTGGCGGACAGGGCCGGGCTGGTACCCGTTGATGCCTGCAGCTCGCTCTTCTGGCCACCGGGGGAGACTCCGGACTCGACGCCGCGCATCGAGGCAGGCGTTGCCTCAGAGGCGGGCTTCGTGGGGCTGCTGTTCGAGAAGAAGTAGGACGCCAGGGTATCCTACGACCGTAACGACCGCGCTTCCTTCAGCAGGTCCACCACCTCATCGTCGCTAGTCTGAGCGAAATCGAGGTACCAGGAGCCGATCGCGAAGAATGGCTCAGGTGTCAGAAGACACACGGCCTCATCCGCCTCTTTGCTCAGGAGGACGCAGGTATCCGGAGGAGCGACGGGGACCGCGACCACGATTCGAGCGGGTGCGTGACCTCTGATGGACCGTATGGCTGTGCGCATGGTCGCTCCGGTCGCGAGGCCGTCGTCGATGACTATCACCGTTTTGCCGGCTAGGTCGAGCGGCCTGGAGTGCCCCCGGTACAGCTGCTCTCGCCGCTCTAAGACCGTCTGCTCCCGCTGAGCGATTGCCTCTATCTCATCCTTTGAGGCTCGGGTAGCCTGCACAACATCCTGGTTCAGGATGGTGACCCCGCCGCTGGAGATGGCTCCCAACGCCAGCTCCTCATGCCCGGGAACGCCCAGCTTTCGTACCAGATAGACGTCGAGCGGCGCCTTCAGCGCGCGGGCTACCTCGAAGGCCACCACCACTCCGCCACGGGGCAATCCCAGTACGATAACGTCATCGCGACCGGCGAAGCCCTCAAGTGCAGCTGCCAGCCTCCTCCCGGCCTCGCGCCGGTCGGTCAACATCGGTCCCGTGTCCACGTCTAACCAGCCTCGTTCAGGCCAGCCATCGCGACCGGCGTACATGCGGACGCCTTCGGAAGGTCCAAGTCTGGAAGGCAATACCGATGCCCGCGAGCACAACGAAGATGACCACCTCAAGCCATCCCGACATGCCGTCGCTCAGGTAAGCGATTCCGGACGCGACACCGGCCGCCCCGGCGATGGAGGTGAGCACAATGAGGGCCCAGTCGAATAGCAGGAACAACAGCACGGCCCCGATCAGACCACCGACCAGATAGGCCACCCAATATGCCGTTGAGCCGGCAGCGGCTTCCGCACCGAGGAAGCGTACGAGAAGGACGCCGGCCCCGGCGAACAAGAAGAAGCCGCCGATGGCCACCATGATCCGCCTAGACAAGACGGCGAGGAGAGCGAATAGCAGGCCGGCCACTACCCCGACCAGAATGCTCACCCAGGTATCAACGTTGGGCCAGATGGCCGGGACGAGAAACCACCCAAGCAGAAAGCCCCCAATGGCCACGAAGAGCCAAAACAGCTTGCGGCCAAGGAACAGCTCAATCAGGCCGAATATGATCCCCACAATGGCTGTCGCCAAGATCATCACCCGCTTGGGAGGTGCCGTATGACCTAATCTACCGTCGGCGCCATGTAGCCAAACCGCCGGAGGCCGGTCACTGCCGGGGCAGCCAGCGCACCCTCCATAGACCGTCCACCTTCTCCACGCTCCAGTCTTCGCCCGGCTCCGCCACCTCCACGACTGTTCTCTGACCTCCCGGCAGCGTGAAATGCACCTTGTAGGTGACGCGTACCAGCGCGACGGTCTTATCCAGCAGGGTCTCGCTCAAGAACTCGGTGCCGTGCACGGCAAAATCCTCGTAGACCTCGTCGGCCTCCACGTGTTCCTTCAACCAGTCACCGTATTCGAGCGGAGTCGAAGCGTAGAGGGAGTAGGCCAGTGGCCAATCGTGGTTGTTGATCGCCTCCACCTGCGTGAGCACGCAGGCCTCGGGCGACAGAGGGGCCTCGGATAGGCTGGCAGGCCGCGGATAGGTGCCCTCGGTGATCCCTTCTGCCTGCCACCAAGTGCTGCTCTTCAGTTGTAGATCCCCTATGGACCATTTGACGGGCTCGCCATCGGTGGCACTGACCTCCGTCCGCACGACCCCGATCTTGGCTTGGTGTTCGTCGTTCAAGGCACCCACGACGGCGCCGACGACGTTCAGGTCGTCGATCGACTCATTGGCCTCGGGGACGCCGGCTACCGTCAGTCTCGCCCGCAGCACCCGAGTTCCGTCGGGTTCCTGGATGACCGTCAGCTCGACCAAGTCGAACGGACTGGAGGCGAGACCCGCGGATATCTCCGTCGTGGCCCGCTGGGCAGCCTCTTCAAGGGTCAGGCCCGGCGTCGCGTACCAATCCGGGTCTATGGTCTTGTCGATGGGGACCACAGATTGGGACTCGACTTCGCCCTGCCCTACAAATGCCACACCTACTGCGTCGATATCCGTCCTCGCCATCTTCTCGAGAACAGCGGCTCGGAAGACGAGGTGGGTGGCTAGGACGTCCTCTGGAGCCCATCGCGGGCCGGTAGCCTCCGACCGAAGCACGACCTCGACGCCGGTTCCGTACTCCTCCGCAAAAGGCATCTCGCGAAGCTCCGCCACCGCTACCCCCTGGGCCACCAGGTGCTCCACCAGACCGCTGAACTGAACGAACTCAGGAGCGATCTCAACCGTGAAGGTGGTCGTGATCGAGTCGCTCGTGCTCCAAGTGTCCCCGGATACTTCCACCGAACGGTCTTCCACGTAGCTCTTCAGCTGATCGATGACCTCCGCGTTTCGGGCTTTGAATTCCGCCACGGTGGCGGCCTGCTCGGAACCAGGCACAAGGGTGCTGAGCAGTGCCGGGATCCTGAGCAGTACCGGGATCCCGCTGTCCTGCTGTTCGTCGATGCGGTCCGCGTATTCCACCACGTAGGGAACAGCCGGGGCCCCGAGCTTGACGATCTCCTCGCCTTGAATCCAGAACGAGGGATCACGTTCTAGGATCTCGTCTACGAGCGTCGGCATCCGCTTCAAGTACTGGTTCCAGCGCCCCCAGAAGGTGCGTGAATCCGCCCAGGCGAATCCCTCCACCTGTTTCAGGTCGCAACGGGTGATCGACTCTATGGCGGCGCAGACCAGGTAGTCACCAAGACCGGCAGTGGCAGTCGTTGCTAGATGCCGGTCGAGCCCCGGCAGTGCGTCATAGCCCATTGCGACTATCTCGTCGAACGCGGGGTTGTCCTCCAGGTAGTCGTAGGGGTTGGAACTCGCGTAGCGCACATCGTCGGCCGGATACGGTGTCGGCAGAGCCGCGATCAACTCCTGGAGGCGATCGGCGAGCGCGTCGGCGTCCGACACGGGCTGCGTCGGTTCGTTGGCACCGGACCCGGGCTGCATGGGCTGATCGGAAATCACCAGCACCTGCTCGTCCTGGCGCAGATGCTGGACAAGCGCGTTCACACCGAACCCCAGGGCGACCAGGACGACCACAACGGCCGCACCCAGAGACAGGAGGCGGCGGGTCCTGGTTTGGCTCGGGCGCCCGACTGTCGGCGGCCGCCGTCCGACGCTCTTGCGACCGATGCCTTCTCTCCGGCCGGCCGGGCCCGGTGCCCGACTCGGCCCGGCGGCATCCTCGCCATGCAGGCTCTCCCAGACGCCGTTCTCCTTCACGTCGGGCGCCAGACGATGGAGGGCGTCTCTCAGTTCTTGGTCACTCATGCCTCTGTCACTCATGCCTCTGCTCATTGATCCACCTCGAGTCTCTTGCGCAGTGTCTCTCGCGCTCGATGGAGATGCTGGTTCACCGCTCCCTCCGTGATGCTCATCGCCTCGGCCACCTCGGCCACGGAGAGGTCGGCGAAGTAGAAGAGGACCACGGCGGTACGTTGCTTGAGAGGTAGTCGCCCGAGCTCGTCCTTGAGTGCAAGATCCGTCGCTCGGATTCCCTGTGGCGTCTCGTCCCGTTGGGACTGGAGACGGAGAAGGGCCCCGGCCCGGCGGGCAAGAGACCGGCGCCTGTTGGACAGCCGGTTGAGCGCCACGCGCCGGATCCACGCGGCAGGGTCGTCATACGTGCTGATCCGGTCCCAGTTCTGCTCCAGTTGCAGGAAGGCATCGCCTACCGCGTCGGCGGCCGTTTCGCTGTCGCCGCCCGATATGAGAGCGAGCGAACGGACCAGCGTGCGGTAGTGGGCCCGGAACAGTGACTCGGGTGAGGAGGCATCCGCGGCGGATGCCGCAGCGAGTGCGCGCGACACTCCCGTGCCGCCGATGGCATCCAGTCCGAGTTGCTCCATGTCGCGATCCCGTCTCTCGTTACCCATCAGGGGCGTCCCTCTCTAGTAACACACCGCAGCGGGTCTCCAGCTTGACACAGGGAACAGGGTTTCATCGGCGAGGAGCCTTGTTCTCAGCCCCTGTGACGTATAATATTGGCCAGTAGTATACGGCAGGAGGAGCCCCATGAACACGAAGCTCACACTCCGTCTCGATGATCGGCTGATTGCCAGCGCGAAGCGCCACTCGGCCGAGTCGGGAAGGTCCATATCGCAGCTGGTCTCTGACTTCTTCGCCTTCATCGAGATGGAGTCCGGTGAAGTCGAAGTCACTCCGCGGGTGCGCTCGCTGCGTGGTGTCCTTGCCGGCTCTGGTCTGGACGTCTCAGACTACAAGCGTCATCTGGAAGAGAAGTACCTGTGAAGGTGCTGCTCGACACCAACGTGGTGCTCGACCAGCTCCTTGCTCGCGAGCCCCATGTGGGACCGGCAGAGCAGGTCATGAGTTTGGTGGATACCGGCCGTCTGGAAGGACTGGTCTGCTCCACCACTGTTACCACCATCCACTATTTGGCCTTCAAGGCGGTTGGCGCCGTGGCTGCCAGGGAGTACCTTCGCACGCTGCTCGCCATATTCGACGTCGCCTGCGTGGATCGCGATGCGCTGCGTAATGCTCTCGATAGTGGTTTCGCGGACTTCGAGGATGCCGTACTACATGAAGCGGCGCTAGGCTCGGGGGCCGCGGCGATCGTGACTCGTGACACCAAGGGATTCGCAGCTTCTGAGCTTCCCGTGTTCAGCCCTGTGGAACTCTTGGCCGCCCTAAGGGCCGAAAGGGAGTAAGGCATGGCCTCCTAATAGCGGCCTGCGTCAGACGGCGCTACGCTTGTTGGTGAAGCCAGGGGCCCCTGATCTCCTCGATTCCACTGGCCAGTTGGGACGTTCTTCGCTACCATGGATAAATCCCACGTGGATTCCGCGTGGATCACTCGTGTCCGTACACCTCGAGCGAGAAAGGAGGGCAAGGATGGCAGCACGTTACAAGACCTGATGCGGAGCGCCGGCATGCACGGGTTGCATGTGTTTCATGACCCATAGTGAATCGCGCTCAAGCCGTTCCCCTGCCCTCCGCGGCCTGATCCCGTCTGGTGCGGGCTCCCTCGACTCGAGAGGGGAGAGACGGCTCTAGATACCGGGTAGATGTGTTCGGCTTGGGCCCTGACCAAGGAAGGACCCATGGCCGAAAAAACCGGTACGTCTTCGCTTAAGAGATTCTTCACGTCCCGATGGGGGCCGATCGCCACCGGCGCCGTCATCGGTATCTTGGCGCCGCTTCTCGTCTTCTGGGGTAACCCCGGCAACATGGGCATCTGCGTGGCCTGCTTCGAGCGGGACATCGCCGGGGCTCTAGGTCTGCACCGAGCGGGTGTGGTGCAGTACATCCGACCGGAGATCATCGGCATCCTGCTGGGTGCACTCGTCGCCGGTCTCTTGTTTCGCGAGTTCAAGCCCAAGGCGGGGTCAGCCCCGCTCATCCGTTTTATGCTCGGCTTCTTTGCCATGGTGGGCGCCCTTGTTTTCCTCGGCTGCCCCTGGCGGGCCTATCTACGTCTGGCCGGAGGCGATCTGAACGCGCTGTTCGGGATCCTCGGCCTCATAGTCGGGATCGGCATAGGCGTGCTCTTCCTGCGCGGCGGGTTCTCGCTGGGCCGTGCCCGGCCGGCGCCGAAGGCGGTCGGGCTGGTCATGCCGCTCATCATGATCGCTCTGTTGGTCCTGCTGCTGGTGGCTCCTCTCTTCGGGAGGGATGCCGACGGCAACCCGGTCGGGCCCATCTTCTTCTCGGAGAGCGGCCCGGGTAGCCAGTACGCCTTCTGGGCCATCGCCCTTGTGGTGGGTCTGGCCATCGGCTTTCTGGCCCAGCGCAGCCGGTTCTGCACGGTGGGCGCCATCAGGGACGTGGCCCTCATGCGCGACCCGCACCTGCTCAACGGAGTCATCGCCCTGATCGTGTTCGCCTTCATCACCAATCTGATACTCGGACAATTCAACCTCGGCCTCGCCGACCAGCCGGTGGCCCACACGAACCAGTGGTGGAACGTCTTGGGCATGGTGCTGGCAGGCTTCGCCTTCACCCTTTCCGGAGGCTGCCCGGGGCGTCACCTGATCATGTCCGGGGAAGGCAATGCCGACTCGGGCATCTTCGTGATCGGCATGATCACGGGCGCGGGGTTCGCACACCAGTTCTCGACTGCGAGCTCCCCCAGCGGACCGGGCGCCTTCGGCCCCCTGGCGGTGGGCATCGGCCTCGCGGTGTGTCTGGCGATCGGAATAACCATGCGGCAGACAAGGAGCGCATGACATGACTGATGATGTATTGACCGTCGATTGCAGCGGTCTCTCCTGCCCCGAGCCCGCGCTCGCGGCCAAGAAGGCCCTCACGTCCACCAAGGCCGGGATGGTGGAGGTGCTGGTGGATTCCAGCACCTCCCGGGACAACGTGCTCCGCACCGGCGAGCGGGCGGGCTGGACGGGCGAGTCGGAGGAGCGCGATGACGGCGGCTTCCGTGTGGTGTTTCGCAGATGACGGACCCTGAGTAGCTGTGGAGCCTGCCGGCCTTCGCGTGGCGAAGGCCGGCAGGCTCGGAGGTAGATCG
This sequence comes from Actinomycetota bacterium, assembly GCA_036795215.1. Lineage (GTDB taxonomy): Bacteria > Actinomycetota > Thermoleophilia > RBG-16-64-13 > RBG-16-64-13 > RBG-16-64-13. Next base: position 3,072 of record DAIRFC010000084.1, on the reverse strand, counting down.
ATGCGGTTGTTTCAACGAAAAGAGAAGACGAAAGAGCCGGCCGGGGAGGAAGCCCTTGGGCTGTTTCTGTTTGACGAGGTGAACGATGCTCTGGCGGCCGAACGGGTACTCAAAGCGTCGGCCTACCAGGTCACGCTTGTGGCGCCGCCGCCGCACCTGCGCGCCGGCTGCGATCTGGCCGTCGCTCTGCCCAGGGTGGAGCAGGTGGGGGCCCAGAGGTTGCTGGCCGACTCCGGAGTCCACGTGCGCGACTGGGTGGACGACGCTGAGGAGACCAGCAGCATATGCGATCTGGTCAGCACGGTGGACTTCGGCTCGTGGCTGATGGTCCGGGCCGGCAATATGAAGATCGTGGTGGACAAGGAGACCGGTGAGATCGTCAACACATCGGGGGGCGGGTGCCCGGATATCCCTTATCTGAACCTGCACTACGTAGGAAGACGCCTGTCGGACGTCAACCGTCCGAAGGAGGTGGGCTTCACTCTGTGCGGCCTCATGCTCGACAGGGCCTACCTCGAGGCCCGAGCGCTGCTCAACGGGAAGGCCTCCCGATGAGTCTGCTCGTGGTCGCGACGTATCCGGTGGAGGGCGGCGCCGTCCTCGAGGGGCAGGTCTCGCTGGGCATGGACGGCAGCCCGGCAGTGGACGGCGCGCCCATCCCCGCTTCTCAAGGCACCTCGGCCCTGCTGGCGGCCGCCTGCCGGACGGCCTCGCATCTGGGCGGGCCCCTGCCGTATGCGCTGGTGGCCGGTGACATCGGCCGCGGTGACGGCACGCGGGCCGTCTACAAGCAACTGGCCGAGGCGGCCTCCCGCGTGAAGCCGGCCGTTGTGGCGTTTCACTACATGCAGCCCGTCATGGCGCTCCTACGGCAGGCGGTCGGCGAGTTGGCTGAGGCCTGCCCCGACGCGCTACTGGTAGCCGACGCGGGCGGCATGTACGCAGCCAAGGCCGCGGGGCTTGCCCGCCGCTTCGAGCTGATGACCCCTGATGTGGGCGAAATCGGTTTCCTGGCCGATCCCAAGGTCACCCACCCGGCGTATGTCTCGCACTACCTGTTCGGATGTCCCGGATTCGACCCCGTCGCTCTGGCCCGGCAGGCCTACGAGAGCGGGGGTTCTTCGCGGGTGTTGCTCATCAAGGGAGCTGTGGACTACATCGCCGAAGAGGGAACGGTCGCTGCGATAGTCGATGAACCGAGCGTGCCTGCTCTGGAGGCCATCGGCGGCACCGGAGACACCATCACCGGACTCGCCTCTGCCTTCCTGGCCGCCGGATTCGACTGCGTCGACGCCGCCATCTGCGCGTCGCGGGCCAATCGAGAGGCCGGGCTTGCCATGCGGGCCACCCCCGCCATGCGGGCCGGGGATCTTGTTGCCAGACTCCCCGAAGTCCTGGGGAAGAACCTACAGCGGTGGCGCGACCATTCACGAAACAGCGACAACTAGACATGGAAGTGGACGATATGACCGACGAAGACATTCTGCGACTCACCGAGACCGTAAGCGGCGCCGGCTGAGCGTGCAAGATAGGGCCAGGGGACCTGGCTCATGCCTTGGAGGGATTGCCGCTTGCCTCCGATCCCAACCTGATCGCCGGCTTGGAGCGCTCGGAGGACGCAGGGGTCTACAAGCTGAGCGAAGAGCTGGCTATTGTCCAGACTCTCGATTTCTTCACGCCTATTGTCGACGACCCGTACCAGTTCGGGCAGATCGCCGTGACCAACGCACTCAGCGACGTCTATGCCATGGGCGCCACACCGCTGACGGGCATGAACATCGTGTGCTTCCCCGTCAAGACCATGGACATGAGCGTTCTTCGAGAGATCCTGCGCGGCGGTCTGGACAAGATGCACGAGGCAGGGGTGGTCCTGGTCGGGGGCCACAGCGTGGAGGACAACGAACTTAAGTACGGTCTATCGGTGACCGGCGTCATCCATCCTTCGCGCGTGCTATTCAACACGGGTTGTCAACCCGGTGACAAGCTCATACTGACCAAGCCACTCGGCGTGGGCATCATCAACACGGCCGTCAAGGGTCAAGAGGCGAGTCAAGAGAGTGTGGATGCGGCCGTGCGCAGTATGACCACCCTCAACAAGACGGCGGCGCTGCTCATGCAGACGGTGCCGGTGAGCGCCTGCACGGATGTCACCGGTTTCGGCCTGCTCGGTCACGCCTGCGAGATGATAGAGAACCAGGATGTGGGCATGGTCATCGATTCAGCGGCGGTCCCCTTCATAGCTGAGGCCACCGACCTGGCGGAATGGGGCCTCATTCCCGGGGGGATGTATCGCAATCAAGAATACCGGTCGCACATGATAGACATGGACGAGGGGATACCCGTGCCGCTGCAGGCGGTGCTCTTCGACCCTCAGACCTCCGGCGGCCTGCTCATCTCGGTTCCGGCAGGGTCCGCCGACGCGTTGTTGGCCGCCATGCACGAAGAAGGCGTGGCCGACGCGGCCATCATCGGCGAGGTGCGGCCTGAGCCCAAGGGGAGGATCGTCGTGAGGTGACGGAGGAGAAGGGACGCAGTGCAGCCCCGGCGGCCAAGACGCCTTCCTCGTCCAGATTGGAGACAACAGCCACCACGGCATCGGCCCTGCGCGCCAGATAGACGTAGCCGGCGCCCACGGAGTACAAGTCGTCCGCCTGCAGCTGTTCCTCGACCACCAACCGCGTCGCCTCATCGATCAGTAGCTCATGCACGGCCTCGGCGGACGAGCTTCCTTGGCCGCCGCTCCCTGCTGTCCCCTCCACGGTCCCCTCCACGGTTCCGCGATAGCGCACGACGGGGCGACCTTCGCGAGCCTCGGAGCCGCTCTCGGCGATCGCGCCGCGCTCGATCAGCCCGCTCACGGCCTCCAAGCGCTGGGCCTCGGTGCCCGCGACGAGCCAGGGATCCATCACCTCGTTCAGCTCCTGCGACTGCTCGTAGGACATGTCGAAGGCATGGCGATCGTGTCCAGTGGCCACGAAGCCGGCGAGGCGGGCGCCGTCGAAGACCTGAGCCTCGGAGAGAACCGACGACGACCCAAAGCGCCGCTCGACCCGGTAGCAACCGGTGGCCTCC
>DAIRFC010000006.1:32774-53777 GCA_036795215.1 Actinomycetota bacterium | reverse complement strand
ACCCCCGGCGCGAACCGGTTCTTGCAAAGGTTCACGTAGTCGTATCCCACCAGCATCGCGTCGCCGGTGGCCGCGACCTCGCCGGTCTTCTGGCTGACCGCGATATGGTCCATGATCGCCCGGTCGTCTCCCAGATGGGTGATGCGCGCTCCCACCGACAGAGTGTCGGGGAAGGTCACAGGCACGAGAAAGCGGCAGCTCACGGACTTGATGATAGCGCCGTCTTCTCCCCAGTCGGGCCCTGGGGCGCTCATGCCCAGGCGCAGCAGATACTCGATGCGGGCCGTCTCGAAATACTGCAGATAGAGGATGTTGTTGACGTGGCCGAGGCTATCCATGTCGCCCCAGCGTACGACGACATCGGTGATTACTGGATACTGTTCGAGCATGTGCGTCTCCGGCACGTATGAGGTGATCTCAAAGGATTGTAGCCCAGGTCGAGCTGCTGTCGCTATGGCCCCGGACGTGGGTATTGATATTTTCATGATATCAGAATAATATTATTGCATGCCTATCATCGAAGTCAGTGGCCTGCGCAAGACCTACGGCGATGTCGTAGCGGTCGACGACGTCTCCTTCTCTGTGGAAGAAGGGGAGATCTTCGGCATCCTCGGGCCCAATGGGGCCGGAAAGACCACGACTGTAGAGTGTGTTATAGGGCTTCGTGCTCCGGACGCGGGGAGCATCGACGTGCTTGGCCTCGATCCGCGGACACAGCGCGAACAGCTGCGCGAGGACGTGGGGGTCCAGCTGCAGGAGAGCGTTCTACCCGGGAAGCTCAGGGTCGGCGAGGCACTCGACCTCTACCGGTCGTTCTATCGCCGCTCGGCGGACCCTCAGCAACTGCTCGACCTTCTGGGTCTTTCGGGCAAGCGCGGTGCCTACTTCAAGAACCTCTCCGGCGGCCAGAAGCAGAGGCTGTCGATAGCGCTGGCACTGATAGGTGATCCCAGGGTCGCAGTGCTCGACGAGCTGACCACGGGGCTCGACCCGCAGGCGCGCCGGGAGACCTGGGGGCTCATCGAGGGGGTGCGCGAGCATGGGGTGACCATCATCCTGGTGACGCACTTCATGGACGAAGCTCAGCGGCTGTGCGACCGGGTAGCGCTCGTCGACCACGGCAGGGTCGTGGCTCTCGATACCCCGGAGGGGCTCGCCGAGCGGGTGCGCGGCGGCAAACTGGTGCGCTTCACACCCTCTGCTCCGTTCAACGACGGTCTGCTCACCGCTCTCGCCGAGGTCCGGAGTCTGGAGCATCAGGGGGAGCGAGTGGCCGTGTACGGCAGCGGCGATCTGGTGAACGCGGTCATCCTGACCCTGGCCGCCGCCGGTGTCACGGCGCTGAACGTAGAACTCGGCGCCCCTTCTCTCGAAGACGCCTTCGTCGATCTCGTCGGAGGCGCAGAGGTTGGCGATGAGCCGCAGGGCGCTTCGGGGGAGGTGCGGCCATGACGTCGCGGCGTTCCCCGTCTGGTCCGAGGCCTCCCTGGCGGGCGTTCTGGAAGTTGGTAGCCACCGAGGCCAAGCTTGCCGTGAGGACCCCGGTGGTGTTGATACTCTCCGTCGGTCTCCCCGTTCTCATGCTCATCATCTTCGGGTTCGTGCCCACGTTCAACGAGCCCCTTGCCGACCTGGACGGACTCACCGTGCTGAGTCTGTATGCGCCGATACTCAGCGTGTTCGCGTTGGGCTTCCTGGGGCTGGTGGGAGTGTCCATGCCGCTCGCGGGCTACCGGGAGCAGGGAGTGCTGCGGCGTATTTCGTGCACGCCCGCGCCGCCGTCCTGGATGCTCGGGGCTCAGCTGGTCATCAACCTGGGGGTGGCCGTGCTGGCGCTCCTCATCGTGAATCTGGGTATCAAGGCCTTCGGCGTGAGCGGACCCAAGCATGTAGGGGGTTATGCGCTGGCCATCGTTCTCTGCGTGGCGGCGATCTTTGGCATTGGATTGTGGATCGCGTCGTTCGCGCGCAGCGCCAACGTGGCCAACGCCATCGGCCAGGTGCTGTTCTACCCCATGATGTTCTTCGCCGGGCTCTACTTCCCCCGGGAGATGATGCCCGGCGTGCTTCGCCAGGTCAGCGACTGGACGCCTCTGGGCGCTGCGGTCGACGCACTGCAGACCGCCGCCGAAGGCAGTTTTCCCTCGGCCCAGTCGCTGCTCGTCATGGCGGGCTACGCGCTGGTGTTCGGCGCCATCGCGGTGAAACAGTTCAAGTGGGAGTGACAACGGCTCGAGCCCGCCGTCCGGTGGGGCGGGCAACAGGAGGATGAGATGGACGGGCAGCATTTGGCACTGAATCACGAAAAGGAGATCAAGGCGCTGAGCGGTTGGGGTATGCTCGCAGCCGTGGTCATCATCTTCATCGCGGGCATCGCGCTGCTGATAGCTGCCGCGGTACTGGGCGATGACAGAGGCGGGAATGACGGCGCGGTTGTGGCGCTGGTCGTGGTGGGCATCATCTTGCTGGCGCTTGGCTCCGTCCTCTCGCCCGGTTTCTTCACCTTGGAGCCCAACGAGACGCGGGTGTGTGTCCTCTTTGGCGCCTACAAGGGCACGGCGCGGCAAACCGGGTTCCGCTGGGCCAATCCCTTCTATTCCAACGGGCCGGCAGTGAAAGGCGGCGCCGAAGCGGCCGAGCGCGACGCCGCGGTCAAAGCGGCGGCCAAGAAGGGCCAGGCGTCCCGCATGCCCAAGAAGTACCCCCGCTACAAGATCTCGGTGCGGGCCCGCACTCTCAATGGACCGAAGCTCAAGGTCAACGACAGGCGCGGCAACCCGGTGGAGATCGCCAACGTGGTCGTATGGAGGGTCAAGGACACCGCTCAGGCAGTCTTCGACGTTGACGACTTTGAGCAGTATGTGGAGACGCAGAGCGAGACCGCCCTCAGGCACCTGGCCGGTTCGTATGCCTACGACCATGGCGAAGGCGACGAGGTCACGCTGCGCAGCAACGTGGACGAGGTCTCAGGGGCCCTCAAGACCGAGCTCGAGCAGCGGCTGGCCCGTGCAGGTGTGGTGGTCGAAGAGGCCCGTCTGACCCACCTGGCCTACGCGCCCGAGATCGCTCAGGCCATGCTGCGCCGCCAGCAGGCCGAGGCCATCATCGATGCGCGGCAGAAGATCGTCCACGGCGCCGTGAGCATGGTGGAGATGGCTCTTCACGACCTTACCCAGAAGGGTGTGGTGGACCTCGATGCCGAACGCAAGGCGGCGATGGTGAGCAACCTGATGGTGGTGCTGTGCGGTGAATCCGAGGTGCATCCGGTCGTCAATACCGGTACTCTCTATGGGTAGCGGCCGGTGATGTGGGCGGAGGCGCCGACCCGTGGCTGAGCGCAAGCAGTTTTTGCTCCGCATGGACCCCCAGCTGTGGGCCGATCTGGAAGCTTGGGCGGCCGACGAGCTACGGAGCGTGAACGGACAGATCGAATACATTCTGAGAGAGGCCGTGCGGAACCGCAAGGGCCTGCAGAAGAAAGGATCCGACGATGAGAGACCCCCGGCTGGAGACGCTGGCGGCTAATCTGCTCGACTACTCGCTGGACATCCAGCCCGGTGAGAAAGTCATGATCACGGGTGAGACGAACTCAATGGATCTTCTCATCGCGCTGGTGGAGGCTGCGTATCAACGCAAGGCCGTCCCCTACCCCCGCATCAGCCACGAGCGCCTGCACCGCGCCTATCTCCTGGGCGCGACCCGCGAGCAGATGGATCTACAGGTCTCCTGGGACGTACAGCGCATCGGCGACATCGATGCCCTCATCTCGGTCTATGCTGAGGGCAACGCCTCGGAGTTGGCCGATGTGCCGGGAAGCATCCTCGAGGCGTCCCATCTGGCCGGTGAGCCGCTCATGGAGCTGTACCTCAAGAAGAAGTGGGTGCTGCTCAAGTACCCCACCCCCTCAGGTGCACAGGCCGCGGGAATGTCCACCGAGGCCTTCGAGGACTTCTGCCTGGACGTCTCCACCCTTGACTACGCACGGATGGACAAGGCCATGGACCCGCTTGTCGAGCTGATGACCCGCACCGACAGAGTGCGCATCACCAGCCCGGGCACCGACCTCTCCTTCTCCATCAAAGATATCCCCGTGCTGAAGGCGGCGGGGAAGAACAACATCCCCGACGGTGAGGTCTACACGGCTCCGGTCCGCGACTCGATGAACGGCACAGTGGCCTTCAACACGCCGTCTCTGGAAGACGGCGTCACGTACGAGCGCATCCGGCTCACCTTCAAAGACGGCAAGGTGGTCGACAGCGACGCCAGCGAGCCCGAACGGCTGCTCAAGATGCTCGACACCGACGAGGGGTCGCGCTACCTGGGCGAGTTCGCTCTCGGTGTGAACCCCCGCATCGACCGTCCCATGAAGGACACGCTGTACGACGAGAAGATCGGCGGGAGCTTCCATGTCGCCCTGGGCCGGGCGTACGACGACGCCGACAACAGCAACCGGTCGGCCATCCATTGGGACCTCGTGCTCATCCAGACGCCCAAGTGGGGTGGCGGCGAGATCTACTTCGACGACGTGCTGGTGCGCAAAGACGGGCTGTTCGTGCTGCCGGAGCTGGAGGGCCTGAACCCCGCTAACCTAGCTTAGCTGTCTCCTGCACTCGTGGCCGCAGTGGTCTGTCTACCTGCGCCGGCTCGTTTCGTCGTGTGCCGGCGGGGGAACGTCCCAGGCATGGGCACAAACGACATAGGGGTCGTCGGACTGGCGGTGATGGGGCGCAACCTGGTGCTCAACATGGCCGGCCACGGCTTCGCAGTGGCGGCTTTCAACCGCACGAGTTCGGTCACCAGGGAGTTCGCCGCCACGGTTGCTCCGGAGCACCGCGTCCTGTCCTGCTACTCCCCGGAGGAGTTGGTCGCGTCACTCGCCAAACCTCGCAGGGTGCTGCTGATGGTCAAGGCCGGGCCTCCCGTGGACAAGGTGATCGCGTCGATCCGCGGGCTGCTGAGTCCCGGCGACGTGCTGATGGACGGAGGCAATTCGCACTTCCGCGACACAGAGCGCCGGGCCGGTCTGCTTGCGGATGATGGCATCCTCTATGTGGGGCTGGGGATCTCCGGGGGCGAGTATGGGGCCAGGCACGGTCCAAGCCTGATGCCGGGAGGGCCCAGAGAGGCCTACGACATGGTCGAGCCCATCCTGACGGAGATCGCCGCTCGCGTGGATGGCGCGCCGTGTGTTGCATACCTGGGCAAGGGCGCGGCCGGCCATTACACCAAGATGGTGCACAACGGGATCGAGTACGGAGTCATGCAGCTGATCGCCGAGTCGTACGCTCTGCTGAAGCAGGTGTTCGGCCTTTCGAACGACCAACTGGCAGGGCTCTACCGGGACTGGTCACGCGGTGACCTCGACTCATACCTCATGGAGATCACCGCGAAGATCTTCGAGCGGCGCGACGAGAAGACAGGTGGCTACTTAGTCGACGTCATCCGCGGCGAGGCCGGGCAGCTTGGCACCGGGAGCTGGGCTTCGCAGAGCGCCATGGAGTTGCAGGTGCCCGTTCCTAACGTCGACGTCGCGGTGGCCATGCGAGGTCTGTCGGCTCTCGTCGGTCAAGGGCAGGCCGAAAGGCCCGGCGGCCGTGCTCGTGACCGGCTTGGCCGGACGCACGACGTTGACCTCGTCCGCGACGCGCTGTATGCGGCCATGGCGATCACTTACGCGCAGGGTTTCGCTCAGCTCTCGGCGGCTTCCGTGGCGCTTGGCTACGGGCTGAGGCTCGAGGATGTGGCCTCTATATGGCGCGGTGGCTGCATCATCCGGGCGAGACTGCTGGGGGATATCGAGGCAGCGTTCCATCGGCAGCCGGACCTGTCGAACCTGTTGCTCGACCCCCGATTGTCCGCGGAGGTGCAGGGGCGCCGTGAGGCGCTGGCCCGCATGGCGCAGACGGGGATCTCCGCCGGCGTCCCGGTCCCCGGCCTGACTGCCGCGCTTGGGTATCTCGACGCCTACCAGTCGGACTGGTTGCCGTTCAACCTCATCCAGGCCCAGCGTGACTACTTCGGCGCTCACGGGTACCAGCGCACGGACGAGGTAGGCTGGTTCCATACCGAGTGGCTCGCCGGTCAAGAAGGGAGCTAGATGGAGCGGACACTGATAGAGATCTTTCCGGACCATGACAGCATTTCGTTGGCCGCGGCGACGTATGTCGTCGGCCGGGCGCGCCGGTCGCTCAAGGAGCGGGGCCGTTTCGCGGTGGCGCTGGCAGGCGGGAGCACACCGAAACAGACCTACGAATTCTTGGCCGGGCCCCCCTTCGCGGATCTGATGCCGTGGACGGACACCCATGTCTTCTGGAGCGACGAGCGCTGCGTCGACCCGTCCGACGCCCGCAGCAACGAACGCATGGCCCGTCTCGCTCTGCTCGACCACGTCGCGATACCCCCCGGCCAGATACACGCCATGAGGTGCGGCGCCGCCGAATATGACGACCGGCTCCGTGAATCGTTCCCTCTCGACCTGGCGCTGCTTGGACTGGGGAGCGACGGACATACTGCGTCGCTCTTTCCGGGCTCGCCTGCTCTTCGCGAAGAAGAACGGTGGACGACAGGGGTCTTCGTGGAAGGAGCCGCCGCCGGCCTCAGCACCGAACCAGGTGGCCGGGCCGGTGACGGCCCCGCCGCCGCGGCGGCCGAGGGTTCATGGCGGGTGACTCTGACCGCCTCGTTCATCAACACTGCCGCCGCGGTGGTGTTTCTCGTCAGTGGCGCGGCGAAGGCGGAGGCCGTAAAGCAGGTCCTTGAGGGACCTCGCGACACCGACCGCCTGCCGGCGCAGCTCATCCGCCCCCGGGATGGCGAGCTTCGCTGGCTGCTCGACGATGAGGCGGCCGCCCTTCTCTCCACCGCGAACCGAGGACGTTCGTGCTCATGACGGCTCCACGGTCAGACGCGTTCGTCTTCTTCGGCGCCACCGGGGACTTGGTGTACAAGGAGATCTTCTTGGCGTTGCAGGGGCTGGCGCGGGATGGTGGCCTCGATATGCCGCTCATCGGAGTGGCCCGGTCTCCCTGGACCACCGAGCAGCTGATCCGGCGTGCCGAGGACAGCATCCGGCAGAGCGGTAGGTTCGACTCCACCGCTTTCCAGAAGCTGGCGCGTCTGCTGCGTTTCGTGCCCGGCGACTATGGCGCGCCGCAGACGTACGTGGCTATACGGGAGGCCCTCGGCGGGGCCCAGCACCCGCTCCTCTACATGGCCGTGCCGCCCAGCGTCTTTCCTGTGGTGACCGACGCTCTGGCCGACGCGGGATGCACGCGGGGTGCCCGGTTGGTCGTGGAGAAGCCTTTCGGCCGCGATCTCTCCTCCGCCCAGGAGCTCAATCGCACACTCCGCAGACACTTTCCGGAGGAAGCCGTCTTTCGTATCGACCACTTTCTCGGTAAGGAGCCGGTGCAGAACATCACCTATACGAGGTTTGCCAACTCGCTGTTGGAACCGCTCTGGAACCGGGAGCACATCCAGAGGATACAGATAACCATGGCCGAGGACTCCGGGGTCAGGAACCGCGGTGGTTTCTACGAGGAAGCGGGCGCTATCAGGGACGTGATCCAGAACCACCTGCTGCAGGTGCTCGCCATCGTGGCCATGGACCCGCCCGGTGGGGCGGGTGTGGACGCGCAGCGTGAGGAGAAAGTCCGGCTACTTGAGCACGTGCTGCCCCTTGAACCTGCCAACGTGGTGCGGGGTCAGTATCGTGGATACCGGTCGGCGCCGGGGGTGGCGCCCGACTCGACTGTGGAGACCTACGCCGCCGTCAAGCTCTTCATCGACAGCTGGCGATGGTCGGGCGTGCCTGTGTACATACGCGCCGGCAAGTGTTTGGCCGTGAAGTCGACCGAGGTCTTCGTGGAATTCAAGCGGCCACCGCGCGACGTCTTCAGGGAAAGTGTCCCGGCGGGTTCCAGTCATGTGCGGATGCGCATAAGCCCGGACATGGCGATAGGCATCGGCATGCGGGTCAAGCTACCAGGGGAGCAGATGGCGGGTAGAAATGTCGAACTCACCCTGACATCGAGGGCCGGCGAGGGCGCCCCGCCCTACCAGCGCCTGCTCTCGGACGCCATCCGCGGTGAAGCGGAGTTGTTTGCGTCGCAGGCGGGCGTGGAGGCTTCGTGGCGCATCGTGGAGCCTGTGCTCGATGATGTGACGCCGGTCTTCATGTACGAACCGGGTACCTGGGGCCCGGTCGAGGCTGAGCGACTGACCGGTGCCGACGGCCCGTGGGTCGACCCCGCGGCCTCGAGCGAGACTACCCACTGCGGCGACGGGCTCTAGTGCGTGGCCGCTTCCTCGCCTCTGGCGGCCGCTTCCCGCCAGAATGGAAGCCGCCTGCCGATACGCCATCCTAGACCCACGAAGAACCAGGCGAACACGCACGCCCCCACCGTGACCCAGATGGCATTGCCGCCGGGCGGGTCGAGGGCGAAGAACTCGCGGGTGAAGGGGATGGCGAATGCGCCGATGAGTAAGACCACCATCGCGAGCACCAGCCAGAGCCGCCAGCCACGGATGGGTCGCTCGATGGCGACGATCACGCGCCAGCCGATGACGCAGAAGATGATGGTCTCCATGGTCTGCGCCTCGGGGACGGTCGCGCCGACCTCTCGAAGCAGCCAATACGAGCCGTACATGGTGATGGCCGCGAGGATCCCCGTGGGGATGACGAACCTGGCCATGCGGAACACGAAGCCGGGTATGAAGCGGCGCGGGTTGGGCGCCAGCGCGAGAAAGAAACCGGGGATGCCGATGCACAGGCCGTCGATGATAGTGAGATGCCGCGGCAGGATGGGGTACGTAACGCCCGCGACGGCTATGACTATGGCCAGGATGGCCGCCCAGACACTCTTGGTGGTGAACGTCTTCGACACCCGCTCGATGTTGGCCGTCACTCGCCTGCCTTCCTTGACCACGCCAGGTAGAGTAGAAAAGCGGGAGTCGACCAGCACCAACTGCGAGACGGCCTGAGCCGCCGCGGTCCCGGTGCCCATGGCGATGCCCATGTCGGCCTGCTTGAGGGCGAGCACGTCGTTGACTCCGTCGCCCGTCATGGCCACGGTGTGGCCGCGGCTCTGCAGCGCCTGGACCATGGCGAACTTCTGGTCGGGGTTGACGCGACCGAAAACGGTGGTGGTCTCCATGAGATCGGCGAGTTCGTCACCCTCCGGGAGCGTCCGCGCGTCGACGGCCTTCTCAGCACCGGGAACGCCTGCCTTGGCGGCGATGGTGGCCACCGTCGCGGGGTTGTCTCCGGAGATGACCTTTATCTCCACGCCCTGCTCTTGGAAGTAAGCGAGGGTCTGGGGAGCGTCAGAGCGGATCCGCTCGCTCAGGATGACGAGCCCCACCGGCGCCAACCCTTCAGGCAAGACGTCGCCGGCCAACGGCGCCTCAGCGTGCGAAAGAAGCAGCACCCGCAGACCGTCGTCGGCCAGGTCGGCGGCTCTGGCGCGGGCATCGGCGAACTCAGGCTTGTCCCCCGAGACGATCTCCGGCGCCCCGAGTACCCAGGAGCCACGGTCCATTATGCGGGTGGCGCTCCACTTGCGGGCCGATGAGAAGGGCACGGCGTCTTCGACGGTCCAGCCTGACGGGGCGGCTATCGCCTCGCCGACTGCGTCGAGTGTGGAATTGCGGCTGGGGGCGTTTGCCGCCATGGTCCCGAGCACCTGGAGCGCGAGCGCGTCGCGACCGGGGTCGGTGTCTGGTCCAGGGTCCGCGCCCGACGAGTCGGCAGTACCGCCGGTCGCACCGTCCAGCGATTCGAACCGTTGGAAGGCCGGATGCGGTTCGGTGATGGTTCCCGTCTTGTCAATACAGAGCACGTCCACCCGCGCCAGCCCCTCCACGGCCGGCAACTCGCGGGTGAGGACCTTCCGCCGCGCCAACGTCACCGCCGACACGGCGAAGGCGATGCTGGTCAGTAGCACCAAGCCTTGCGGAATCATGGCCACGAGCGCCGCGACCGTGCTGGTGACGCCCTCCTCCAGGCTCGCCCCCATGCGGAACTGCGCCCACACGAAGAAGATCCCCACCGGGATGATCCCGATGCCGATCACCTTCAGTATCCCGTTGATCCCCGTCACGAGGTCGGAGCGCAGCCGCACGTAGCGTTTGCCCTCCCCGGTGAGCCGCTGCGCGTAGGCGTCGACGCCGACGGCTGTGGTCTTGAACAGACCACTCCCCGCGACGACGAAGCTGCCGGACAGCAGGCGGTCCCCGACCTCCTTGATCACCGGTACCGATTCTCCCGTGAGCAGCGACTCGTCGACCTCCAGGCTGTTCGACACGAGAAGGTCGCCATCGGCCACTATCTGGTCGCCCGCCGAAATACGCAGGACGTCGTCGAGTACCACTTCGGCCACGGGGATCTCCGCGTCCTCGCCGTCGCGGACCACCTTGGCCGCGGGCGCGGTCAGCACCGTGAGGCGGTCGAGAGCGATCTTGGCCCGCATCTCTTGGACGATGCCGATACCGGCGTTGATGAAGATGATCGCGCCGAACAAGGCGTCTTTCCACGAGCCCAGCGCCAGCATGACCACGAAGAGCACGCCCAGGATGAGGTTGAACCAGGTGAAGACGTTGCTCCGGATGATGTCCCAGGTAGTGCGGCCGCCCGCCCTCGGTGTGATATTCACCTGGCCGGCAAGCGTGCGCTCACGGACTTCCGCCGAGCTGAGGCCGCTATGGGCCGTGTCGCGGCCCGCGGCCGCCGGGCCGCTCACGCGTCCAACCTCAACTGGTACACGGCCACGTTCAGCCAGCGGTCGAACTTGTAGCCGACCTCCTCGAGGACGCCGATGCGGTGGAAACCCGTCTTCTCGGCGAGGCGGCAGCTCACCTCATTCTCCTCGCAGACCCGGCCGACCAAGGTGTGGAGTCCCCCTGCGGCGCCCAAAGCGATCAACTCTCGCAGGAGCGTCTCCCCCAGCCCGCGTCCGCGCGCATCCTCGCGTACGTACACCGAGACCTCCCCCGTGAACCTGTAGGCCGGACGGGGAGAGTAGGCGCTGGTGGAACCCCAGCCCAGTACTTGGCCGTTCTCTTCGCAGACGATCACGGGGTGAGGGGTCACGTGGGCGGCGAACCACTCCCGCTGGGCTTCGAGCGACCGGGGCGCCATGTCGAAGGTGGCCGTGGTGTTGACCGCCGCGCGGTTGTAGATATCGAGGATCGCCTCGAGATCGGAGTCGCGCGCTGCTCGTATTCCCAAGAATGCCTCCACGTCGCCCACCTGTACCGCCACCCTGCCGGCAAGAGGGTACCATGGGGACTCCATGATCCACGCCGACCACAAGCTGGCCTTTCGTCTCGAGGGCCTCATCTGCGCCGAATACCGGCGTCTCGCTGAGGTCGGCGGCCGCGTTCTGCCCTATGCGGGGGCTGAAGCCATCGATGTCGCCGGTGGAGTCGCCCTCTGGCTGGGGAAAGACTCACCGGTGAACGGCGCGGTCGGGCTGGGGATGGCCGGCCCGGTGGACGACGCCGAGGTCGTGAGGCTCGAGGCCTTCTACCGCCAGCGCGGAGCCCCGGCGGTGACGAGCATCTGCCCTCTGGCCGACCCGTCTGTTCTGGACGCGCTCGGGCGCCGGGGTTGGCGTCCGACTCAGTTCGAGCACGTGCTTGCGGTGGAGCTTGCCGGCCGGCCACACTCTGGGGAGTTTCCGCCTGAGCCCCGCGGGTGCTTCGCCCCGGGTGCGTCAGGCGCGCCGGGGCCGTCGCGGGAGATCTTCCCGGAGGTGCGTATCCCGGAGGTGCGTGTCTGCACCGATCAAGAACGCGAGACCTGGGCACACCTCGCGACTCTGGGCTTCGCCGACGGACAGCCGTCGACGCCTGCCCACGAGGAGTTTGGCCGCATCATGGCCGCACGTGAAGACGGGATGCTGGTGATGGGCTGGGTGGACGGCGAGCCTGCCGGGACGGGCGCGCTGGTCATCCAAGGTGGGGTCGGCTGGCTCTCGGGCGACTCGACTGTACCGCGATTCCGGCGGCGCGGTGTGCAGCAGGCCATCCAGCGCTACCGGCTGCGGCTCGCCCGTGAGGCCGGCTGCGAACTCGCTGTGACCGAGGCCGCTCCCGGGGGCGCCTCGCAGCGCAACATGGAGCGGCTGGGGTTCCGCATCGTTTTCACGCACGTGGAATTCGTGAAGTCGCTCTGACTTGTCCCGTCGCCGGCGGGGTGGGGATTGGGTCCGGCACAACTCTCATCTGTGACAAGATCGTTACGCACCTGTAGCCCGGGTGTGACATCAGAAGCGCACCATCGAGATGTCCGTCACGATTGCACATGGGAGGGTGCTTCATGAGGTTCCGGTCACATCGGGCGATCCTGGGCGCCTGCGCCGCGGCGATGGCGCTCGCGTTCGCCATCGTGTTCGGTTTGTCGGCCCCCGCCGCGCTGGCCAACGACACGGCAGCGGGGGGCATCGGAGGAGTGGTCTATCCGCTGGCCAGCACCGACATCCGGATGGAAGCCGAGACGGTGCAGGTAGTCTGCTACCGCGAGTTCGCGGAGTACCGCATCGACTTTCAGTTCGTGAATGAAGGAGAGTTTCAGACCGTGCAGCTGGGCTTCCCCTTCGTCGTGACCGAATCGGGCTTCATGGGCACCGCGCCTATCGGGTTCCGGGCTTTTCAGGATGACCGGCCCCTCGCGGTCACCCTTGGTCACGGCGTGAGTCAGCAGGACCTGATCGATGGGGAGAAGTCGCTGGGGTACTACCTGCACACCGCCACCTTTCCGCCCGGCGAGACCATGATCACGGTGAGCTACTTGGCTGTTCCCACGGTATCTGCCGGGAGCCGCTTCAACGAACTCGCGCCCCCGGAGTTCACTGCCGCTCAAATCGGGGGCTGGGCCGCGCACTATGGCTACTGGCTGCACACGGGGGCGGGCTGGAAGGGGACCATCGGGAAGTCGGTGGTGCGCTTCCGGTTGGCCGACAGCTTCAAGGGCTGGGCGGTCGACGTCCCCTCCTCGGTCGAAGGCTCCTATCCTGGGAACACGACCAATCCAGAGTCTTATGTCAAGACGGACGATCGCACCTATCAGTGGGTGTTCGAGGAATACGAACCCACGGAGGCGAACGACATCATCCTCGCCTTCACCAGGCCGAACCTCTATGGCGCACCCGGTGAGTACGTGCCGGTCTCATACGGCGCTCTTGGCAACGTCAAGGAGGGCACGGGAGGACTCACCGTGACGACAGTGCAGTTGGCGGGCGGGCAGGTGATGGAGGAGCCGACGGGCGCCGTCTGGGGAACGGCTGCTCCGGGGAAGGGCGGCTCCGTGCGGTTCACCATCGAGGGGGACCGGAGGCTCCAGGAGATCCGCATCGTCCCGGGCAGGACCGATACGCTCATGTCGTTCGGCGAGTACGGCCGGCCGAAGACTCTCAAGGTCACTCTTTCGGATGGCAAGAGCAGCGTCTTCACCCTTAAGGACGAGCCGGCGCTGCAGAAGCTCGCCGTTTCGGGCGAGGCCGAATGGGTGCGGTTCGACGTGCTCGACGTCTACCCCGGCAGCAAGACCGACGACACGTACATCTCGCTGGTCGACTTCGGGAATCAGCCGGCGCCGGGATTCGAGACCTTCGAGAGGCTCCTCGTCGAGAGGGCACCGCCAAGGACAGCGCCGCCCGTCTTGCCGCAAGACACCCCCGGAGACGCTGTGATCAACACCATCTATCCCAGTACCACGTCCGTATCCGTGGTGGCCGTCGATTCCACGAGCGTGTCCACGACCACCAGCGACACGATTCCGCAGCGCGAAGAGTCGCAGCGGCCGCTATGGCCGGCGATTGTCGGAGCCGTCGTCGCGGCAGTGGCCCTTGGGGTTCTGGTCTATCTCGTGACCAGGCTGCGCCGCGCCGGGCGGCGCTAGAACTTCATTCCGCTGAAGCGGTCGGCCCGGTCGGTCCGATCGGCCTCGGGCCCGCTGACGTCGAGGCGCACCCAGCCGCGGCGTTGGGCGATGGCCACGGCCTCGTCGAGCAACTGCCGTTCGATTCCCTGACCTCGGAACTCCGGGCGCACGTAGATCTCGTCGATGATGCCGTACTCGCCGCCGGCGTAGAGTGAGAAGCACTGGGTGAGGGTGAGCATTCCCACCGCAACATTGCGCTCCTTCGCTAAGATGGTCACCATCGCCCCAGTCTGGCCGATGGCATCGGTGGCCGTCTCGAGGCTGCGACGGATGTCGGCATGGAGCTTGTCTCTGTCGATCCAGGGGAGTTCCTGCCCCTGGTCCACCAGGTCCATGAGGAGTTCCTCGACCAGTTCGAGCACGGCGTAGACTTCGTGGCTCTGCGCGACCTCGATTTCCATGAGGCTATGCTAGCACCCCGCCGTACCGGGTGGAGATTCAGCCCGTGCCGGGTTCCAACTTCGCCGCGGTCAGCGCGAACATCACGGGGATCTGCGGCATGTCGGGGGGCAGCCGGTAGCGTCCGGCGTCGTCCTTGACCATCCATGGAAACCATTTCCAGGCCAGGTACGGATACTCCCGCAGTGAGACGACGGTGAGCCCCGCCGCGGCAAGCGAACCGACGATATCCTCGAACGTGTGCTGCCAGGAATAGGAGACACCCCTGAAGTCGGCGTCGGGGACGGCATATGAGCCTTTCTCGTCAAAACGGAGCGCCTCACGGGTGAAGTACTCGTAGCGGAAGGCGAGCGTGGGCTCGGCCACCTCCTCGTCGAACATCCAGCAGAACGGGTGGGAATCGACCACGCAGAAAGTGCCGCCCGGCTTCAGGGCGGCAGCGATGGTGCGGGCCCAGGGGCGAAGGTCGGGCAGCCAGGTGATGACCCCATGGGAGGTGAAGACCACGTCGAACCGCTCCCCGTCGAGTTGCCCGAGCACCGCAGGCGTGTCGGCGACGTCGGCGCAGAAAAAGCGGGCAGGGATGTCCAACTCGCGCGCCAGGCGCCGGGCGTGAGCGACCGCCTTCTCGGAGAAGTCGACCCCGGTGGCGCGGGCGCCGCGGCGCGCCCACGACATGGTGTCGAGCCCGAAGTGGCACTGCAGATGAAGGAGCGTCTTGCCCCGGATGTCGCCGACCCGGTCTAGGACGCCACGCGACTCGACCTCATCGAGCGTGTCGCGGCCGGCCTTGAAGCCTTCCACGTCGTAGAAGTCGCTCTCGACGTGGAGCTCCGTCCAGCCGTTCCAGAGGTCGCGGTTGGCGCCGACGAGGTCGGCCGCCGCGGGTGTCTCGGGGCTGCGCTCCGACGGTCGGTCGCGGCCGGGGTCCGTGTCCACGAAGGGGCCTCCTTCAGCGCCTGCCTACCTGCGCCGCCTCCGGCTGCCGTTGTAGACCAAGCGCGGCTTTGGCTTCTTGGCGGTGCGGTCGGGGTTGGGGATCGCTCTTTGCATGTAGGCGAAGCCCTCCAGATCGCGGCAGGGGAGCGGCTGACCAAGCAGGATCTCGATCTCGCGGAGCTCGTTGCCCTGTTCGGCGGCGTAGAAGCTTATGGCGGTGCCGGCGGCGCCCGCACGGGCGGTCCGGCCTATACGGTGCACGTAGTCCTGCGGCTGCGACGGCAGATCGTAGTTGACGACGTGCGAGATGCTGTCGACGTCGATGCCTCGCGCCACGATGTCGGTGGCCACAAGCACCCGGTAGGTGCCGTCTTTGAAGCCGTCGAGCGCGCGCTGGCGTTGGGACTGAGTGCGGTTGGAGTGGATAGCCGTGCCTCTGATGCGGTTGCGCTCCAACACGCGGCAGACCCGGTCGGCGCGGTGCTTGGTGCGGGTGAATACAAGCACCCTGTCGAGCTTCTCCTCCTCGAGGAGGCGGACGAGCAGGTCGGGCTTCTGCGATTCGGCCACCGGGTAGACGGCCTGGATCACCGTGTCGACTGTGGTGGCGCTGGGCGCGACCTCGACCCGGGCGGGGTCGGTGAGCGTCGGGCCGGCTATGCGCATGACGTCGTTGGTCAGGGTGGCCGAGAACAGCATGTTCTGCCTCTCTGCCGGCAGAAGCGCCAGGATGCGGCGCACGTCAGGCCAGAAACCCATGTCGAGCATGCGGTCGGCCTCGTCGAGCACGAGGATCTTGACGTGCGAGAGGTCCACGTCGCCGCGTTGCTGGAGGTCGAGGAGGCGGCCGGGGGTGGCGACCAGCAGGTCGACGCCCTTGCGCAACCTCTTGAGTTGGGGCTCGTAGCCCACTCCGCCGTAGACGGCGGCGACGCGCTGGCCGGTGAACTTGGCGCAGTCGCGTCCCACTTCCTCTATCTGGCCGGCGAGCTCGCGGGTAGGCGTGACCACCAGGGTGCTGATGAGGCGGTGGTCGGCAGCATCAGCACCGCCGCGGCCATGACCGTCGTGATGGGGGCGTCCGCGGCCCCCGTTTTGCCCGTTGTCGCGGGCGCCGGACTCGTGTCCGGCCGTTTCTGTGTCGCCGGCTTCCGGATGTCGGCGGGTCAGCTGCAGGACGGGCAGGACGAAGGCCGCCGTCTTACCGGTGCCCGTTTGGGCGCAGCCTAGAAGATCACGTCCGGTGAGAGCCAGGGGTATGGCTTGTTCTTGGATGGGGGTGGGCTCGGTGTAGCCGAGGCGTTCTACAGCCTTCAGGAGGCCTGGTTCCAGGCCGAGTTCATCAAAAGTCATGAAACGGTTAGCTCCTTGCCGTGCGTCTTTTGCGCGCGAACGCGCCATGCACTGCGATTGTAGACGCAGTTGATCCATTCGAGTCTTCGGCAAAAGAGCGCGGGGGACAACCGTGTCTGTAATAGTGTCGACATAGTATATCAGGCAGAAGGGCCGGGGGAGCGACCTAAGATGGGAGGGTAAGACCATGAGACCATCCATGCTGCCTTTGACGCTGGGAGAGGGTGTGGCGAATGATGGCCCGGCCGCCCCGTAAGCGCGCCGTATCACTTGACAACCGAACACTGAGTGTTCAGGATTAGCAGGCTGCCCGTACACTGACAGTCGAAATCCTAGGGGGGACATGCAAGAGACTGAGCTCCAGACGCCTCGGTGTCTGCCCTTGGGATCCATTGGCCACGCCGAGGTTGGAGGTAAGGCCGATGGTCTGGCCCGCCTCATTCGCCTGGGGCTACGGGTTCCCCCCGGATTCGTCGTTCTGGGGGCCTCCCACGGCGATCTGCCTGACACGCTTTCCGCTTTCTATTCGGAGCTTGGCGGTGGGCGCGTTGCGGTCCGATCGTCGGCTCAGGGAGAGGATGCTCTTGATGCGTCTTTCGCCGGTCAGTACCGCACCCTGCTCGACGTAAAGGGGCTGGATGGACTGAGCAAGGCAATCGAGCACTGTCTGGCGTCTCTTCACGACACCCGGGCGGTCGCGTACAAGCAGCACCAAACCAGGTTGGCCGACGTCGCCATGTCTGTGGTCGTGCAGCGCATGGTCGATGCCGTGGCGGCGGGGGTGTTGTTCACTGCCGACCCGGTCTCGGGGCGTCGTAACTGTCTGGTCGTGGACGTCGTACCGGGCACGGGTGAGAGACTGGTAAGCGGGGAGGTCACGCCCGATCACTACGTCCTTTCGCGAGACGGCGAGAGCCTGGCAACTCAGCTCCGCGCCGAGGCGCCCTCGCAGGCGCCCCTACTGGAGCCGGAGCACCTCGGGGAGCTGGCTGCGGGTGCTCTGCGGGCTGAGAAGGACTACGGGCGACCGCTGGACCTGGAGTGGGCACTGGGTGAGGATGGCTGCATCTACTGGCTGCAGGCCCGCCCGATCACACGCCTGGGTGCCGACCCCAACGAGTTGGACGTCATACAGGACGCCACCGATATCTACACGAGCTGCAATATCGGCGAGTGCATGCCCGGCGCTATCACTCCGCTCACCTTCTCCACCGTCTGGCACGCCGACGACCAGGCCCTGCAGCTCATGCACGTGCGCTGCGGCGTGGCCCGCCGGGTCGTGGATGGTTTCCTCTGCTCCCGCCTCTACTACGGCCGGATGTTCCTCAATCTCACCAAGGTAGGCCGGATGGCCACGCACATGGTGGGGTCGAGCAGTGAGCGGATGACCTTGGCGCTCTGCGGGCGGACCATCCCTGAGCTCGACGTCGGGCCTAAGGCTCCCGCGGCGGTGCGGCTGTGGAACGGACTGCGCTTCGGCATCTATCTAGCCTCCGGTACGAGGCATCGCAGGCTTCTGGAGAAGCTGGCCGGCAGCTTGCGCTTCCCCGATCTGAAAAGTGCGGGCTCCGTGTACGAAGCCATAGATTCCCGCCTAGACGCTATGTATTTGGGCTTTGACCACCACATGGTGTCATCGGCCGGGGCCGGCGCCCTCGAGCCGGCGCTCATGGAGATCCTGGCCCGGGGGGAACAGGTCTCCGAGCGGCACCACGCCCGCGTGGCGGCGTTGCTGGCGGGCGCCAGCGACCAGACCACTGAAAGCGCCGACATCGTCACCGGTATCCATCGTCTCGTCGACGGGCTCCGCGAACATCCCGACGCCGAGGTTCGGTTCGGTTCGGCCCCGACTTCCGAGGCATTGGCATGGATCTGCAGTGAGGCTGCGGGTGCCGCCGCCGCGGAGTTTCAAGCCTACCTGCAGCGCCATGGGCATCGGTCGATACGCGAGCTGGAGTTGCGTCAACTGGAATGGAACGCCGATCCTCTTCCCCTGGTTGCCTCCCTCCAGGCGGCTTTCAAGGCGGGGGCGCTCGGGGACGGTGGCGTCGCCGCCTCGATCTCCCTGGAGGCGAGCCGTGCCGTGTTCCGCGACCACGGACCCCTGCTGCGGGTCCTGGTGCGGCTGACTCAGAAGGCCGTCCAACGCCGGGAGAGGACCAAGTCGCTGCTGGTCGCGGTGGTGGCCCGCTTCAAGGGCGCCTACCGCCACCTGGGGGAACTCCTGGCTGCCGAGGGTGCGTTGCCCGATGCCGACTGTGTCTTCTTTCTCACGCACAAGGAACTGGGCCGGCTCGTCAGGGGTGACGGCGCCGACCTTGCCGACAAGGCGCTCGGCCGCCGCGAGGTCCTGCAGTTCCAGATGGAGCTGAGCTTTCCCGACGTGTTCTCAGGCTGCCCCGAACCGCTGGTGCCTGGCGATCAACCCGTGTCGTACGATCACACCCTGCGCGGCAAGCCCGTCAGTCGCGGCCAAGTGAGGGGCCTCGCGCGGGTGGTCAACACGCTCGCAGACGCCGGCGATATCCAGCCGGGGGAGATTCTCATAGCGCCGGTCACCGACGTGGGCTGGAGCCCCTATTTCAGCCTGGTGGGCGGTCTGGCCACCGACGTGGGCAGCTCGGTATCGCACGGCGCCGTGGTCGCGCGAGAATACGGGCTGCCGGCAGTGGTCGATCTGCGGCAGGCCACGAGAGTGTTCAAGACCGGTGACCTGGTGTTCCTGGACGGGGACCACGGCCTACTCCGACTCGAGGGAGCAGTGACAGCATGATCTCCAAATTCGACGACTATCCGATCCACCAGACCCCGGAACCGGTCGCCCAGCCGGCCTCCGATTCGCTCAACTTCTACGATCGTTACTGGTTCAACGGCTTCGACCGCGAAGGGACGCTGTATTTCGGTTGCGCATTGGGGTTGTATCCGAACCGCCGGGTCATGGACGGAGCCTTCAGCGTTCTAGTTGACGGCGTGCAACATGCCTTCTTCGCTTCCCGCCGCGCGCCGGCCGAGCGCTCCGACACCACGATCGGTCCTTTGGCTGTGGAGGTGGTCGAGCCGATGCGCGTGATCCGCGTGCGTCTGGCGCCCAACGAGACCGGCATCGAGTGCGACCTCACCTTCAGGGCGCGGACCATCGCCTACGAGGAACCACGTTCCACGCTCCGTGACGAGGGAAGGGTCATGATGGACACCACCCGCTTCACGCAGTTTGGATGCTGGGAGGGGGGCTTCAGTGTGGCAGGCGCCCGCACCGAGGTGCGGTCGTCCTCGGTCTGGGGGGTGCGCGACCGGTCATGGGGCGTGCGGCCGGTGGGGGAACGGGAGAGCGGCGCGCCCTCGCGGGGGGAGCCGGGGGTGTACTGGATCTGGTGCGTTAACCACTTCGACGACCTGTGCACGCACTACGCGACTTTCGAAGACCACGACGGTAACCCTTTGCAGGTCAGCGGGGTGGTGCTTCCAGCCTACGGCGACACCGGTAGCATCCCGGCCGAGAGCAGCGCCGGACCCGCGGCGGCCCAGGAGATGTCCGCCGCTTCCATTGGTATTGCCTGGGAGAAAGGTACCCGCCGCTCTGCGGGCGCGCGGCTCGAGTTCGTCCCTCCCTCCGGCGAGAAGACGGTGATGAGCATGGAGCCGCTCCTACGCTTTCATATGAAGGGGCTCGGCTATCAGCACCCGAAGTGGGTGCCCGGGATCTACAAGGGCGAGTTGGCGGTAGGAGCCGAATCCTGGGAGGTGGACGAGTTGGACCCCCTTGCCTACGAGAACATCCACGTCCACCAGGTATGCCGGGTCACGATGGGCGAGCGGACCGGCACTGGGACGCTGGAGCAGATCGTCTTCGGTTCGCACCAGCCATCCGGTTTCGCAGGCTTCTTGGATGGGGCCCGGTAGCGTGAGGCGCCATACCGTGGCCCACTCACAGTAGCGGCAGACCGGTCCGGGGCCGCGCCTCTACAGCGCTCGAGACCGGGTCGCAGTTCAGCCGCGCTTCGTCAGTCGTGCTTCGATGATGGCCTTCACTTGGTCGATGTCGTCGGGCGTGATGACCGGCCTGATGAACTTGCCAAGGTCGAGGATCAGTGCCCGTTTCTTGTGCGGACGGCCCGGATCGAAGTTGGCGTAGTGTCGGAAGTCGCCGGAGCCCCAGATGCGCCACTGGCCGGTGGCCGGCCCCATCGCGACCTCCCGCATCTCTTCGATGCGGCCGTACGGGATGGTCTTCTTGTTGCCAAAGGGGAAGTAGTAACCGCGGATGACCAGCGCTTCTGTGGTGCATTCGATCCAGCGGTCGCGGTACAGAGTGGGCACGGTTGCATTTCTCCTAGGGTAGTAGCTGGTCGACCGTCGAGGCGGTGAGCAGG
>DAIRFC010000006.1:30330-32674 GCA_036795215.1 Actinomycetota bacterium | reverse complement strand
CCGCGGGAGCCAAGCGGATGGAGCGCCGTCTTCGGGGCTTCTAGACCTTGTTAGCCTTCTTGCGATCTTCGACGCTGAGGATGGCCTTGCGCACCCGCACCGACTTGGGGGTGATCTCCACCAACTCGTCGTCGGCGATCCATTCCAGGGCCTGGTCGAGGGTCATGACACGGGGCACTTTGAAGCCCACGTCGATCTCCTTGGTCTCGGCCCGGTAGTTGCCCAGTTTCTTCGTTTTGGTGGGGTTGCAGGCCAGGTCGCCGGAGCGGGAGTTTTCGCCGATGATCATGCCTGTGTAGACCGGGTCCATGGGTGAGATGAAGAGGGTGCCTCGGGCCTGCAGGTTCTCCAGGGCGTACCCCGTGGCCGGGCCGTCCTCCATGCTCACCAGAGATCCGCGGTCGCGGTGCGTGACTTCGCCTCGCCAGGGACCATAGCCCACGAAGCGTGAAGCCATGATGCCGAGCCCCCGTGTATCGGTGAGGAACTCGCTACGGTATCCGATGAGCCCTCGCGTGGGGATGCTGAGTTCCATGCGCAGTACTCCGGTCCCCGCGTTGTGCATGCCGGTGAGCTCGCCCTTGCGTTGCGCCAGCTTCTCGATGACGATGCCCTGATACTCGTCAGGGACGTCGATGGTCAGCTCCTCCATGGGTTCCAGCAGGCGTCCATCCTCGTCCCTATGTGTGATGACTTCGGGGCGCGACACGCAGAGTTCCATGCCTTCGCGGCGCATCTCCTCGATGAGGATGCCCAGATGCAGCTCTCCGCGCCCGGACACCTTCACGCCGTCAGGGCGGCCGAGGTCCTCCACCCGCAGGGCGACGTTCACGCGCAACTCCCGATCGAGGCGGTCCTTGATCTGACGGAGCGTCACCGCTTGGCCGTCCTTGCCCGAGAACGGGCCGTTGTTCACGAGGAAGAACATGGAGACGGTCGGCTCCTCGATCTCAAGAGGCGGGAGCGCCGGGTCGGCCAGGTCAGGGGCCGAGAGCGTATCGCCGATGGTCACGTCGGCCGGGCCGTTCACCCAGACGATGTCGCCTGCGTGGATCTCGTCCACCTCCTCGCGCTCGAGGCCCCGCGTGACCCACAGGTGGACGCTGCGGGTATTCTCGGCGCCGGTGACCTCCCAGCCGGCTGCGTCGGCCGTAGCCGCGCTGCTCCGGCCGTGCCCGGTCCAACGGGTGGATGTGCGCACGAGCGGCTCGCCCTGCCTGTGGGTACCCTCCAGTACGCGCCCGCACCCGATACGGCCCAGGTAGTCGCTCCACGCCAGTGTGGAGATCTGCATGCGGAAGGGAGCGTCCAGCTTCGCCTTCGGCGCCGGCACCTCGTTGACAATGGTCTCGAAGAGTACGTCCATACCCATACGGGGACCGGTGTCGGGGTCGTAGGCGATCCAGCCTTCGAGTGCCGAGCCGTAGACCACGGGGAAGTCGGCCTGGTGGTCGGTGGCGCCCAGTTCGAGGAAGAGGTCGAAGGTCTTGTCGAGCGCTCCGAACGGATTGGCGTTGGGGCGGTCGACCTTGTTGACCACCACGATGGGGCGGAAGCCCAGGCGAAGCGCGCGCATGAGTACGTACCGGGTTTGCGGCATGGGGCCCTCGTTAGCGTCGACCACCAGCAGCACCGAGTCGACCATGGAGAGCACCCGCTCCACCTCACCCGAAAAATCGGCGTGTCCCGGGGTGTCGACGATGTTGATGAGGTAGCCCTGCCACTCCACCGTACAGTGCTTGGACCGTATGGTGATGCCTCGCTCGCGCTCGAGGTCGTTGCTGTCCATCACCCGCTCTTCGACACGCTGGTTCTCGCGAAAGACACGGGCGGCGCGGAAGATCGAATCGATCAGGGTGGTCTTGCCGTGATCGATGTGGGCGATGATCGCCACATTACGGATGCGGTGAGCTCGTTCTGTCATTGTTGCAGGCGTCATGAAGCCAATGGCTCCTCGCTGGGTCAGGTCGGATGGACTGCTCGGAACGTGCCGGTCGAACAAGCAGAAGATTATAGCGCTTGGACGCAAGGGGCATCGGGAGTCGGGCCATTGGCTATCCGCCGCAGCTCTGCGATGTGCGCACAATGTGCGCACATCGCAGAGCTGCGCGAAGCAAGGACCTGCAGAGTCGGTGTGTCCGCTCCATTCTCACGGTAGCAGCGGTTCACACGCCTCCAGCGCGCGCTGTCGAAGGGAGGCCTCAGTCCCCGGCCAAGCCACCCGGCCGTATGGCCTTAACCCGCGGCTGCGTTCCCCAGGTAGGCGTCGAGTACCGCGAGCCCGGTCTTGAAGTCCTCGCGTCCCAGGCCCATGCGGAAGTGCTCGTTGCCGAAGTCGTAGACC
>DAIRFC010000006.1:9736-30230 GCA_036795215.1 Actinomycetota bacterium | reverse complement strand
GAAGTCCTCGCGTCCCAGGCCCATGCGGAAGTGCTCGTTGCCGAAGTCGTAGACCGTGGATGGCAGCAGCAGTACCCCCGTGTCGCGCAATATCCGCGCGCAGAAGGCTTCGGCGTCCGGCCCGGGCGCCGTCACTGAAGGTGCACCGTGCTCCGTCATCCATTTCGCCCCGTGGAGCGTGGCCTGTACTGCGTGGCGCGCCGCATGGCGGGCGGCGTGGCCCTCCTCCAGCCGGGGGAAGCACACCGTGCCCGCCTGTGGCGGGACCCAGCTGAGCACGGAGCCGTGCCGGGCGAAGAACCCTGCGGCTGCCTCGGCATTCCGCCGCACCAGGTCCCGGTTGCCCGCCAGAATGGCCTCTCGTGAGCGGAGTCCCATCAGGGCCAGCAGCTCGCTGGGCGCGCTGGAGCAGATGGTGGTGTAGTCCTTGAGGGTTTTCATGCGTTCAAGCAGCGGCGCGTTGTGCGTGACTACCCAGCCCAGACGTAGGCCGGCGAGCCCGAAGGCCTTCGACATGCCCGAGAGCGAGACCGCCTTGTCGTAGAGGTCCACGCCGGCGGGCAGGCGGAGGTCCTCGGACGGTTCCAGCAGCCTGTACATCTCGTCGGAGAAGACCCACGCTCCGACGGCTTGAGCGGCGGCGATCATGCGGGCGAAATCCTCTTGAGAGGCCAGGGCGCCGGTGGGGTTGTGGGGGAAGTTCCATACCACCAGTTTGGTGTCGGGACGCAGGAGGTTTTCCAGATCGGCGGGATCGAACCACCAGAGGCGTTCGTCCTCATCTTCATCTTCCCCTGGTCCCGCGGCACCCTCGAGCGGCTTCCATAGGTCGACCTCACACCCGATGCTGCGGGCCAACTCGTAAAGGGATTGGTAGCCGGGGAAGGTGCAGACCACGTGGTCACCCGGTTCGAGAATGGCATTCATCGCAAGGAAGATGGCTTCCTCGGGCGCCGCGACCAGGATGTCGTCTGCAGCCACCGACTCGTAGAGAGTGGCGATCTCGGCGCGCAGTTCCGGCAGACCCTGCGACTCGGTGTAGCCGAGGCGGAGGGTTTGCCACCGGGCCCGCAGATCCGGGTCGGCGCCGGCCACCAGGTCGGCCATGGACAAGCCCTGGCAGTCCGAGGACGAGAGCAAGTACCGGGCGCTGAACTCGTGCCGCGCGAAGAACCGCTCTAGGGTGAATGGCTCAGGACGCACGTGCGACCTCCTCTAGGATGTGGATGGTGGATCGGCCGGGAGCGCCCGGTCGTCTGGGCGCGCCGCATTGCTCGCAGCCGGGGCGCCGGCCTCCGGCTCCCGCGACCGCACCAGCGAGGCCGCGACGCCGAGCACGCACAGGGCTGCGAAGATGGCGAAACAGATGCGCATACTGGTCAGGAAGTTGGGGTAGTCCACCACCTCTATCTCGTGCCGTCCCACGATGACCGCCAGCACCAAGGTGGCCACTCCCATGCTGAGGTTCTGCCCGGTCACGCGCATGGTCGCGAGTGTCGCAGATGCAGTACCCAGCCGGCGCTTCTCTACGCTCCCCATGATCGTGTTGGCGATGGGCGAGGCGAACAGGGCGAACCCTATTCCGAGCACGCACAAGATGGTGATGATGTACCAGTAGGGGGTGGTCTCGGTGAGGAACGCGAACGCGAAGAGCCCCAACACCGTGAGGCTCATCCCCACTGAGGCGATGATGCGCGACGGCAGACGGTCGGCCATGCGTCCGGCCACGATGGAGAGCGCCGCTTGGAGGAAGAGTCCCGGTACCAGGATGAGCCCGGCTTCCTGGGCGTCGAGCCCCCGGTTGTATTGCAGGTAGAGGCTCATGAGGAAGGTCATGGCGAATGTTGCGCTGTAGTTGATGAGGGCGGCCAGGTTGGAGAAGGCGAACACCCTGTTGCGCAAGAACAGGTCGACGCTCAGGATGGGGTCGGCCGCCCGGGTCTCCCGCCAGAAGAACAAGGCCAATCCGAGGACGCTTACCACGATGAGCACCACCCCGCTTACGCCGGGCAGACGCGTGAATCCCAACAACAGCGCGGAGAGCGCCAGTGCCCACACCACCGAGCCGAACACGTCGAAGCGCGCCGTTTTGGGCTCCCGCCACTCGGTCTTGCGGAGCTTCCAGACCGCCACCACGCAGTTGACCAAGCACGCCGCTCCCACGACCACGAAGAGGACTCGCCACCCCGTATTTCGGACGATCACGCCACCCAGCACCGGACCGACGGTCATCCCCAGGTATACGCCGGATACCTGCAGACCGAGGGCCCGTCCTCGCACCTCGGGAGGATGGGAGAGCGTCACCAGGGCGTGGTGTGTGGCGAACAGGAGGCCGGAAGCCAGACCCTGTAGTACGCGCATGACGAGCAGCACCTCCACCGAGGGCGCGAAAGCCGAAGCGAAGGTGAAGACCGTGAACGAGGCCAAGCCGATCAGATAGATAAGCGTGCGGCCGTAGAGGTCGGCGATGCGGCCCACCGCCATGAGCACCGCCCCTGTGGAGAGTACGAACGAGGTGGAGATCCAACCGAGCATCACCGCGGAGAGGCGGAACTCCTCCTCGATGAGCGGCAAAGCGATGTTGATCGACGACGCCATGAACGTAGCCAGGAACCCGGTGACGGCGGTCACAGCGAGGATGGTGTTCTGCATCTTACGGTCCATGAGGCTACAGCGTACCAGCACCGAGCGGATGCGTTAACCGCCACGCCGTACCGGGGCGAACCCACGAGCCTCCTGTATACTCGGGACTTCGCGTCCAGTTGACTTGGGAGATCCGATGAGGGCGAATCTGGTCAGCCCCTCGTCCGCGCATCTGTCTTACGCCATCCGCGATATCGTCAAGTTCGGCGAGGTGGTGCGCAGTCACGGGGTTGAGATCACGTGGGAGAACATAGGCGATCCGATCGCCAAGGGCGAGACGGTCGTCCCGTGGATCCGCGACATCCTCCACAGTGTCGTGGATATCAACGAGTCGTGGGGCTACTGCCCCACTGAGGGCTTCCTCGAGGCGCGCGAGGCGCTGGCTACGCATGTCAACGCGCGAGCGGGCGCCCGGATCACTGCCGCCGACATCATCTTCTTCAACGGAGTGGCCGACGCGGTGGCCAAGGTGTACGGATTCCTGAGCCCTCACGCGCGGGTCATAGGCCCCTCTCCCGCCTACAGCACTCATTCGTCGGCCGAGTCGGCGCACTGCGCCCTGCCGCATCTCACCTACGACCTCGACCCCGACAACGGTTGGCTGCCCGACCTCGACGACCTGCGCCGCAAGGTGGAAAAGAACCCCTCCATCGCGGGCATCCTGCTCATCAATCCCAACAATCCCACCGGCGCCGTCTACCCCGTGGAGGTGCTGGAGCAGATCGTCGCCATCGCCCGGGAGTTCGGGCTTTTCCTGGTGGCCGATGAGATCTACATCCATATGGTCTTCCCTGGGGAGGACACGGTGCATCTGTCGGAAGTGACTCCAGATGTGCCGGCCATCGTCATGCGCGGCATCTCCAAAGAGCTGCCCTGGCCGGGATCGCGCTGCGGATGGATCGAGGTGCTCAACCGGGCGAGCGACCAGAACTTCTCCGCTTACGTGGACTCGTTGCTCGCGGCCAAACGTCTGGAGGTCTGTTCCACCAGCGGACCGCAGCTGGCAGTGCCCCGTATCTTTGGCGACTCTAGGTACCCGGCCCATCTGGCGACGCGCGCGGCCATGTATGCCGAGCGGGCTCGCGAGGCCTACGAAGTGCTCGGCGCCGTCCCGGGGATCAAGGTGCATCGCGCCCAAGGAGCCTTCTATATGACGGTGCTGTTCGAGCCCGGTGTTCTGAACGGCAAAAACCGGTTGCCCATAGACGACCCGAAGTTGCGCGACCTCGTTGAGACGCAGTGCAAGGGCGCGGCGCCGGACTGGTCGTTTGTCTACCAACTGCTGGGTTCACGAGGGCTGTGCGTGGTGCCGCTCACCGGCTTCTACACCCCACACCCCGGGTTCCGGTTCACGCTGCTCGAGACCGACGACGCGAAGCGGGCTTGGATCTTGCGAACACTGGCCGAAGCCATAGCCGAGTATCTGGAAAACGGCAAGGGAGCCGTATAGACGCGCCTGCCGTCAGCTCTTGCCGTCTTCGGTCACGCACTTGGCCTCGATGGCCGCCATCCTGCGGGCCACGATGTACCCGATGCCTTTGAGCACCCGGTAGCCGATATGATTGTTGAGCTCGAAGATCTCTCTTAACTTGCTTCCGCCGATCACGATAAGAGTGGATTCCTCGGCGGTCATGGTCGTGGCGGTGTAGATGTAAGGGCCGGTAAGCGTCGACCAGCCGACGATCTGTCCAGGGCCCACCTCGTCTACCCGCATCTCTGTGTCACCGGGCCCGGGCGTCATGATGGTCACGGATCCCCGCACGACAAGGTATAGCTGGGCCGCCGGCTTGCCGGCGCGGGTGAGGATGGCGTCCTTGCCCAATTCCTCAGTCTTGGCGATCTTCGCGATAAGCCCCAGTTCCTGGTCGTCCAATTCGTCAAAGATCTTGAAGCCTCGCAGGTCTTTCACTTCAGTGAGCACGGCGACCCCCTTCGCTCGCTTTCCCCATGATGCGACCATTGTACCCACCCCTTGCTAACCTACTCTCATGTCTGCCGAACCGCCTCTCCGCCCTCTCTGTCCCGGACGAGTCCGCCGAGTGCTCCTGGTGGTCGCAGGATCCGTCTTTCTCGGGATAGGGATCATCGGCATAGTAGTGCCGGTTCTTCCCACTACTCCGTTTCTGATCCTCACCGCCATCTGTTACGCACGCGGCTCCGCGGGCTGTTACCGGTGGCTCGTGACCAATCGGGTCTTCGGCCGTCACCTGGACGATTATCTACACGGCCGGGGTGTCTCGTGGAAGGTCAAGTCGAGTGCTCTGGTGTTGCTGTGGGGTGTGATCACGGCGACGGCGGTTCTGCTGGTCGGCGCGCTTTGGTTGCGGATACTGCTCTTTGTGATAGCCCTGGGGGTCAGCGTGCACGTGCTGACCATCAAGGGGCGCACACGGGGTACGAGCGGGGAGTGGCCCGGCGAAGGCTAGGCTGGTGCCGCCGTGTCTTCCTCCGGTTTGAGCGTGAACCGCCAGCGGCAATCGTAACCCGGCGGTCGCTCACCGGGCGGGGCGAATTCGCAATGCACCTCGATCCGCGGATCTACCTGCCCGGCCAGGCCGACGAACTCCCGCCGGTGCATCTCTTTGCACTCGTACTCCGGAAGCCCCCGAGTCCGCCGCGCTTCCTGAGTGGCGCAGCACGGCACCGAGAGGACGATCTCGTCGGGCGACTCCTCTATCTGATACTCGAGTAACAGCGTCCACGGATACAGGCGAAGCAGTTCGGCAAATCCCTTGAGACCGTCGGCGGTGATCTTGAAGCGGCTCAGCAGGTCGCGGGCGGCCAAGCCGGATACCCGGGCCCAGACGCGCTCGTTCAGCTTCTCGGCTTCGGACTGGCTGCGCTCATCGACTGTGTAGAGGAACCAGAAGCTGTCGACCACGCGGTAGTGCCAGAGCAAAAAGGCGAGGTAGCTACGCAGTTCTCCGGCGTCCATGGTGTCGAAGCGTGACAGGTCCATGTGCATGAGCATAGCGGATGAGAGGCGCCGGCGTCTCCCGTCGGGTATCCTTGGCGCATGAGAGAGAAGATCCGTGCCAAGCGGAGCACCGGCGTGCTCATCAGCGCGGCAACGTATGTATTGGCTATGGTCGTGGCCGTGGTGGTGGTGCGCGCGGCGGGTCTGAGCCATCCGTTGGCCGATCTGGGGTTGGGGACCGTGGTCGCCACGGTGGTCGTCTTCGCCGTGTCGGTGATAGCGGACAATTCCAGTATCTACGACCCGTACTGGAGCGTACAGCCGCTCGCCATCATGGGCTACTACCTCTGGACCGGGTGGGATCGGGTCGACGCGCGGCAGATCATAGTCGCGGTCTTGGTGTTTCTCTACTCCCTGCGGCTCACCAGCAACTTCTACCGCGACTGGCCGGGGCTTACCAAGGAAGACTTCAGATACGTGTCGTTCAGAAAGCGGTTCGGCCGGCTGTATTGGCCTGTGAGCTTCCTCGGGATCCACCTCTTCCCTACGGTCATGGTGTACCTGGGTTGCCTGCCCCTGTACGCGATCACCCGCAGTGGGGCCGCGGGTCTTGGGTGGGCGGACGTTCTGGGCATCGTCGTGACGCTTGGAGCCATCGTGCTGGCCTTCGCGGCCGACGAGCAGATGCGGGCCTTCCGCCGCGATCCGGAGAACCGGGGCCTGGTCATGGAACAAGGGCTCTGGGCTTACAGCCGCCACCCGAACTATCTGGGAGAGGTACTGACCTGGTGGGGACTGTGGCTGTTCGCGTTGGGGGCCGGACTGGGCTGGTGGTGGACCATAGTTGGAGCGGCCGCCATCAGTGCGCTGTTCGTCTTTGTGAGCGTCCCCATGATGGAACGCCGGGTCCTAGCCCTGCACGCGGGCTACTCCGACTACCGCGACCGTACGTCCATGCTGCTACCGCGGCCGTAGTAGGCCGAGGGTCCGGTTTCGGAGCCGGGGATCGACATGCTACCGGCGATCACCCGGCGTCATGAGCGGCCTCACCCGATCGGGCGTGGATCAGCAGCGAGAAGAGGCCGTAGATGATAGCCGGGACGGCCAGCGCGGCGAGGGCGATCTGGAAGCCTGCGCTGTCGGCCAGCGGTCCCATGATATAGGGGAAGGTGATGCTCCCTATCCCTCCGGAGAGCACGAAGAGCGACGACGCCACGCTTGATTGCCAACCGGGAAAACGTCCCGAAAAACTCCCGATAAGGCCGTAGGACGCAGAGGCTCCCAGGCCGGCGCCGACCGTGAGCACCAAGGATGCGACTTGCGAGGGGACCAGAGCGACCGCCACCGTGAAGACCGCCATGATGCACGCGCAGAGCAGAAGCAGCCGTGAGGCGGCGAACCGCCTGGTGAGGGCCATGACGATCAAGCGGCCAACGATCAGTCCCGCCCAGAAGAGGGTGACGGAGAGGCTCGCCCAGGTGTCGCCGGCTTCAAATACATCGATCTGAAACTTGGGGAGCCAAACATTCATGGTCATCTCGGCTCCCACATACGTGAAGCCGGCCCCCATCATCCCCAAGAGGAGCCCGAGGTTGTGGGAGAACACCTCCTTGAACTGCGTGGCACGCACGTTGCGGCGTCCGGGTATGTCGAGGAGTGGAAAGACCGCGATAACGGATGCCGTGAGCAGTGAAAGTCCACCCTCGACTACCAGGATCCATCGCCAGTCAGCCCCTGCATCGAGCACCATGCCCAGCACCAGGGGAACGATCATCATGGCAAGCCCGAAGAAGAGGATCATCTTGAGGGCGGCCGCCGCGGCGTTCTTCTTCATGTGAGCCGATTGCCACATCCAGCAGGTCGCGTTGAGAAGGGCCCCGCTGAATCCGACAAACAGATAGGCCACGAGGAGTGTCCACAGGTCGACAGTGGCGAGCCCGGCGGCGATAAGACTGGCGCCCTGCAGGATCGCCCCGCCGATGAGCGTCCGCTTCACCGGCACTCGGGCCATGGCCGTGTTGAGGACCACGATGCCGCTCACATTGCCGAGAAAGAGCCCCGCACTGATGAGGCCTCCCCGGCTGAGGGAGACGCCAAGGTCGGTCATCATGGAATCGAGCAGCGGCCCCACAGAGACGATGGCCATCGCGCAGAGAAACTGAGTGGGGTAAAGAGGTATGCGGTAACGCAGGCTGGGGTTGCTGATGGGTTCGCTCTGATCCATGGCTTTCCACGATGCCACCAAAGCCTTGAAAATGCTACCGTTCGCATGCAGTCGGCGCCGAAAAGAAGGTGCGCCGGCGCGCTCCGATGAAGGCGGGGATGTCTTGGTCGATTCGTTCAGTGAGTGGAACCCGGTCCTGCAGGCCTTCCTGGCTGCGATCTTCACTTTTCTCATGACCGGTGTCGGCGCCGCTTTCGTTTTCGGCATGAGATCCATCAATCGACGCATGGTGAATCTCATGCTGGGGTTCGCCGCCGGGGTCATGATCGCAGCCAGTGTGTGGTCGCTGCTCATTCCGGCGATGGACTTGGCCGAAGCCGACGGACTGCCCAGATGGATGCCCGCGCTGGTGGGATTTGCGCTCGGAGGACTCTTTTTGTTCGCCGTCGATCGCATCTTGCCCCATCTGCACCCGGGACCGTCTTCGGACCACAGAGAAGGCATCAAGACCTCTTGGAGCCGGAGCACTCTGCTGGTGGGCGCTCTCACACTGCACAACATCCCGGAGGGTCTGGCGGTGGGGGTCGCCTTCGGTGCGGCGGCACAGGAAGGCGGTACCACTCTGGCGGCGGCAGCTGCGCTGGCCCTCGGCATCGGTATTCAGAACCTACCTGAAGGCACGGCTGTATCGGTCCCGCTCCGGGGGGCGGGGATGTCACGGCTCAAGAGTTTCGTCTACGGGTTACTTTCCGGCGCAGTGGAGCCGGTGGCCGCCGTTGTCGGGGCTGCCGCAGTCGCGTTGTCGCGCCCTATACTGCCTTATGTCTTGGCATTCGCGGCGGGAGCGATGATCTACGTGGTTGTGGAGGAGGTCATCCCCGAATCACAGAGGGGTGAGCATGCCGACTTGGCCACCGGAGGCGCCATGGGCGGATTCGCCCTCATGATGCTCCTGGATGTTGCCCTGGGTTAGAAGACTGCCGGATCCCGGGCGGCCCGGCGGCTCCACCGGTCAGTCGGCCACCAGTCGCGCGGCTTCTTCAAGGGTCTCGCTCGCTCGGGCCACACCGATCTCACGCACTGCGGGGGCGGTCAGCCGATCGCCGGAAGCGCCGATCGCCGGGTGCATCGCTTGCCAGTAGGCGGCCGTTCCGTGAACCTCGTCGTCCCACGTCCGGTCGACTTGGGCCTGCCATGCCTCGCGCGCCGCGAACAGACAGTCGAAGACTTTGGTGAGCTGATGGTCGAGCCTGGTGTCGGCCACGTTGATGATCGCCATGTTCCGCTTCGCCACCGCTGCTACCAGAAGGGCATCGCTGTAGGTCTTGTAGGCGTCTGGGCTTGTCCCTCGCGAGAGTTCGAGGGCCGCAAAGGTCGCTGCCACCGCCGCGCGTCCCCCCTCGCTGGGCTCGGCGATGCCCATCTCCTTCTGGTAGTTCGACACCAAGAGACCCACGATCACGATGCCCGCGATCACGATGGGAAACAGTAACCAGGCGCGATTCGACCTTTTCATGGTGGTGAGATAATAGCGCCATGGCTGAATGGGACCTTGACACCCCTCCAGACCGGCCGTCCGCCAAGGAGGAGATCGCTGTCTCGTCTCGGCAAGCGGGCGAACCTGCTGCTGCCCCATCCCGTCCCGATGCCGGCACCGGCGAACCTCGCAATCGATCGAAGCGGCGCGCGCGGTCGAAGTATCCAGCGTGGATCGTTGCCGGTCTGCTGTTGGTGCTGGTGGGCGCTCTCGCCGGGTTCTTCATCGCCCGGTCTCAGTGGGCGAGCGATTCGGCGGAGCTTGTAGAAGTAAGGGAGGAACTTGCCGCGGTCCGGAGCGCCTTGACGCTGGCTGAGGAGCGCAACTGGATGTACTACCGCAAGACCGAAGCTCTCACGGCCCAGCTCGAAGAGGCCCTGGCAGGCGGGGCGACCACCACCTCCACCACCATGCCGGGACCCGTAGCGGCTGGGACCTTCGGCGATGGCGTCTATCTGGTCGGGGAGGACATCCAACCGGGCGTCTATGATGGAGCGGTCACCGGCGAGGCGGGGTATTGGGCCCGGCTGAAGGCCACGGATGGGATGGTGAGCTCGATCGTCGCCAATGGTCTGCCGCGCGGGCCCTTCGTGCTCACCATCGTGGAGTCGGACAGGGCTGTCGAGCTGCGGGGGGTCGTGATCACCGCGAGGTAGTCTGGCGGCTTGTCCGCGGGGCGGTCTGTGCCGTTCGTTAGATGCGACTCGGATTCGGGCATAAAGAAAAGAAGCGCCGGCCGCCTTGGCCGGTCGCGTCTATTGCACACAGGGAGGACGGCGTGGGAGATATCATCGACATCGCGATCGTAGGCGGTGGACCGGCGGGCCTGACAGCGGCTATCTATGCCGCGAGGGGGCGAGCGAAGACCACGGTCTTCGAGACCGGACTACCTGGGGGACAGATAATGTCGGCCTCTTGGGTCGAGAACTATCCTGGGTTTCCCGATGGTGTCACCGGCCAAGAGCTTGGCGACCTCATGTACCGCCACGCACAGAACGCGGGTGCCGAATTCCTCACGATATCCCCCGTGGAAGCCATCCGGACCAACGGGTGCGACTTCGTGCTCACCTCAGGCGAGCAAGAGTACGATGCCCGGGCTGTCATCCTCGCGACCGGCGCCATTCCCAAGAAGCTGGGAGTGCCTGGTGAGGCCGAGTTCGCGGGGAGGGGAGTGTCATGGTGCGCGACCTGCGATGGCCCACTCTATCGTGACAAGGTCGTGCTCGTAGTGGGCGGAGGAGACTCCGCCACGCAGGAAGCGCTTTATCTCTCGAAGATCGTCAAGGAAGTCCACCTGATACACAGGCGTGACGAACTAAGGGCGACCGAGTGCCTGCAGGAGCAGTGCTTCCTCAACCCTCAGATCATCATGCACCTCTCGCATGTGGTGGAAGAGATCCTGGGAGAGGGAGGGAGGCTCACCGGGGTGAAGCTGCGCTCGAAGACCGATGACTCTGAGATGATCCTCCCCGTCGACGGCGTGTTCGAGTTTGTGGGCATCGAGGCCCAAAGTGCCCTGGTCGCCGACCTGTGCGAACTCACCGAGACGGGCTTCGTGAAAGTCGATCGCAACGGTCTGAGTTCTCAGCCCGGGCTGTACGCGGCGGGCGACGTGGCCGACTATGAGCTGAAGCAGGTGGTGACGGCGTGTGCTCGCGGGGCGTTCGCGGTGCATCACGCGCTTCAGTATTTGGATAACCGGATCTGCTAAGGCTCGGCCTAGGCCCTCACTCTTAGCCGGTGGGGTACTAGATCGACTTCAAGTGGCAGTGAGCCGAGCGCGTCTCCGTCGACATCCAGCAGAAGGTGGCGTTCAGCCTCGGCATCTCCGAGCCCCAGCTCGATACGGTGGCAAGGGAAGTGGTGCACTGTCGGCTCGTCTAGATGGCGACCGGTGTAGACCAAGCTCACCTTGCGGGCCAGCGCGCGCTTGGTGTGCTCAGTGATGGTCACGACCTCAAGGCGTCCATCGTCGGGGAGGGCCATCGGAGCGACGTCCATGCCGCCACCGAACCAGCGACCGTTGCAGATGGCCACTATGTATGCGGGGATGATCTGGTCGCGCACCTCTTTCTCCCACGTTATGCGGGCCTGCAAGGGGCGCTCTTTGCTGGCGACGACCGCGCGCAGCGACGCGAGATAGTAGCCGGCTTTCCCACCGATGAAGGCCGGCATCTGGTCGACATACTTGTCGACGAGCCCACCTACTCCGACAGACAACACGTTGACGAAGTACCGCTGAACGCGTCTGCCGCTGAAGTCCTGGAAGACGGCCCTGCCTACGTCCACGGGCCGCTCTCGACCCAGGGCGAGAGCCTCAAGGCAGTGCTCAAATCCGGATTCGATGCCCAAGCTGCGGCAGAAATCACCGCCGGTGCCCATGTTTATGAGGCCCACGGCCGGACCATCATCACCGGCCGTCAGTACGCCGTTCGCGACCTCGCTGAAGGTGCCGTCTCCCCCGACGGCTACTATCAGGGGATAGCCCTGCCGCGCACCCTCCAGCGCCAGCTCGCAAGCATGACCCCTGCGGGCCGTGTAGCGAATGATGACGTCCCCGAGTGTCTTCTCCACCGCGGTCAGCACCCGCGGTAGGTCGTGCGCGCTACCGCGTGCGCCGCACGCCGGGTTGACGATCAGAAGCGGCGGTTTCATGTCCTCAGGCTAGCAGGTCCAACGGCATCCGTCGTCATGTGATGCGCGGATGGTCTGAGGAAGACGACGGGCGCCGTGTTGGGCGCCCGTCCGGAATCGTGGCCTTGGTCGAGCCTATGCGTTACTTGAAGAGGCCCGTCAGCTTATTGGCGAGTGCGTCAGGATCCGGCACCAATCCGTCAGGCGTGAGCTTGTCGATTATTCCCGGCAACATCTTAGCGATCTTATCGGCCGCCTCTTCCTCGGATACGCCCATCTCATTGGCCACCGCTCCTACTTCGTCGGGGCCGAGAGCGTCCTTGACTTCCTGGGCCGATACGGGCTTGTTCTCGCCCTTCCCGATCCACGACATGACCTTGTCGTCGAGGCCGCTGGTCTTGAGCTTGTCAAGAACACCTGTCAGTTTTGCTCCGCCCTCGCCGAA
Source organism: Actinomycetota bacterium (assembly GCA_036795215.1). GTDB lineage: Bacteria > Actinomycetota > Thermoleophilia > RBG-16-64-13 > RBG-16-64-13 > RBG-16-64-13. The sequence continues at coordinate 17,890 of DAIRFC010000006.1, read as the reverse complement.
CAGTTTGCCGATGGCGCTTTCCTCGGCAGCTCCGGCGCCTCCAGATACTGCTCCAGCGGCTGCCGCGGCCGCTCCGGCTGCTGAGGCTCCCGCGCCAGCGGCGGCCGTTTCAGCTTTCTTTGCCGACCCTTTGAGAAAATCGAACAATCCCATGCCTTTGGCCTCCATGGTCGGAAGGATGTATGCACAAAGCCTATACCCCGACTGCGTGCTTCGCAACCGTCCTGCCGCTGGCGCTTAGAGCAGTACCGGTATTCCGCGTCCGGCCAGGTACTCCTTGACCTGCCGCACGGTGAAGGTGCGGAAGTGAAAGACGGATGCCGCAAGGAGAGCCGATGCTTTCCCGTCGACCACGCCCGCATAGAAATGCTCGAGTTCCCCGGCTCCCCCGGAAGCGATGGCGGGGATCCGCACTGCTTCCGCTATGGCTCGGGTGAACGCGAGGTCATAGCCGGCAAGGGTGCCATCGCCATCCATGCTTGTGGGGAGCAGCTCCCCCGCCCCGAGGGATTCACAGGTGCGCGCCCACTCCACCGCGTCTAGGCCGGTCGGTTTCTGGCCGCCGCTCACCACCACCTCGAAGCCACACTTCATGGCGGGGTTGCGCTTTCCGTCTATCGCCACGACCAGCCTCTCGCCGCCGAATCTATCGGCGGCTTCCTTGACGAGCTCCGGTCTTGCGACTGCTGCCGAGTTGACAGACACCGTGGCCACCCCTACTTCGAAGAGGGCTTCCATGTCGGTGAGTGTCGAGATGCCGCCTCCCACCACGAGCGGGATGTCTATGACCGCCGCCACTTGTTTGGCCCACTCGATCCTCGTCTTGCGGTTCTCGACGGTTGCAGCGATGTCGAGCATGGCCAGCTGATCGGCGCCCTCCTGCTGGTAGTAGGCGGCGTTCTCGACCGGATCTCCGGCATCGCGCAGTCCTACGAAGTGCACCCCCTTGACCACCCGGCCATCCTTCATGTCCAGGCAGGGGATGATGCGTACCGGCTCCGAAGGACCGTCGCCGTGCGGCGTGCTCTCCCAACCGTTGCCCTCTTGTGCCATGTCTCTCCTTCCTCGCGTTACTGATGGTTCCAGTCGGCGAGCCAATCGTAGTAAGGCCCCTGGGTCCGCAGGTGCTCCAGAACCATGTCGACGCTCGGTCGTTCGACCGGACTGGCTGCGATGAGGTCTACCGAACCGATGATAGTGCCATCGACGACGAAGTCCATGGTCCCAAAGATCTCTCCCGCGCGTATCGGAAGGCTGAGATCGCGGAGAAGCGTGACCCGTGATGTCGCTTCGTCGTTCTGCGAAAGTCTGGCCAGGAGGGGTCTGTCGGTGACGAGCCGTAGCGGCCGGTCGATCGGATCGGCCACGTCGACTTCGGCGATCAGCTCACCCTTGCCTACGAGCAGAGTCCGTGGGTAGAGGCTCAGCCCGTATTCCAGGAGGGCTCGTGCTTCTTTCCAGCGGGTCGCGTCCTCCTGAGCGCCCAACACGACCGCGATGAGGGACACCCCCTCCTTCATTCCCGAGGTCACCAAGCAGTACTTGGCGTAGGGTGTCGATCCGGTCTTGACCCCGGTCGCCCAGTCCATCTGCTTGAGCAGTTCGTTCTGGTTGTCGAACTCGCGGAGGGTATCCTCCGTCGCCGGCGGCACGGCGGGGATCGGAGGCAGAGCGAAGTCGATCGTGTCGACGATACGGGCGAACACGGGGTCACGCAAAGCGTGCTGCGCGAGAAACGCCAGGTCTTTCGCCGATGCGAAGTGTTTCTTGTTGTTGAGGCCACACGTGTTGACGAAGTGGGTGTTGGTGAGGCCCAACTCGTCCGCCCTCGCGTTCATCTTCTCCACGAAGGCGGCCACACTTCCCGAGACCGCTTCGGCGAGCGCGATGGAGGCGTCGTTGCCGCTCACCACCATGAGCGCATAGAGAAGCTGTTCTATGGTGAGCGTCTCGCCGGCCACCAGCCGCGATTTCGAGCCGATGGTCGAGACGGCGTTGCGGGAGATAGTGACCTGCTGGGAGAGTTCCAGCGACTCCAAGGCGAGGATGGCCGTCATGATCTTGGTCGTGGAAGCGTTGGGCAGCCGAGCGTTGGCGTTGTGCGAGAACAGGTAGTCTCCCGTGTCCGCGTCGATCATGAAGGCAGCCTTCGAGGTGATCCGCGGCGGGGCGGGCGCTCCGGAGGGGAAGATCGCCGTGACCGTTCTGCTGGGTATGTTGACCGGTGCGACCGCGGCCGCGGGCTCGGCGTGCACGGTCGCGACGGATGACAGGCTGTCGGTGGTCGGGGCGGCCGGCGCCAGCAGGGCCACGCAGATGCCCACGATTGCGAACGATGCTCCGACGGCCAGCCGTTTGAGGTTCATGAATCTCCTCCCGCGCACATGGTAACGGGTGGAGCCTGCCCCCTGCTACTCGACGACTGTCACCTTATCCATGGTGACCGGGTCCACAGGGACGTCGGCGTGCGGACCGTGGTTGCCCGTGGCGACTTGAGCGATGGAATCGATTACATCCATACCCTCCACCACTCTGCCGAACACGGCGTATCCCCAGCCCTGAGGGGTAGGGGCGGCGTGATTGAGGAAGCCGTTGTCTTTGAGATTGATGAAGAACTGGCACGACGCACTGTGAGGGTCTGAGGTGCGGGCCATGGCGATGGTGCCGCGGTCGTTCTTGAGGCCGTTGGTGGCTTCATTGTCGACGGTGCACTCGGTTGCTTTCTGCCGCATGTCGGCGGTGAACCCTCCGCCTTGTATCATGAAGCCCGGGATGACCCGGTGGAAGACGGTTCCATCGAAGAATCCCGAGGTGACATAGCCCAGGAAGTTCTCGGTAGTGGCCGGGGCTTTGACGGCGTCGAGTTCCAGGGTGATGTCGCCGTGAGACGTACTCATGAGCACACGGGGGTTGGTCTGCTCGGCCATGTCGATCCCCTTTCGCGTTGGGGGTGGAGGCTGACTCGCAGAACGCCACCCGGTCGGTCTAAGGGCCTATTGTCCCACGACGGGCCCGATGGCGCAGCGCATCCCCTCGCGGGGCCGGCCCTATCAAGGTATACAATCAGGTGGACATGAACGATATCCCTGATTTGGACCCGAGCATACTATCCGAACACGCGGTGGCGAACCGGGAGAGCTGGAACGCCGACAGTGACACCTACCAGGCTGATCACGGCCCGCAGCTGGCGGCTTCAGGAGGGCTCGGCTGGGGAGTGTGGCAGATCCCAGAGTCTTCGCTGGACGTCCTTGGCGAGGTCAAAGACCGCGACATACTCGAGCTGGGGTGCGGCGCGGCACAGTGGTCCATCGCTCTGGCTCAGAGAGGCGCGCGACCGGTCGCACTGGACCTGTCTGAGAAGCAGCTCGCCCACGCCCGCCGTCTGATGGACGAAGCCGGTGTCGATTTCCCTCTGCTGCACGCCAGCGGGGAGGCGGTCCCGTTGCCCGACGAGAGCTTCGACATCGTGTTCTGTGATTACGGGGCGATGACATTCGGAGATCCTTACGCCACGGTGCCCGAAGCGGCCCGGCTGCTCCGGCCCGAAGGGCTCCTCGCCTTCTGTGGCGCGACCCCCATCATCCAGATGTGCTATCCCGACGACAGCGACCACCCCGGTGACCGGCTGTTGAGGGACTACTTCAACATGTGGGCGCTGCCCTACGAGGGTTACACCGACTTTATGTTGCCTTACGGGGCGTGGATCCGGCTCTTCCGGGCCCACGGCCTCGAGATAGAAGATCTCATCGAGCTGCGTCCGGGTCCGGATGCGACGAGTACCTACCGCGACGATATCGATCGCGAGTGGTATCGGCGGTGGGCGGGGGAGCAGATCTGGAAGGTACGGAAGCGAGTGGCCGAGGGGGCGTAGGGGCCCGCCTCGAGCACTGCGGAGTACCGCAAAGCTCTCGGCACTCCCCTACGCCCCCTCGGCGCCCTCTCTAGTAGGTTGGGCCGGCGTCGCATTGCCTGCCGGCCCTGTGGCCTTGCTCCGCTCGCCTCAGGGTTCGTCTCTTGGCAGACCTCTTACCCAATTCCAGCCGGCCACTATCCCGGTGACCACCAAGCCGCCTATCAGCAGGTAGACGTTGCGCTTGGAGGCGGTGTCCTTGGTTTCAACGGGCGTTGTGGCGACGGATGCTTGAGCGCCGGCTGCCTCCCCGGAATCATCTCTATCGTTTGTTCCGGCCCTCCAGCCCATGTCCTGCCTCCTTGCTCGAGTGCTAAGGTCCATCGCTGCCCGGCGCTGCGGGCGGCGGATTCTCCAACTCTCCTACCAATTCGTCGAGGAACAGCCCCACATCGGTGACTATGCCGATGGTCTGAAAGCTACCCCGATCGGACAACTTCGTCGCCACCGCCGGGTTGATATCTACGCACACTGTCGCCACCGAGGCGGGGAGCAGATTGCCGGTGGCTATGGAATGCAGCATGCTGCAGAGCATCAGGCACAGGCCTGCATCACGCGCGTGCTCACGCATGGCCTGCTGCGCCTCCACGGCATCGGTGATCACGTCTGGCAGGGGACCGTCATCACGGATAGAACCGGCCAGCACGTAGGGGATGCCTTGGCGGACGACCTCGTAGAAGAGACCGGATGTGAGCACTCCTTGCTCCACCGCTTCGCGGATGCCGCCGCACCGGCGGATACGGTTGATCGCTCTCAGGTGATGCTCGTGGCCGCCCTCCACGGACTCACCCTCGCGGAGACTGATGCCCAGGGAGGTGCCGAAAAAGGCCGACTCGATGTCGTGCGTCGCGATGGCGTTGCCTCCAAAGATCACATCGATCCAGCCCTGTGAGACAAGGCGCGTGAATGCGGGGGCGGCTCCTGTATGAACAACGGCCGGGCCCAGGACTGCGACGATCTTCTTGTTTTCGTCGCGCATGTCGCGCATGAGACGTGCGACCCTTGCCACCACCAGATGCTTGGGTTTCTCTGAAGACACGGCCGATCCCATGAAACCGAACGTGCCCCCGGCGCGATCCCGCTCGAGCGGGATCGCACGGATGCCATGAGTCCCGACTGCTATCAGGTCTCCGGCGCGTACTTGGATCAAAGGAACCGTCCGAGCGAGACCGGTGGCCGCGTCCACCAGGATGCCGCAGTCCATCTCCGGCCACTGCACCGGCACCCAGTGACCTTTCAGCCGCACGAACGTGTCGAGGTTGGTGGTGGAATAGAAGTCCTCGGGAAAGACGCCATCATCAGGAGCGGGCTCCACACGGACATCGTTGTTCTCCACTATTTCGACCCCATGTTTCTGCAGGGCGCGCAGGATGGTGCGCAGATGGGCGTCGTCAGAAGCGCTCACGCGCAGGAGGGCGAGAGACTGGTCATCTTTCTCGCGTCCCACCCGGAAGCGCAGGATCCGGTATTCCCCGTCCCGCTCGAGTATGTCATCGAGGACTCGGGGCAGGAGCAGCGAGTCGATGATGTGGCCTTCGAGCTTGATGTCTTCGTAGGGATCCACTGGATCAATTGTAGCTCCGGCCCTGCTCAAGTCGCATCGCTTCCCGGCCGATAACGATGTCAGAATCAGTATCTACCGCCCGGCGGTAAGAGCTCTGGGAGGATCCTTGTCGCTACGTCGCAGGACATACTTGCTCGTAGGCGCGACGCTGCTGGTCGCAGCGGTCGCCATTTTCGCAGTGTCGCAATGGGTCTTCGTACGAGACGGCCAGTGGACCAGCAGCGTCGTCTCCTTCACGGTGGCTCTCGTTGGGGTGGTCGTCGCTCTCGGTATCGCAGTGTGCTGGATCCTTGAGGGCTCTCTATTCCGCAGACTCGCCAACCTGACCGGGCAGGTCCGCTCGCTGGGTGACGGCGCGAAGGAGTTCGCCCCCATCGATGTCGGTGGGCGAGACGAGTTGACCATGCTTGCCGAGAAGATCAACGGGGGTTTTGGCGAACTGGTCCAGACCCGCACGCATCAGGCGCATCAGGCTGAGACTCTGGCCACGGCGCTCGATGAGCTCAAGACCCGCCATGCGGATCTCGAAACGGCTCATCTCCGGCTTCAGCAGTTGCAGCAGGTCAGCGCGTCGCTTGGCGGCAGTCTGGAGATCCAGGATGCCCTTGGGCAGATGGAAGACGTCGCGCTCGGCATCTTCGAAGCTGACGAGGTCTGGCTTCTGCGTCTGCAGGCTGAACAGCAGCAGTTGTCTGGTCTGCGAGCCTTCTCCACGCACAAAGAGGGCTATGCCCGTCTGCCCCGCCTCTTTGGATGCGCCGGCCCCGACGGCGTCCTGTCGCTGGGGGCGAGTCCGTTGCTGACCAACGTCTTCAAAGATGCCGGTCCGGTGTTCTTGGAGTCGGTCACCGAGATGGCGCCGAGCGAGCGGGAGCGATTGTTCAATGGGTCGGTGCCCAACTTCGATGGCTTCCACTCCCTCGCCGTCGTGCCTCTTCTCGCCGAGGAGACTCCCGTCGGTCTGACCATATCGGCGTCCGTCAAGCCCAGCCAATTCACCAGTGACAAGCAGTCGACCATCCTGCTGTTCGCGGCGCAGGTCGCCCAAGCACTCGAGAACACGCGTCTCTATGAGGAGATCAAAGCCTTGGGCGAGATCGACTCGTTGAGCGGGTTGCACAACCGTCGCAGAGCGATGGAGCAGTTGGAGATAGAGGTAGCCCGGGCTCGTCGCTATGAGGGGACTTTCTCCATCCTCATCGCCGACATCGACAACTTCAAGCTGTTCAACGAGACGTACGGACAGCCGGCCGGCGACGAGATCATCAAGCGTGTGGCCAACATCCTCCATCACCGGAACCGTAGCACCGATTTTGTGGGCCGTTTCGGCGGCGACGAGTTCATCCTCATCCTCCCCGCGACCTACCGTGCCGGCGCAGCCACCGTGGCCGACCACATGAGACTGGCGCTTGGCTCACAGCCCTTCATCGCACCCAACGGCCAGGCTATCCCGCTGCGCATGAGCTTCGGCGCGGCTTCGTTCCCTGAAGACGGCCATGATGCCAGCTCGCTGATCGCCATAGCCGACGCCAATCTGTACGAATCCAAGCGTTGGGGAGGCGATACCGTCACCGTGCGGCGCGAACCGATCGGTGGCGAACACATCGACGTCTCAGGATTCAGCACGCTCGACGCTCTGGTGAGCGCCGTGGACAACAAAGACCACTACACGCGGCGCCACTCCGCCCATGTGGCCGAGCAGAGCATGGCCATAGTGAAGTCTCTGGGCTTCAGCAAGGAGCGGCAGGAGATCCTGCGGGTGGCTGCCCTGCTTCACGATGTAGGGAAGATCGGTCTGCCCGACCGCATCCTCCGCAAGCCCGGGGCGCTGACACCCGAGGAGAACGACGCCGTCCGGCAGCATGCTCTCCTGGGTAGCCTTATGGTCTCGCAGCATCTGCCCGACCTCGAGGAGGTGCGTGAGGCGGTCGCTACTCACCACGAGCGGTGGAACGGCACGGGCTACCCGGCCGAGCTGAAAGGCCGCGACATATGCCTTCTTGGGCGCATCCTTGCCGTGGCCGATGCCTACTCGGCCATGATCACCGATCGTCCCTATCGCGCCGGCTTGAGCCTCGAAGATGCGAAGAACGAGCTGATCAAGGGAAGCGGAAGCCAGTTCGACCCCGAAGTGGTGCGGGTCTTCATGAACTGCTTGGAGTCCCAGCCCGCCGAGACGCTGGCGCGAGACAAGATCGGCTTGAGCGTCGCGGGTATCCGCGGCCTGTAGGGGCGCGCGTACGCACGCGCCGCCCCTCGGCCGCTGTTCTTGTAGCTAGTACGCTTCCACCCAGAGTTCGTAGTACGCCTGCGCGTGCTTGCAGGCCGGGCACTCCTCCGGCGCCTCGGGTCCCTCGTGGATGTAGCCGCAGTTGCGGCAACGCCACTTGACTGTGGTCTCACGCTTGAAGACCCGGCCGGCTTCTACGTTGGCCAGCAGCTTGCGGTAGCGGATCTCGTGCTGCTCCTCCACCTCTGAGATCTCGGTGAACGACTCCGCGACGTCGGCGAAGCCCTCTTCCTCGGCCACCTTGGCGAAGGCCGGATAGAGCTCGGTCCACTCCTCGTTCTCGCCCTCTGCCGCGGCAGCCAGGTTCTCGGCGGTGGTGCCGATCTTACCGGCCGGATACGTGGACGTGATCTCGACAGGTCCACCTTCCAGGTACTTGAAGAAGACCTC
>DAIRFC010000006.1:7080-9636 GCA_036795215.1 Actinomycetota bacterium | reverse complement strand
GTCAGGAGGGCAGAAGCCCCTCTTCCTGGGCGACGCACCTGACGCCTTGCACGCTCATGGTGGCGACGCAGCGGTTGCAGTGGTCGCAGTCGGACCCGGTGATCTCGCCGCGCTCGAGCCGGGCTACGAAGTCTGGGTCGCGGATCGTGGACCGGCCCAGTTGCACGAAAGCGAAGCCGTCTGCGATGAGGTTGTCCAGGTGGTCCTTGGTGAAAGCTCCTCCGATGTAGCCCACCGGGATGCTTACCGCGTCGCGGATACGGCGCGCACCTTCGAGCAGGAAGAGCGGCTCGAACGGGTAGTGCTGCACCATCGCCCAGCCGAACAGCGACAGCCCCATTTTGTAGAAGACACCCTTCTGGGCGCGCACCATCTCCCACAGGGGTATGCGGCCGCGCAGCATGTTGAGAGGCGTCTTGGCCGTGAAGCCGCACGACGGCACAAGGGCCGTCGCTCCCGCGGCCTCGAAGGCCCGCGCGATCTCCACCGCTTCATCGAGTTCGAGTCCGCCGCGCATAGCGTCGTACTGGTTCATCTTGACAACGACCGGGTAGTCGGGTCCCACTGCGGTACGTATCCCGCTAACCACTTCCGCGGGGAACCGCACGCGGTTCTCTATCGGACCGCCGTATGCGTCGCGCCGTTTGTTCGTCCAGGGCGAGAGAAACTGGCTCAGGAGGTATCCATGGCCGGCGTGGACCTCAACAGCATCGAACCCGGCCTCCTGCGCAAGACGGGCCGCCCGCGCGAAGTCCTCGGTCTTCTCCTCGATCTGCGCCGGGGTCATCTGACTGCAATACGACAGGCGAAAGAGACAGAATTTGGGTGAGGCGCCGAGCGGCCGGCGGCCGATGACGGAAGGGCTCGCGAAGAACCCACAATGCCCCAATTGCAGAGACGCCGCCGCGCCTTCGGCGTGCACCGCCGCCGTGAGCCTCTGCAGCCCGGGCAGGATCTCGGGCCTCATCCAGAGTTCGTGGCTGAAGGCGCGCCCATCCTCGCTGACCGAACAGTACGAGACCGTAGTCATTCCTATCCCGCCGGCCGCGACCCGTCGGTGATGCTCAATCAACCGGTCGGTGACCAGGCCTCCCTCGCTCATACCCTCGAAGCATCCCGACCGCACGGTTCGGTTGCGCAGTGAGATACCACCCAGGGTCAGCGGAGAGAAGATTGGCGAGGTGTTGGTCTCGGTTGTCATGGATCTGGCCGCAATGATACCGGCCCCGGCCGCTTGACGCTCGCCTTACGGGGCGCGGCCTAAGCTCCCCAGGTGCCTTCTGACGTCCCTGGCAGACGCGAAGGCAGTACACGGCACGACCGGCAGGGCCTACGAGCGTCTTGGGGGCAAGCCGTCGGAGTAGGCCTCCGTTTTCGGCCGTCGCCGCTGGGGAACATAGCGTCCAAGGACCGCCTCGGGGGACAGGAACTCTCTTGGACGGTCTCTCGTCGACCTCGAGGAATGCTGTTGACGCCTGTGTGACTTCGAGACCGGAGAGGTGATATCCATGAGACGATCACGACTCGTCGTTGTCGCAGCCCTGTTGATCGTGGCCTGCGTAATGCTTCCCGCCCAAGGGGTGCAGGCGAGCACCTGGACTCCCGTCCAAGGCGGGAATGTCCACTACCGCGCCGTCGACTTCTTCGATGCTGTGCGTGGATGGGTAGGCGGGACCACCTACATCCCTGAGGGCATGGTCGGCTTCGAGGATACCGCGGTCATCAGCCGCACCGGCTCGGCGGGGGCGGAGTGGGAAGCGGTGAGCGGTCACGAGACCGGCCCGAACACGTCCGCCGGATGGAACTTCCTCACGGTTGTCGCTCTCGATTTCGTGGACGATGTTCACGGTTGGGCTACTCTCGACGATGGGACCATCCTCGTCAGCACCAACGGGGGTGTCTCGTGGACGGTGCAGGCTGAGGGTTCCTCCGGGTATGCGGACAACAACTGGAGCTATCCGGGTCTCTCTATGACCGACCTCACGCACGGGGTCGCTGTAGGGGGCTGGGTGGGCTTCATAGGCTCTCCGCAGCCGCGGGTCGCCTATACGGCGAATGGGATCGACTGGCAGACGGCTGAGCTCTCCACGTACAAGGGAGCCGCTCTTGAATCGGTGCACATGGTCGATGCGCAGCACGGCTGGGCGGTCGGTACTGCGGTGCAGGCCGACGGCATACCGCTGGTCCTGGCCACCACCGATGGCGGTATCACCTGGACCCGGCAGACCACGGATCTGCCTGACACGGGCATCGGCTTCCACGGTGTCTGCTTCGTCGATCTGAACCACGGCTGGGCCGTGGGTGACCAAGGCGCCGTCTATGCGACCGCGGATGGCGGAGCCACCTGGTGGAAGCAACCCGCGGTGACCTCGGAGACGCTCCTCGATGTCTGCTTTGCCGGCCCCAGTGTCGGATACGCCGTAGGCGCGAACGGCACGATCCTCGAGACCACCCGGGGTGGCAGTCCGTGGGTCGTCCAGACGTCGGGGACGGCCAAGACGCTGCGCGCTGTGGCCACGGCGGGCATGACAGTGTGGGCGGTCGGTGACGAGGGCG
>DAIRFC010000006.1:0-6980 GCA_036795215.1 Actinomycetota bacterium | reverse complement strand
ATCCGCCGCGACCAGCTGGCCGGCATGATCGTGCGGGGGGCCAAGGACGTCATGACCGGCGCCCTGGAAGAGCCACCGGCCGGCGCGCCATCACTTTTCGCCGGTGTTGGTGAGCCCCATGGCGACAACCTGCGCATCGCTGAATACAACGGCCTGCTGGAGGGTCTGCTCGACGCGGGCGCCGTGGGTGGGGCGGACCTCACCGGCGCAGGGTGGGATGTCGTCCTGTCCGCCACGCGGGGCGAGGTGGCTCAGATGCTCTACAACCTCAAGCTGAAGCTCTAGCTCAGCGGCGCGAGCGCGTTGTCGAAGTCCGCGATCAGGTCGGCCGGGTCCTCGAGCCCCACCGATAGTCTGAAGACGCCGTTTCCGGCGTAGGCGCGGTACGAAGCCTCCTGCTCCGGAGTCAAATGGAACGACGAACGGAGCAGGTCGTCGGTGGACAGATAGCAGACCAGGGTGCGGTTGTGTCCGAGCGACACCCCGAAGTGGGCGATCCTCAGGCGGTCGGACAACCATTGCGCGGCAGCCGGACCGTCCTTCACCTGGAAGGTGACCATGCCTGAGAAGTTGTCCATCTGGCGCGTGGCGAGCTCGTGCTGGGGGTGTGACGGCAGTCCGGGATACATGACCCGTGTGATCTTGGGATGCGCTTCGAGGTGCCGGGCGACTGCAAACGCGTTCTCCTGATGGGCGGCCATGCGGATGGGGAGTGTCGTCAGTCCGCGCATGATGAGCCACGCGTTGAAGGGGCTGAGGATGCCCCCCATGTGGATGGCCGCCTTGCGCAGCTGCTTGATTTCATCGCGGGGGCCGAGGATGGCTCCTCCCAGCGCGTCGCCGTGCCCGCAGATGTACTTGGTGAGCGACTGGATCACGTAGTCGGCGCCGAGTTCTATGGGCCGCGTGGCGATGGGAGTCCCGAAGGTGGAGTCGACCGCGACCTGCACACCGGCCGCACGGGCGATCTTTGCCACCGCCTCGATGTCTGTCAGCCGAAGGAGCGGATTGACGGGTGTCTCCAGATAGACGAGACGCGTGTTGGGACGCAGAGCCGTGCGAACGTTCTCAGGATCCGACGTGTTGACGCGAGTGACCTCGATACCGAGTCCGGGCAGTTTCTGGTTGGCGAACTCCGATGCCGCCGCGTAGGTGATGTCGCTCATCACCATGTGGTCGCCGGCCTTCAGCGAGTGCAGGAACAAGGCGGCGATCGCCGCGACCCCGCTCCCGAAGGCGACACAATCCTCAGCGCGTTCAAGCACGGAGAGTTTGCGCTCCAGTTGAGCGATGGTCGGATTGCCCCAGCGGGTATAGACGAAGGGAGTGTCTTCCGTCATCTCATCAGCCGAGAATGCGACACTCGGGTCGATGACGAAAGTCGTCGACATCACGATATCGGGGGCCGCAGCGCCGGTGAGCGCGTTGGCGGGAGTGCCCGCATGGATCGCGGCGGTCTTGACACCCACGGTGTCCAGATCGTTCGCGACGTGTGATTCGTTCAGAGAGCGAGATCGTTTCACTTCATCTCCAATAGTCCCTTTCGCGTCGAACTCATTTTGCCACAGGACCGACAACGGGTGGCACGTGTGGACCTTGGTCTCGAATCGTAATAGAGTGGGTACGATAGTCCGTGACCGGATAGACACTGAGGTGGAGGGGCCATGGCGATCTGCAGAGTGTGTGGAGTGCAGATGTCGGATGGCACGCGATTCTGCCCGAACTGCGGGGCGGACGCTGCGATGACGACCGGACCGATGGGGTACGGCCCACCGCCTCAGCCAAGGATGGCCGGCCGGGGTGCTGACGGTATGGCTCGAGCGGCGCAGGGCGTCGGCGTAGGCGGAGGGATACTGGGTGTCATTTGGGGTGGTCTGGCTCCCTATCTGACCTTCCGGTTTCCCAACGACATCAGTTGGTCGATGTACGGGACGAATCTGGGCAAGCCCGAAGTGGGCCTCATCATCGGGGTCGTTCTCGGTGTTCTTGGCATCATCGGTGCAGTATTGGCCGTCCGTTCACGGGGGACGGCCGGGTTCTTGCTCTTCTTCTGCGGCATTGTCGGATTCGTGCTGGGCCAGACCTGGCTCATCCCAGGCGCGATGCTGCTTGCGGCCGGGGGACTGGCGTTCGGCTCTGGTCGCTCCTAGAGAGTGCGGGTCCCGGCCTCGTGGCTTCATCGGTATGAGGAGGTATCTCTTGAGTCCTTTGCAGCGGTTCGCGGAGTACCGCTTGGGTTCGCACCGGTTGGCGATCGCCGCCGCACTCGTGTTCATGGCGGCGTGCACATTTCTTCTCCCGTCCTATGCCAACGCGGAGAATCCCTTCCGCCTGGACTCCCAGATAGAGGATCGCGTGGGTGCTGTCGGCGGCCGGGAAGCCGAGGTCCAGGCCGCGCTTGAAGATCTCCGTGAGTCCGAACGGATCGACCTGTGGGTGGCGTATGTCGATGACTTCTCGGGTCTCAAGGCTGAAGACTGGGCTTTCGAGACTGCCGACATGAGCGATCTCGGTTTGAACGACGCGTTGCTCGCCATCGCTGTGGAAGAGCGGAACTACTATTACGTGGTCGATGAGGACTTTCCACTCGGCGATGACGAGATCGATGACGTGATGGTGCGTCTGGTCGAGCCGGCTCTTCGCGACAGCGACTGGGCGGGGGCCGCCATCGCCGCAGCCGACGGCATGGCCGAGGCGCTCAGCCCGGCGGTCGTCACCACAGTCACCACCGGGCTCGTGACGACGTCCACCGTTGCACCGGGTGCGGGAGGCGGGCTGCAGGGTACGGCCGATGATGGGGAAGGAGCAGAGGGCGGGGGGTTCCCTTGGGGCCTCCTGTTCGCCCTGGTGGTCCTCGCCATTGTGGGAGTGGTCATCTGGATGCGGCTATGGAACACACGGAAGCGGCAAGGTTCCGGAGGCGCCCCCGCCGCTGATGTAGAAGGTCGTGGGATGACGCTGCAGGAACTGCGGCAGAGGGTCGGTTCGCAGCTGGTGCAGACAGACGATGCCATCAAGACCAGCACCGAAGAAGTGGGCTTTGCCATTGCCGAATTCGGCGAAGAGGCCGCGGCGCCTTTTGAGAAGGCCCTGGGGGAAGCGCACCGGGAACTCGATGAGGCTTTCCGGCTCCACCGGCAGCTCGACGAGACCGCCGACGAGCAGACGCAGCGTCGCCTGCTCGTCACGATACTGCAGCACACAGGCGCAGCCAACGAGAAGCTGGATGCGCAGGTGAAGCATTTCGACAAGCTGCGCGACCTGGAGAAGCAGGCGCCTCAGGTGCTCGCGGGGCTAGGTGAGCAAGTGGTGGCACTCGAAGCTCGTATTCCCGCCGTCCGCGAGGAGTTGGCAGCACTTGGGGCCGTGTATTCGCCCAAGGCCCTCGAGTCCGTTATCGCCAATCCTGACGAGGCAGCCTCACGTCTCGCCTTCGTCAGAGAGCAGATGCAGGCGGGGTTGGAGGACGTGCAGGCCAAGCGGTTGGGAGAGGCGGCTGTGACCGCACTCGCTGCGCAGGAAGCGGCCGGTCAGGCTAGGGCATTCCTCGATGCCATCGGCCGGTTGGGAAAGGACCTCGCTCAGGCGCAGGGGCGCATCGACGCGGCCATCGCTGAGACTCAGCGCGATATTGCCGAGGCTCAGGCGGCAGGTGCGTCGGGGTTGTCGGGGGCCACGGCGGCGCAGCTCGGACCGCTTGTCGCGGCCGCCCAGGCTGCCGTCACGGCGGCGTCCGGAGCGGCCTCCGCGGACGGAGGCCGCGACCCACTCGGTGCTCTGCGTCACATCGAAGAAGCCGATGCGTCCCTCGAGGCGATGTTGCAGCAGGTCAGAGATGAGCGGACGCAATGGACTCGGGCCGCGGTCGCTCTCGATAGAACGCTTATTGCGGCTCGCGCCCAGGTATCGGCGGCCGGGGACTACATCACGACGCATCGGGGGGCGGTGGGGAGCGAACCTCGAGCGCTCTTGGCCGAGGCGCAAGGCGCACTCGACCAAGCTGTGGCTCGTGGTGCCTCCGATCCTATCAGCGCCTCTAGGTGGGCGGCTAATGCACACGAACTCGCCGGCAGGGCCCTGAATCAAGCGCAGGCGGAGACACGTAGGGTGACGACGACGGGGATACCTGGGATGCCGGGCACGGATATGGGTTCGGCGGTTGTCGGCGCCATCCTTGGTGGCATCCTGAGCAGCGCGCTTGGGGGTAGCTCGAGCCGGCGTACAGGAGGAGGCTTGTTCGGGTCGGGTGGCTCGAGTGGAGGTAGTTTCGGCAGCGGTGGCAGACGCGGCGGCGGGGGTTTCGCGCCGCCTTCGTTCGGCGGTACCGGCACCCGCATGCGCCGTGGCGGCGGCGGGCGCTTCTAGAATCAGAAGAACACGCAAACGGGGAGGAGCTCACATGGCACAGCAATCCATCCTAGGTCGGATCGCGCAACTTGCCCGCGCGAACATCAACGCACTTCTGGATGCGGCCGAGGATCCAGACAAGATGCTCGACCAGATGATCCGGGACTACATCAACAACATCCGCGACGCCGAGGAAGCGGTAGCGCAGACCATCGGCAACCTGCGCATGATGGAAGAAGACTCGCGCGAGGCGCAGAAGACGGCTGCCGATTGGGGCGCGAAGGCCGCGGCGGCAGCCGGCAAGGCCAAGCAACTGCAGGCCGACAATCCCGCTGAGGCCGCCCGCTTTGAGAATCTGGCCAGGGTTGCCCTCAAGCGTCAGATCACCTTCGAAGAGCAGGTCGACGACCTGGCGGCTCCCATCGCTCAGCAGACCGAGGTGGTCACCAAGCTCAAGAGCGGTCTCTCAGGGATGCATGTGAAGCTCGAGGAGCTGAGGACCAAGCGCGACGAGCTCGTGGGGCGGGCCAAGGTCGCCGAGGCTCAGATGAAGGTGCAGGATGCTCTCAAGAGCATCAACATCACCGATCCGACCAGTGAGCTCCACCGCTTCGAAGAGAAGATCCGCCGCGAAGAGGCCAGAGCGGCGGGCATGGCCGAAGTCGCAGCCTCGTCGCTGGACGCGCAGTTCGACACCCTGGACGACGTGGCCGAGGATGCTGAGGTAGAAAGGCGCCTTGCCGAACTGAACGCGCAGAACTAGGGCGCGCTTGAGATAACGGGCGCCGGCGCAAGCGCCGGCGCCCCCAGAGAGTCCTACTCCAGGAGCTGGAGTAGGTTCCACATGAGCTGGGCGATCTCTCCCCGTGTCATCGCGCCACGTGGGTCTAGCTGGGCGAGCGGCAGTCCATCCAGCAGCCCGTTGAACTCAGCGAGGCGGGCGTTCTCTCCATGCGTGGGGCTCAGAGCCGGATCCCAGGTCGGCTGGTAGCCGGCATCGGGGTTCTGCAGGAATCCTCTGTCACGATCGTCGATGCCCCGCACGACCATGGTGATGGCCTGGTAGCGAGTGATGTTGTCGTAGGGGGCGAATATCAGGGCGGTCTTGCCCTGGATGATGCCGTGGGCGGCGCCCACGGCCACGTACTTCGAGGGGTAGAAGGGATCGGTGCCCGACTGGTCGGTCACGTCGCCGAACGGGCAATCCTCGGAGCCCGTGACGGTGAGGCCCAACGTCTTCACGATCATTTTGGCGAACTGCTGCCTGGTGACGGGCGCGCCCGGACCGAAGGTGCCATCGGCGAATCCGCCGATGATGCCTCTCTTCGAGAGTTGGTAGATGGCCATGAAGTAGGTGTGCTCCGTGGAGACGTCTCCGAACGGCGATGAGAGCTTCTTGGTCTTGAAGGTCCACGTGATGGGCGCCCCGGTCACGCTGAGGCCCTTCGCGGTCTTGACCGCATCGGTGAGAGTGACCTGGTACGTCGTGTCGGGCTCGAGCTCGACGGCGGGCGTGAGGGCCGCGAACCTCTCGTTGGCCGTAAGGACGGTGTTCACACGGTCGCCGCCCACCTTCTGCATATAGAAGCTGTCCGCGGTGATGGTGCTCTTGTTCACGTCACCGTCGAACGTGATGGTCGGGCTGACGTCGGGCGCCTGGTCTTGGGCGCCGTCGGCGGGTGTCTTGGATTCCACTCCTACGGGCTGCGCCAGGATCGTGGTGAAACTCCATACGATCGGCGCTCCATATACCAGCAGGCCGTTGATGCCCGTGGCGGTGCCGATGAGGCTGACGTCATAGGTCGATGCTTCTTCCAAGGGCTGGCTGGGTGTCAGCGTGGCGGTGAGGGTCGCCGGGTCATATGCGATAGTCGCCGGAAGCGGGAAGCCGCCTCGTTTGGCGAAGTAGAAGGAGTGCTGCGTGAACTTGGTAGGGTCCATCTGGGAGTCGAAGGTGATGGTCATGACCTGGCTGAGCGGGCAGTTCACGGAGCCGTTCAACGGGGTCTTGTTTACCACGCGAGGAGACACGGCAGCCAGGGTGCGGAAGTACCAGGTCTTGGGAGCGCCCTGTACGCTCAGGCCTTCAGCGCTCCTTACGTTCACTGTGAGCGTCACGTAATAGTCGGTACCCGCGACCAGCTTGGCCTTGGGGACCAGCGTGGCTGTTCTGGTCGCCCCGTCGTAGGAGACTGTGCTTTCGAGCGCGAAACCACTCGCGGCCTTGATGTAGAGCGTGGTGCCGGAAAGGGTTCCCGGGTCCATGTCTTGGTCGAAGGTCACGGAGAAGGTCTGGCCGATGGGACAGTCATCGGCGCCATCGGCCGGGGAGACAGACACCACCTGGGGAGCCGTCGCCGCCGACGCGTCGCCGGACCCGGGAAGGGCCAGCAGCAGGCCGGTCAAAAGAAAGATGATCGTCAGCAACGCGACCACCGTGGAGATCCCCATCCGTCTCAAGTGACACCCGCTCATCTTCCGCCCTTTCTGCTCGTGCGACGCGCGAACCATCATCCTTGTCTAATACTGGTTCCATGGGCCGCTTCCTGCCCAGGGGCAAGCGTTGCACTAAGGCGTGTCGAGGGCAGCCAAGAGAAAGAGATAGCCCGTCGGAAGCGCGCGGAGGTCGCTAG
>DAIRFC010000083.1:0-10876 GCA_036795215.1 Actinomycetota bacterium | reverse complement strand
AGGCAACGGGTTTTGGTCCCGTCATTCGTAGGTTCGAATCCTGCCGCCCCAGCTTGTTTCTCGTCTCGCGACTTCATCGGGGTGCCATCCAGAGTGACCTCACAGATAGCCACCGCCGTCGTGCTGGCCGCCGGCCAGGGCAAACGCATGAAGTCCGAGCTACCCAAGGTACTGCACACCGTGTGTGGACGCCCCATGCTGCACTACGTTCTCGAGGCGATCGCCGCTGTGCATCCGGAGCGCACGGTGGTGGTCTTGGGGCACGGGCACGAACAGGTGGCGCCCCATCTGCCGGCCGGATGCATGGTTGCTCTGCAAGACCGGCAACTGGGCACGGGGCACGCGGTGCTGGCGGCCGCGGAGCATATCCTGCCCGGTCCGCTCCTGGTCCTGCCTGGTGATACGCCGCTGGTGACCGGAGAGGTCTTGTGGAAGCTTGTGGCCGAGCACGCTGAGTCAGGCGCCGCAGCGACCGTTCTCACCATGGAGCTCGACGATCCCACGGGGTACGGCCGCATAGTCCGCGACACCGACGGCTCCGTGCTCTACATAGTCGAGCACCGGGACGCATCGGCCGAGGAGCAGGCCATCCGAGAAGTCAACAGCGGCATGTATGTACTGACCGCCCCTCTGGCCTTGGAGATACTGGCCGGGGTCGAGAGCGACAACGACCAGGGCGAGGTCTACCTGACCGACGTCATTGCCGGATTACGCGCGCGTGGAGAGAAGGTGAGCGCCTCCAGGGTGGGCGACCCCACTTTAGTGCTGGGGGTCAACTCTCAGGAGGAGCTCGCGGCGGCTGAGGCGCTCATGGCGCGGCGGGAAGTGGGGCCCGATAGGGCGTCCAGACCGACGACCGTCCGAGAACAGTGATACCTTACGCGATGGATCGAGCGGATAAGGAGGAGCAGGGCATGGGAGAAAGGGAGCCGAGGCGCTGCCATCGGATGGTCCCTGAGCGTTCGTTGATGGTCTTCTCGGGCCGGGGCAATCCTGAGCTGAGCGCCCGTGTGGCGGAGAAGCTGGGCATCGAGCTGGGCCGGGTGGACATCAAGACCTTCGCCGACGGCGAGATATACGTGAAGTACGGCGAGAGCATCCGCGGCGCCGACGTCTTCATCATCCAACCCACCTGCCGCCCCGTGAACGAGAATCTCGTCGAGTTGCTCATCATGATACAGGCGGCCAGGTTGGCTTCGGCCCACCGTGTCACCGCCGTCGTGCCCTGGATGGGCTACTCGCGGCAGGACAAAAAGAGCTGTCCGCGCGAGCCGATCACGGCGCGGCTGGTGGCCGACGTCATACAGGCGGCGGGGGCCGATCGCGTCATCACTATGGACCTTCACGCCGGCCAGTTGCAGGGCTTCTTCAGCGTCCCGGTGGATCACATGACAGCCCTGTCTATGATCGCCGACTATTACAAGATGAAGGGTCTCGAGGACATGGTGGTCGTGTCGCCCGACGCCGGCGGCATGAAGACCGCGAAGCGCATGGCCGACCATCTCAACTGCCCCGTGGCGGTCCTCTCGAAGCTGCGCCCCGAGCACAACGTGTCGCGGGTCATGTACGTCATCGGCGAGGTGGAGGGTAAGACGGCCATCATCATCGACGACATCTTCGATACCGCCGGAACTCTGGTGAACGGCGTGCAGGCCATCATGAACAAGGGCGCCAAGGCGGTCTATGCCGCATGCAGCCACCCGGTCCTGTCCGACCCCGCATACGAACGCATCGCCGAGTCTCCCATCAAAGAAGTGGTGGTGACCGACACCGTCCCTCTTCGGGAAGGCGTGAATCGGGACAAGATTGTGGTACTATCCACGGCCGGTATCCTGGCGGATACCATCAGGAACGTGTTCGCCGACGAGTCGGTGAGCGAGCTATTCCAGGGAGAAAACCAGCTGTTCTAGCCGCGAAGGCTCGAGGAGAAACACATGGACACCATCAAACTACTGGTACAAGAGCGCGAAGAGACCGGCAATGGACCGGCCCGCAGGCTGCGCGCAGAGGGAATGGTCCCGGCCGTGAGCTACAGCCTGGGCAAACCCGCCACCTCGCTCTCCATCGATCTCGACACTCTCAAGAGCGCTCTGTCCCACGGCCACAACACCGTCTTGGAGCTCGACTTCGGCAAAGGCGCCAAGGGCAAGGCGAAGGCCGCCCGTTACGCTGTGGTCAAAGAGATCCAGTACCATCCCACCAAGCGTCATGTCCTGCATGTCGATCTGCATGAGGTCGACCTGGGCACCGAGATAGAGGCGTCCGTCGCCGTGGAAGCCGTGGGCACGCCGGCCGGTCTCGCCGACGGCGGCATACTCGAGTGGGAGCGCCGTGAGATCGTGGTGCGGGCTCTTCCCGTGGCCATCCCGCAGACGCTCGAGCTCGACGTGAGCAGTCTCCTCATAGGTCATCACCTGACTGTGGAGGCGCTCCAGGCGCCGGAAGGCGTGACCATCGTCGACGAGCCCGACGCCATGATCGTCGCCCTCATCCCGCCGCGGGTGGAGCAGGAGCCCACCGAGGTCGAGGAAGAGGCCGAGGAGCCTGAGGTCATAGGCAGCGAGAACGCCGAGGAGGAGGAGTAGCTCCGAGGAGCTCTTAGTGCGGAGTGGACGCTGATCCGATCTACCTGATCGTCGCGCTGGGCAATCCAGGGCCTGAGTACCAGTTCCATCGCCACAACGCGGGCTTCATGGTCGGAGAGGAGCTGAGAAGGCGCCACGGTCTGCCGCGGCTGCGTTCGAAGTTCCAGGGGCTGTCGGCCGAGGGGCGTATGAACGGCGCCCGCGTTGTGTTGCTGCTGCCCATGACCTTCATGAACTCGTCGGGGAAGGCCGCCGCCGAAGCTGCGCGCAAGCACAAGATCCCTGTGGAGCGGATCCTCGTCATCCACGATGAGGTCGAGCTGCCCTTCGGTGAAGTGCGGCTCAAGGAGGGTCAAGGCCTGGGTGGGCATAACGGCCTGCGCAGCCTGCAGCAATGCCTTGGCTCTCGCGACTTCTGGCGTGTGCGGGTGGGCGTGGGACGTCCCGACCACACAGACGAGCCGCTCATTGACCACGTGCTCGCCCCGTTCAGCGAGCCGCGTGACGAGATCCTGGGGCTCATAGAGCGAGCGGCCGACGTGGCCGATGAGTGGCTGGCCGGGCAGGGCGGCGGCTCATGCCTCGTCTGACAGGTCTTCTCCGCGGCTACGCTCCGTTCGAGGAGATCGTCAACCGCGCCGGTCCAGCGTCTGTCACCGGACTCGTGGCGACGGCGCCCTCCTTTACACACGCGTATGTGACGGCCGGGCTCCTCGAGCGCAGGCCTTGGCGGGACGGCCCCGTGCTCGTGGTTGCAGCCGGCCAGGAGGCGGCGGCCGACTTCGAGCACGAGCTCAGTCTGTACTGTCCGGGCCGCAAAGTGGTCTATCTTCCGCCGCGCGGTGTCTGGTATGGATCGGAGGGCGAGGTGCACGCCCCGGTCGCCGGGAGGAGGGCGCGGGCACTGGCGGCTATCGACACGGGTGACCCGCAGGCACTGGGGACCGCGCCCGTGCTGGTGGTGGAAGCGACCACTCTCATGGAAGGCGTGGTGCCGTCTCCGGCTCCGCCTCTGACCATCGCCATGGGGGTCAGGCACGATTTCGAAGACTTGGTTCGGAAGCTCGTGGCACTAGGCTACACGCGGGTGGACCAGGTGGAAGATGCGGGCGACTTCTCGGTACGCGGGGGGATCATCGACGTCTTTCCGGCTACGGAGGCGCATCCCGTACGCGTGGAGTTCTGGGGCGACGAGGTGGAGAGCCTGCGCCGATTCTCGGTGTTCACCCAGCGCTCTTTGGGCCCGGTGGACGCCGTGCTTGTATACGCGGCCGCGGAGCCGTCAGGGGTCCGGCCGGTGGGCATCCCCTCCCTGCTCCCCAAGGGGACCAGAGTCATCCGCACCGATCCGTCTCGTGCGGCCGCGCGCGTGGAGGCCTTTCAGAGCGACTTGGCCGACGTGCTGGGAGAGAACGTGCCTGAGGGGGCCTATCTGTCCTGGCCGGAGGTGGAGACTGGGTTGGGCGGGCTACCGGACTTGACCCTCGATTCCCTGGCGCCGGCAGGCTCAGATGAGACGTTGCCTACCATCCGGGCCACGAGTGGGGAGATGCCGGTCACCAACCTTCCTGAGGCCGAAGAGGCCATCAACCGCTTCGTGCGAGACGGCTACCGGGTGGTCATCGCGTTCGAACAGAGGGCCGAGGCCGAGCGGGCCGGTTATGTGTTGCGCCGCGTCACGGGGAGTGTGGCCGTTGGGGGCGAGGTGGAGGCCGGACCGGGAGTCTCGTTCTTGCCCGTGCCGCACCGCCGGCATCTCGTGATACCCGACCTGCGGCTGGCGCTTCTCACCGATAGCCTCATCTTCCCGCGCAGGCATAAGGCGGCGCCCGCGAAGCGGGCGCCGGCCGGGCTCGAGCTCTCCAGTTTCCGCGACCTGCGCAAGGGTGACTACGTGGTGCACGAGGATCACGGGGTCGGTCGCTTCGAGGGCATCTCCACGAAGACGGTCGCCGGCGTCACCCGCGACTACCTCGACCTGGCCTACAAAGACAGCGACATGCTGTATGTGCCGCACGACCAGATCGCCAAGGTCATGCGGTACGTGGGCGCCGGCGGCGCGGCGCCCGGTCTCTCCAAGCTGGGCGGGAAGGCATGGGAACATGTCAAAAGCCGGGCGCGCCGGGCGGCCCGCGAGGTGGCGGGCGAACTGCTGCATCTCTATGCGCTCCGTCAGGCGACCAAGGGCTACCGCTTCTCCGAAGACGGGGAGTGGCAGGTGCGCTTCGAAAAGGCCTTCCCGTACGACGAGACCGAGGATCAGTTGCGGGCCATCGATGTCATCAAGGACGACATGGAGTCGGAGCAACCCATGGACCGCCTGCTCTGCGGCGATGTGGGTTACGGCAAGACCGAGGTGGCTCTGCGGGCCGCCTTCAAGGCCACGCTCGAGGGTAAGCAGGTGATGGTGCTGGTGCCTACCACCATCCTTGCCCAGCAGCACTACGGGACATTCCGCGAGCGGTTCGCAGACTTTCCCGTGAAGGTGGAGATGATCTCGCGATTCCGGTCGGCGGCCGAACAGAAGAAGATCCTCAAGGACTTCGCGGCCGGGCAGGTGGACGTGCTCATCGGCACCCACCGGCTACTCTCCCAAGACGTCATGCCCAAAGACCTGGGCCTGGTCATCGTGGATGAGGAGCAGAGGTTCGGGGTGACTCAGAAGGAGGCTCTGCGCCGTCTCAAGGTGAGGGTGGACGTTCTCACTCTCACCGCCACGCCCATCCCGCGCACCCTGCAGATGTCGCTTTCGGGGGTCCGCGACATCACCACCATCGAGACGCCGCCCCGCGACCGCCATCCCATCCAGACTTATGTGGGCCTCTACGACGAGGGCATGGTCACGAGGGCCATAGAACGGGAGGTCGATCGCGGCGGCCAGGTCTACTTTCTGCACAACCGGGTCGAGACCATAGACAAGGCGGCCCTCCGGCTCCGCGAGCTCATGCCCCGGGTGCGTTTCTCGGTGGCTCACGGACAGATGGCCGAGCAGGAGTTGGAGCGGGTGATGCTGGAGTTCTTGAGGGGCGATTCCGACGTTCTGGTGAGCACCACCATCATCGAGAACGGGCTCGACATCCCCAACGCCAACACGCTCATCGTCGAGCGGGCCGATCTGCTGGGGTTGGCGCAGCTCTATCAGATACGGGGGCGCATAGGACGCTCCACAAGAGTGGCCCATGCGTTCCTCTTCCACCCCGATGAGGCGGTCCTCACCGAGGAGGCCGTGGCGCGGCTCTCCACTCTGGCCGACTACACGGAATTGGGCTCCGGCTTCAAGATCGCCATGCGCGACCTCGAGATACGGGGGGCGGGGGAGTTGCTGGGTGAGGAACAGTCGGGCCAGATCGCTGCTGTGGGTTTTGAGATGTACCTCTCGATGTTGCGCGAGGCCACAGCACAGCTACAGGGCCAGGTGCTGGGTGTGGAGAAGGTGCCTCGGGTGGACATCGGAATAGATGCCCACGTGCCGGCCGGTTTCATAGGGTATGAGGCCGCGCGGGTCGACCTGCACAGGCGGATCGCCTCCGCGGAGAGTCTGGACGAATTGGCCGATCTGCGCGCGGAGCTCGCCGACCGTTTCGGGGAGATACCCGAGCCGGTGGACAATCTCATCTTCTTGGGCGAGGTGCGCGTGACGTTGCAGGGGCTTGGTGCGGACGCCCTCTCGGTGCGCCAGGGCCGCCTCTCTATCAGTGGGCTGGCGCTACCGCCGGGATCCCGCGAGAAGCTCCGCAGCCGCGACCGGCGGTACATATACGCACCCGTGCAGGGCAATCTCGCCCTCGGCATGAGGGGCGACGAGCGGGGGCTGCGCCGGGCGGTCCGTGAAGTGCTGGATGATATACTCGGCGTCCTTGGGGACGGGGCGCTGCCCGGTGCGTGCTAGGCGGCCGCGGCCTCGTTTTCGAACGAGTCAAAAGTGAGGTCAACCGTGATCAGAAGGCTTGCCGCCGGCCTGCTCCTTCTGCCGATCCTATTCATCCTGGGCTGTGAATCAGAACTGCCCGAGGGGTCGGTAGCTCAAGTCGGCGCGGCCCTCGTGCCGCAGAGCGCATTCGACGACTTGAAGACTGCCTACGAAGCGGCCGGCCGGGCTCCCGACGAGGAGAAGCAGCCGGACGAGTATGCGAAGTTCGAGCAGGCGCTGGCCGAGTATCTCGTGATGCTCGAAACGCTGCGCCAGACCGCCTCCGACTTCGGAGTCTCGGTCACCGACAGAGACATCGCAGAGGAGATCGAACGCATCAAGGGGATGTTCCAGGGCGATGAGGAGCGCTTCGAGGCGGCTCTGGAGGCCCAGAACCTCACCTTCGAGCAGTTGAAGCAATCGGTGCGCGAGAGCCTGTGGATCGAGCGGATGAAGGCCGAGGTGACCAAGGATGTCGCCGTGAGCGAGAACGAGGTCAGGGATCACTACGAGTCACACAAGGCTGAATACGTGGAGCAGGAAGCGCGCGAGGTCCGGCACATCCTGATCTCCCCATTCCGGAATCTCGCTGACGGGACGGTCAGCTCCACCGCCGGCGAGGGGGAGTGGGAGGCGGCGAGGACGGAGGCCGAGAAGGTCCGCAACGAGATCCGTAACGGCGCCGACTTCATCAGCCAGGTGGAGCAATACTCCGACGACGACGCCACCAGCGAGAACGGCGGCAAGCTGGGGGCCATCATCCGGGGACAGATGGTGCCGGCCTTCGACGAGGCGGTGTTCAGCATCCAGAAGGGCGACCTCTCCGAGCCGGTGAAGACCCGGTATGGGTACCACATCATCCAGGTGACCGACATCACCCCTGAGAGACAGATCACCTACGACCAAGTCAAGGAGACCATCAGGACCACGCTCCTCAACCAGAAGCTGACAAAGACCTGGGAAGCCTGGCTGGCCGGCAAGGTCGCGGAGCTGGGGGTGGCCTACCGCGACGGTTACGCGCCGTCCGGGCAGAGCCCGGGCGCCGAGCTCGACAGGCACCTCGCGCCCGCCACGACCACCACGGCCGAATAGCGAGGCGTCATGGAGCGGGAGTCCATCGTTGAAGAGCTGGGGCGTCTGTACGAACTCACCAAGAGGCTTCGGCAAGAGTGTCCCTGGGACCGCAAACAGACGCAAGAGAGCATCATCGCGTATACGCTCGAAGAGGTCTATGAGTTGGCGGACACCATCGAGAGGCGGGAGGTCCTCGGCGATGCGGCGGTATGTGGTGAACTGGGCGATCTTCTGTTTCAGACGTACTTTCTCGCCTGTGTGGCGGAAGAACAGGGCCTCTACGACCTGGGGGACGTTGCTGCCGGCATCCACGCCAAGCTGGTCCGCCGTCATCCGCACATCTTCGGCGAGGCGACCGCCGAGACCCCGGAAGCCGTCCGCAAGACGTGGGATGTCATAAAGCGCGAGGCGGAGGGGCGGGAAGGCATCTTTCACGAGATACCCGAAGCATTCCCCTCCACGCTACTGGCGCAGAAGCTCCAGCAACGGGCGGCCGCGGTGGGTTTCGATTGGGAGCATGCCCACGAGGTCCTGGCCAAGATACGGGAGGAGACCGCCGAGGTCGAAGAGGAGTTGGCGGCTCCACGCGACCAGGAGCGAGTGGCCGCAGAGATAGGCGATCTTCTGTTTGCCGTGATCAACCTGGCCCGCAAGGTCAGGGTGGATCCGGAGCTGGCCCTACGCCGTTCCTCCCTCAGGTTCAAAGAGAGGGTGGAGCAGGCGGCCCGCGTGGCCGGAGCCGAGGGCCTGGTCTTTGAGGATATGGATCTGGACGCGCAAGAGTTGTACTACCAACGGGCCAAGAAAGAGCAGCGGCGAAGCCGGTGACCCCGCCCGTTCCGGAGCAGATCCCGCGACTCCCGGGCCCGCGGTCGAAGGACAGTGCGGGCGGCGGGGCGAATAAGTGTTGAACCATGGCCGAAACAAAGGTTCCCACAGCGCCGGGCTGGCCCGGCCAGACGACCGCACCCGCTTCCGGGCGTCCGCGTTACGCGAGACGGAGGCGTCTTGTGGTGCTGGCTGCGGCGGCGGTCGTCTTTGTCATCGCTGTTGCGGCGAATTACGGACCCTTGCAGGCGTATCACGAGTCGCGCGCACGCCTGGATCAGGCCAAGACGGCTGTAGCAGAGTTGGAAAGCGAGAAGGCCGCTCTACAGGCGGAACTGGGCCGTCTTACAGAGGCGGCGTATCTGGAGAGCCTGGCGCGAGAAGAACTCACCTATGCCCGACCGGGCGAGGACGTCTACATAGTGAACACGTCCGAGGGCGCGGAGGTCGAGACGGTGGAGAGCGCGCCCGCCGAATCCGGCGATCAGCCCGGGCTGCTCGAGAGGTTTCTTTCGGCACTGGGCGGCCTTTTCTAAGGACCCGGGCATGATGGAAAACGACAGGTCTGCCCGGGCGGCCGCCGCCCGAGAGCGGCGTGCAGACCAACGAAAGACACGCCGGTCGCGGTGGATCACCGTGGGCATACTCGTCGTGGCTGTGGTGCTCATCTCCGTAGTGGGGGTTGAGTTCGGGCCGTCCGAGCCCGACGGTGGCACGGGGCGCTCCACTCCCTTCAGCCTGATCTTGGACTTGGACACCATCAACGTGACCTCGACCACGCTACCTGCCATCACGACCACAACGTCGACGTCCACCACGTCCACCACCAGTACCACGACGCCCGTCGCGGTCGTCGAGCGCCGGTGAATCAAGAGACCTCGAGAGAGATCGTCACGCTGCGAGACGAGACGGTCATCGCGGGGGAACTGGGTCGCCAACCTCGGGATCTCACTGGGATCGCCACGCGCTGCCCATATGGCTATCCGGCGGTCATAGAGACGGCGCCTGTCATGACGGGCGGCGCGCCCAACCCGACCCTGCTGTACGTCACCTGTCCGTCTCTGGCCTGTGCAGTGAGCAGGGTGGAGGCGGATGGGGGAGTGAGACGACTCAAAGCGTCGTGTCACGATGATGAGAGTGTTCGCCGGGTCTTGTTGGACATAACCGAGATCTACCGCGAACGGCGGGCGGCGCTGGCGGAAGAGACGGCCGAGCCTCCGGGCGCCAGGCTGGGGGCGGGGATAGGGGGGCCTGAGGGCCCCGAGACCGCTGCCTGCCTTCATGCCTACGCCGCCGCTCTGTTGGCTGTGATGACAGGGTGGCTCGATGCGGGCGAAGCGCGCAGCCCGGGCTTGGTCGAGCGTGCCCGCGAAGTGTGGTCGCGTTTCCTGCCCCCCGTCGAAGAGTGTTGGTGTCGCGACAAGCGCTGCGAGCGGTGGGACACGGTCACCAGGTCGGCGGCTATCGATGTGGGCACCATTTCTGTGCGTCTTCTTGTTGCCGACCTGAAGGACGGCCGTCCGCTCACCGTGGTGCGCAGAGCCGAGGTGACCCGGCTCGGAGAAGGGCTGCGGCCCGGTGGCCTTCTTGGCGAGGATGCCAAGCGGAGGACCGCCGACGCGGTGGCGCGGTATGCGAACGAGGCGCGCGTGCAGGGTGCGGAGTCTATCGTTCTGGCGGCGACGAGCGCGGCTCGGGATTCCGTCGATGGAGAGGACTTCGTCACGGCTCTCAGCCAGGACAATGGTGTCAAGTCGGTGGTGCTGACCGGGACCGCCGAGGCCGAACTGGCCTTCACCGGTGCGGCGCTGGACATGGAGGGCGACTCGGTGCTGCTCGACATAGGAGGCGGTAGCACCGAGGTCATGCGCCGTCTGGAGAACGGATCGATCCGCGTGGTGAGCCTGGAGATCGGCGCGAGCCGGGCCACCGAACGGTGGATCAGATCTGATCCTCCCACCGAACGCGAGATCGGCAACGTCTACCAGGAGGCGCAGTGGGCCTTCAAGAAGATCGGTTTCACGTTCAGCGCCGGCGGCAGTCTCTCCGCCGACTCATCGGGTGAGCGGCGACTCGCGGGGGTGGCGGGTACAGTGACCACGCTGGCGTGCCTCGATGCCGGCCTTGAGAAATACGACCCGGATGAACTTCACCTGAGGGTCCTCTCGCTGGAGAGCGTCCGCAGTCTGGTCGAGCGGCTGGGCGCACTCACCTTGAAAGAGCGGATGTCGCTTCCCTGCATGCAGCGTGGCCGTGCGGGCGTCATCGTGGGAGGAGCGGCGATCCTCCTGGCCGCTATGGAGACCCTGGGATACGACCGGCTGACCGTCTCGGAGCGTGACTTGCTGGACGGCCTCGTGCTCCGCGGCGCCGGCGATGGGTCGGACTCGGGGCCGACCGGGCCGATCTCTTAGACACCGGAGAGCTAGCAGGCTGCTGAAAAACAGGGTGCGTCGGACAGGTTCATAGCCTCGTTCCC
>DAIRFC010000082.1:8113-10977 GCA_036795215.1 Actinomycetota bacterium | reverse complement strand
AACCCCGGACCTGCTCATTACGAGTGAGCCGCTCTGCCATCTGAGCTACGTCGGCACGTGATATGCGACACGGCACTGTTAAGCGCCGTGGGCGCTTTAGTTTAGAAGTTCACGGGGTGGCTGACAAGACCCACAGGGGCACAGGATCGCCCAGACCGCGACCCGGCCGGCCGTGGCTAGGCGCCGGAGCCGCTACCGCCACCCGCGCCGCCTCCACTGCTGGAACCGCCGCCCCCGCCGCCGGCCCCGGACTCGCCCCCTGATCCGCCACCGCCTGACGACCGCCGTGGCCTGCGCCGTCTTCTCGACTTGGACGTGGTCCCATCTGCGGTCTGTTCGCCGCCGCCACCCTCGGTCGGCTTGGCCTTCCGGTCGCCCTCGCCGCCAGGCGTGCGATCGCCCTTGGGCCGGCGGTCACTTCGTTGGCCTCTTGGATGAGCCGGCCTCGCCTTGGAACCGCCCTCTCCGGGAGCACCACTCTTGCCACCCTTCGACTGATCTGCACCCGCCGCGGCAGCCTCCGCGACGCCGTCACCCGGAGCCCGGCTCTTGCTTCTTCGCCGGCCGCGACCCCGCCGGCTCCGCCCTTGGCGCGACCCCTCGGCCACCACCACTTCGACGGGTTCGCCATTCTCACCGAGGACGACATCGGCCTCCACCACCGGCAAGCCGTCGTCGACCTGCGCCAGGCGCTCGATACCCATCGGGCTATCCAGCCAAGATACGGCAAGAGGCGGCTCGACCAGCGGCGCCTCGGGTATCACCAGCAATCCACCGTCTTCCCGCTCCTCGCAGGTGCTGAGCTTGACCTCGGTGTTCGAACCGTCTTCGAAGCGGACAACGATCGCGTCCTTGGTGACGTTGTAGCCACACACCACTGCTTCGCCCGCCGGTGTTGACACGGGAGTGCCTTTCGCCGGAGCCTCTTTGCGAAAACGCACGTATTGCTCCTGCTCATATTTCAGGCAGCACATGAGCCGGCCGCAGAGACCCGATATCTTCATGGGGTTGAGAGGCAGGTTCTGCTCTTTGGCCATGCGGATGGACACGGGTTCATCGTCACCGGCGAAGAGAGTGCAGCAGAGCCCACGCCCGCATGGACCCAGGCCACCCACCATCCGAGCCTCTTCGCGGGCCCCCACCTGACGGAGCTCTATGCGCATCTTGAGGGCTTTGGCCAGGTCGGCCACCAACCCCCGGAAGTCCACCCTCTCCTCGGAGAAGAAGCTGAAGGTGATCTTCTCTCCGCCGAATCCGATGTCGGCGCCCACGAGCTTCATGTCAAGCCGGTGCTGTGCGATGAGGTCCCGGCAGGTATCCATGGCCTGCCGGCGCAGCCCCTCCGCTTCGGCCTGGCTCTCCAGATCCCTACCAGTGGCCACACGGACGACCTTCTTGAGGGGAGCTGGGAGCTCAGAATCATCTATTGTGCGAGGCGGCTCGACGACCCGGCCGATCTCGGGACCGCTACTGGTCTGCACGACCACTTGGTCTCCGCGCTCTAACTCGAGTCCGGCAGGATCGAAGTGATAGATCTTCACCCCGCCGCGAAAAACGACCCCTACGATATCGGCCACTGAATCAGGGCCTCCTTAATGGATCGGAACATGTCCCCGATTGTGCATCGGGCATCAACATTATACCGGAGCCGCTCTTGGGCCTTCTGCACGGCCGCCAATGCCCGCGTGTAAGCAGGCATCCCCCCTGGGAGCACCAGCGCCCGCAGCTGGTCCAGGCGGTCCTGGTTCAGCACGGCTTCATCGGCTCCCACCGAGACCAGGCCGAGGTCGCGATACCAACCGGCGAAGATCTGAGTGGCGGTCTGGAGACCCTGGGCATGCAGACGCCGTTGTTGCCGCTTGACTCTAGTCTCATGACGCTTCTTCAGCCAAGCCTTGGTCCGAGCGTCCCCGGCCCAGTCCAGCGCGCGCTCGAGCTCCTCGTCAAGCCCTGCCACGCGCTCCACGGCCCTCTTCTCCAGATTCGTCATGATCTCATCGAGGGCCACCTGCACGTCCATGAGACCCGCCCGCGGCAGATCCCGGGCCAGATCGAGCAGGAGGTCGCGCTCCCGGCGAGCGCTCGCGGAGGTGACCAGCTCTCTGGCGTACTCCAGATTGCCCCCGGCCACTCGCGCCACCATGGCGGCCTCCCCGTCGGGCAGGCCGAAGCGGCTCATGAGGTCTGCCGCCAAAGCCGGAGTCGGGACCGGTGAAAACGCCACCGGTTGACACCGGGAGGCGATGGTGAGCAGGAGCCGCTCTGGATGGTCGGTGACCAGGATGAAGTGTACGTGGGCCGGAGGCTCCTCCAGCGTCTTCAAGAACGCGTTGGCCGCCTCGGCGTTGAAGGTGTCGGCCTCGAGGAAGATGTAGACCTTGGCTCGAGCCTCGACCTCATACGGTCGATACGCGGCATGCGAGACCACCTCTCGGATCTGCTCCACCCGTATGATCGTGCCCTCCGGAGCGATGATCTCCACATCCGGATGCAGACCTTCCAACACCCGGCGACAGGTGGAGCAGGCCCCACAGCCCCTGTCGGGACATGCCAGCCCCGCGGCGAACGCCACGGCCGCCTCGCTCTTCCCCACCCCCGGTGGACCAGTGAAGAGATAGGCGTGAGAGGCCCCCTGCTCGAGCGCCTTGGTAAGGAGCGACACGGCCAACGGCTGACCAACGATCTCGGAAAACAGCGTGCTCACCAGACCTCCGGGGCAAACGCCCCTAGTGGCTGAACAGCTCCAACTCCTCTTCGACCACAGCCCGCACCCGCTCTTGCACTTCAGCCTCGCTGCCGCCGGCATCCACACGGCGGATGCGGTGCGGGTGCAGCGCCAGCAATTCACGGAAGCCGGCAGCCAC
>DAIRFC010000082.1:0-8013 GCA_036795215.1 Actinomycetota bacterium | reverse complement strand
CACGGCGGATGCGGTGCGGGTGCAGCGCCAGCAATTCACGGAAGCCGGCAGCCACACGCCTGTGAAACTGGTCGTCTTCGGCCTCCAACCGGTCCGGGACGGCGTCCAAACGACCGGTACGGATGGAGTCGTCCAAGTCCAAGAACAGCGTGAGGTCGGGGAAGAGACAACCTGTAGCCCAGACGTTGAGCGTGATGATGTCGTCGTGACCGAGATCCCGCCCGTAACCCTGGTAGGCAAGAGAGGAGTCGAGATAGCGGTCGCAGAGCACTATCTGCCCGTCCGCCAACGCCGGCCGGATGACCTCATCGACCAAGTGCGCCCGCGCAGCGGCATAGAGGAGCGCCTCGGCGCGCGGGGACATGCCATGATGCCGGGGGTCGAGCAACACGTCTCGGATAGCCTCGCCCACCTCTGTACCGCCGGGTTCGCGGCTCACAAGAACCACGTACCCCCGCTCCCGCAGCGCGGCGGCCAGTAGCTCCATCTGTGTCGACTTTCCACACCCGTCGAGCCCCTCGAAGCTGATGAAGACGCCCTTCAGCCCACTGCCCATCCCAGCAAGGACGGAGTCATCGAGCGTGGCGTCCTCGGGCGGATCTGCCGGGTCGGTCGAGACGGTACTCACCTCGTCACTCCTGGCTCTCTCGCGCACGACTCTCGCAGGACCTCCCCCGCCTCAGTCGTCATCGGTGGCCGCCGTTCGAGCGGCCACCTCAGCGCCAACCGGCTCGGCCGCTGCCTTCGCAGTCCTGCGTGTCGTGGCCGCCTTCTTGGCCGCGGGCTTCTTGGCCGCGGAAGACTTCGCTGCGCCGGCCTTCGCCGTGGACTTCTTGGCCGCAGGCTTTTTCGCCGCGGACTTGGCACCGGCTTCGCCGGCGGCGTCCGCCTCGGCGGCGCTCTGCGCGGCCCGGGCCGCCTGCTTCTTCCGGTATTCGTCCTTTGTCGGGCAGTAGGGGTCCAGGCAGAGTATCCAGGGGCGGCGACCGCCCAGGATCTTGATCTTCGGACTCCCACACTGCGGACAGACC
The DNA here is from genome assembly GCA_036795215.1 of Actinomycetota bacterium. GTDB lineage: Bacteria > Actinomycetota > Thermoleophilia > RBG-16-64-13 > RBG-16-64-13 > RBG-16-64-13. The sequence goes on along the minus strand of DAIRFC010000082.1, from coordinate 6,982 downwards.
TCGTCGAGCCCGATAATGTCGCCCCTCTGAGGCAACGGATACGTCTGGTCGCACTCCGGGTAACCCTCGCAGCCGACAAAACGCTTCTTGGTGGTCTTCGACCGGATGACACGCAGCTTGTTCTTGCCACACTTCGGACAGACACCGAGTATGCGGTCGTCGGTGATGCCCTCATAGATCTTGGCCGCCACCTGCTCCCGGTTCTGGGCCAACAACCCGTACGACTGCCGCAGCAGGTCACGCGAGATCGTCACGACCTGCTCTTTGGTGAGATCACGGACCGAGATGAGGTCCATGTCTTTCTCCAGCTCCGCGGTCATCTCCGGCGAGGCTATGCGCGGTGCGAACTCCTGCATGGCCTCGGCCATCTTGATGCCCATCTCGGTGGGCTCCACCGGATTGCCATGCACGTAGCCTCTATCGTAGAGGTTCTGGATGATGGCATGCCTCGTGGCCTTGGTCCCGAGGTTGTGCTTCTCCATGAGCTCTATCAGGGTGCCTTGGCCGTACCTTGACGGGGGCTGGGTCTCCTTGGCTTCCAACTGCTTGTCGACCAACTCCACGAGGTCGTCCTTGTTGAGGAGCGGCAACTCTAGGTCTTTCTGACGGCTGTAGGGGTAGTACTCGAACCACCCGGCATGCACCACCCGGCTGCCGCGGGACACAAACGGCTCCCCCCCCACTGCCAAGTCGACGCGGTTGGACTCCATGACCGCGTCGTCGGCCAATGTTGCCATGAAGCGCCGCGCCACCAGCTCGTAGATGCGCCAGTCGCGGTCGCTCAACTCGCCTTTGCGCGGACTCCCCGTGGGATAGATGGGCGGGTGATCGGTGGTGCGCTTGTCTCCCCGGCTGGGATGCAGAGCCTGTTGGGCGAGCAGCTGCCCGGCCTCGCGTTTGAACTCTCCCTGGGCCAGGATCTCCAGAGACTCCCGCAGATCGAGCGACGACGGGTATACGGTGTTGTCGGTGCGCGGATAGCTGATGTGACCGGCCATGTATAGGTCTTCCGCGATGCGCATGGCCATAGCCGCGCCGAATCCCAGAGAAGTCGCGGCACTGGTGAAGCTCGTGGTGTTGAACGGGGCCGGTCGAGGCACCTTGCGCGATGTCTGTTTGACGGCTGTGACACGTCCCGGCGTGACCAGCTTCTCAAACACGGCGGTTGCCCGAGCCTCGTCGGTGAAGCGCTCTTCTTTGTGAAGAGCGTTGAACCGCTGCCCACCCGAATCGAGCTCTATCTTCACCACCCAGTACGGCTCGGAGACGAAGGCTCTCCGCTCCTTCTCCCGCTCGGCCACGAGCACCAGAGTCGGGGTCTGGACACGGCCTATACTCAAGAACTGGCTTCCCAGACGACCTGTGGCCAGCGACACAAAGCGGGTCAGAGTGGCCCCCCAGATGAGATCGATATCCTGGCGGGCCTCTCCTGCCATAGCAAGTGGTTCGGACAGTTGGTCGAGTTCGGAGAAGGCGCGGTTGATATCGCCGGCGGTGAGGGCGGAAAAACGAGCCCGGCGCACACCGCGTGCCAGCTTCTGGTTCTCCTCCACAGCCAGGTTGAGCGCCTCGAGCCCGATGAGCTCGCCCTCGCGATCGTAGTCGGTGGCTATCACGAGTGACGTGGCATCCGCGGCGAGCTTCTTGACCGTGCGCACCACCGATTTGGCCGTCTCGGTCTTCACAAGGGGAGCGTCGATAAGCGCCTTCGGTTCCACTTTGCGCCACTCTGAGAATTCGGGCGGAAAGTCCACTTGCACCACATGGCCCTTAAGGCCAACACAGGCGTTCGCCTGGTCTTCGGCGTCGGTGAAGAGGTAGTAGGGCACTTTGAGATACGATTCCTCTTTGACCCCGCCCTTCGCCAGGATGCCGGCTATCTTCTTTGCAGCGTCGTTCTTCTCGGTGATTATGAGCCGCAAGTCAAGGACTCCTCGTTGAGCAGGGTTATTGGAGCTTCAGGGGCGAACGATAGCATGCCCGCGGGCTCGGGCGTATGCCGCGTGATCAGACGCCGTCGAGAGCTTCGGCGACCGCGGGGTAGATCGGGAAGATCCCGTCGAAGCCGGTGATGTGAAAGATCTTAAGCAGGAAGGGGTCGCTCACGACCAGCCTGAACTCGCCATCGGTCGCTTGAGACTGTTGGAGCGCGCCGACGAGCACAGCCAAGGCCGTGGAGTCTATGAAGTGCACCTCGGAGAGGTCCAGCACCAGGCGCTTGGCGCCGGCCACGTGCTCATCGAGCACCTCTTTGAGCCGCGGCGCAGTGTATACATCGAGATCGCCTTCCGCGTGAACGACGACCGCGCTCTCTGCCATGTCGGTGCTGATGACCAGGCCCAAACACTCCTTCCGACTCGCAGCGGCCGCCCCCGGCGGCCTGCCCCGATAGATCGCTCCCGGCTATTCCAGTATATACATCAATTAGAACACGTGTCCGGCGCGGCCGCTACTCCGGTGTGGAAGTGGTCGTAGTGGAAGTAGTAGTGGTGGTAGCTGTGAGTTGCTCGATCTGCGTCTTGACCACCTCGGCCATCTCGCCGTTCGGATCGAGCTCCAAGTACTTCTGCCAGGCCATGACGGCAGCCGACTTGTTGTTCAGTTTCTGCTGTGCAATGCCCAGTCTGAGGTAGACCTGGGGATTCTCAGGATCGACCGTTGTGGCCTTGTTGAGCACTTCGGCCGCGGCTTGAAGGGCCTCGGTGGAACCGATGTCGTCAATGTAGATCCTCGCCACGCGAAGGTACACGTCCTTGAGCGTGGGGTCGACGTCTATGGCGTTGCGCAGAAAGGCCGTCGCGTAGTTCGCGTACTCGACACCCTCACCCTTGCCCGCCTTGTAGAGTTCCTCATAAGCCGTCGCGATTGCCAGCATGTTGGTGGTGTTCTTCGGATCCGCATCGTAGGCGGCCAGGAGGGAGTTCAGCTTCTCCTCCGTGGTCTCCGGCTCAGTGGTAGCAGTCTCTTCGCTGCACCCGCCCCTGAAGACCTGGGAGACATCGAAACCGGCCCCCCCGTAACCCACACCCAGGAACAGGAAGCTGAGCGCGAACACTATGGCCAGGGCCAGGGCGACCCACTTGGCCCACTTCTTGATCCGTCTACGATCGAGCAGCAAAGGTATCTCCTCACATCGACAATCGGCGACTCTCGGCGCTGATCAGCGGCTGGCGACAGCCGGTTCGCGGTCAGAACCGCGGAGCGCCCCACAGATTATGCCGCATTACCAGCGTCAAAGCCACCGGTCACGGGACGCGCTCGGTACCCTAGTCACTCATCAGCCCCAGTCTCGTCCGGACCGACCGGAACCCATCCGCGACCTCGACGGGCAGGTTCCCCCCTCCGAACACCGGGGTTCCGTCGATCATGGTCATACGGACATCTGAGGCCGAGGCCCCCGCCACCAGCGCATCTACCGGATCGCGGGTCTCTAAGCCACGCATCCGCACGGCGACGACGTCCGCCCGTTTGCCCACCTCCAGGCTACCCACCAGATGATCCCAACCCAGTGCCCGGGCGCCTTCCAGAGTGGCCATGCGTAGCACGGCAGCCGGAGTGAGCGCGGCTCCCCGTGAACGGCTCACCTCCAGAGCCGCGCGCATCTCGTCGAACGGGTCGAGGTTGTCGTTGGAGGCAAGACTGTCGGTGCCCAAGCCGATGGTGATGCCGGCCGCTATCATGTCGGCGACCGGGGCAATGCCACACTTGAGCCGCAGGTTCGAGCGCGGGCAGTGAGCCACCGCCGTCCCCGTTGCGGCCAACGTTGCGATGTCTTTCTCATCGACGTGCACGACATGCACGGCCAGCATGTCGGGGCCCAGCGCCCCACTCTCGGCCACGCACTGCACGGGGCTGATCCCCGGTGGCGCCCAGTGCTGCCGCTTCCACAGATGAGCCGCCTTATAGGCCTTGGCAATAGCGCTCGACCCTTTGGTCAACAACTCCACTTCGGCCTGCGATTCGGCCACATGCGTGGCCATGCGCAGGCCGGCGCGGCGCGCGAAGCGCGCCGCCTCCCGGTACAGACGGGGTGGAACGGTGTACGGAGCATGCGGGGAGACCCCCCACTCCAAGCGCGGGCCCTCGCGGGCCGAGGACGGGCCGCCCGGCACAGCCGTGGTCGCCGTCTCGAACTCGCCGCGCAGCTGTGCGAGCCGGGCGTCCAGCCGCTCGATGGTCTTGGGGAGCGCGGCGTCGTCGAGTCCGAAGACCTCCAGGTACACGCGGGCACGCAGCCCAGTCGCACGCGCCGCCAAGGCCACGGTCCTCCCTTTCTCCGAAGCGTCGGCTATGGACGTCACCCCGTTGCGGACACATTCATGAGCCCCCCAGAGCGCGGAGGCGGCGAAATCGTCCATACCGAGCTTGCGACTTGCCAGAAGGAGTTGCAGCATCCACGTTCCGAACCCACGAGGATGCGCGAAGTGACGAAACGCCGAGTAATCCAGGTGGGTGTGGACGTTCACCAGGCCGGGCAACAGAGCACAGTCGGCATAGGTCTCCACCGGTTCGCCCGGGTAGCGGCCACGGAGCTCGGCAGACGGTCCCACCGCCGCGATCGTCCCACCCGTCACCACCAAGGCCCCATCTTCGATGGGCGGCCCTCCGATCGGAACGACCCAGCGGGCTTCGAGTAGCACGGCCTAGTCGAAGAGCATGCGGACGGCGCTGACTGCCGCGTCCCACAACCACGACGGCACGAGGCCGATGACCAGGGTGGCGATGGCGCTCACCGAGAGGGCCATGGCCATGCCGCCGGAGATGGGCTCCCTGATCGCGTACTCCTCCTCAGGCTCCTTGAAGAACATGTAGATGATCACACGCAGATAGTAGTAGGCCGAGACGGCGCTCAGAAGGACGCCGATGACGGCCAGCCACCACAAGTCGGCCCACACCACACCGCTGAACACGTAGAACTTCCCTATGAAGCCCGCGGTACCGGGGATGCCGGTGAGCGACAGCAGGAACAGAGAAAGAAGCGCGGCCGCCCAAGGCGACCGTCGTCCCAGACCGGCCAGTTGCTTCAGCGAGTAGTCGAACTTGTCGGGCATCTGGGTCTTCAAATAAGCAAGGATACCGAAGGCTCCCAGGTTCATGAACGTGTACGCAGCCAGATAGACCAGCATCCCCCGTCCCGGAAGGGAGTTGCCGCTCCAGCCCATGGCTCCCAGACCCGTGAGCAGGTAGCCGGCGTGGGCTACGGACGAGAAGGCCAACATCCTCTTGATGTTGGTCTGCACCAGCGCCCAGAGATTCCCAACCAGCATCGTGGCGATGGAGAGCACGATAAAGAGAAGGCCCCATTCCTTCACCGTTCCTGGGAAAGCCACGATGAAGGCCGCTATGATGGCCGAGAAGGCCGCCGCTTTGGGCCCTACCGAGAAGAAGGCCGCGACCGGTGTGGGAGCACCCTGGTACACGTCGGGGGTCCACATGTGGAACGGCGCGGCCGATACCTTGAAGGCCAACCCGATAGCCACCAGGAACACCGCGAGGAGCACTCCGGAATCGTTCCCGAGTCCGGCAAGCACCCGCCCGGCATCCGCGTAGTTGGTAGCCCCCGCCTCCGCATATACGAGCGAGATGCCGTACAGCATGATGGCCGAGGCGAACGAACCGGTCAGGAAGTACTTGAGGGCCGACTCGTTCGAGCGCTCCCGGTACCGGAAGAAGGCTGCCAAAAGGTAGCTGCTGATGGCCATCAACTCCAACGACACGTAAAGAAGGATGAAGTCGCGGGCGGCGGCCATGAGGTCCATTCCGATGAGCGCGAAAAGAAGCAGCGCATAGTACTCGCCCAGATGGCGCCGGTGCGCCTCGAGGAAGCGGGGCGACATGAGTATCGTGATAGCGGCGCCGAGGCCGAACAGGACCTTGAAGAAGACGGCCCAGTCGTCCAGTGCCAGCATGCCGGCGAAACTCACTCTATCCTGGCCGGTGAGAGCGAGCGACACCACTATGGAACCGATGATGCCGGTGAGTGCGATGGCGAGGACGGCGGTCTTGTCGGCCGCGGCCGGGGCGCCCTTGTCCGCCGGGCTCCCCTTGTCGGCGGCGCCGGGCTTCACGAACGCCTCCACCAGGAGCACGAGGCAGGCTGCCACAAGCAGGATCAGCTCGGGGATCACGGGGATGAGATCAGGCGCCTGCATCTAGAATCCCCCGAAGAAAGACGAGGCCAGGCCGGCCAGGCTGCCGCCGTGCTCGGCCAGGTAGGGCTGCACCTGGCTGATGATGTTCTGTGCCGGCGCGTGCAGCAGGTTGAGGAACGTGTGCGGATAGAGGCCGATCCACAAGGTCAGCCCCACCAGCGGCACCAGGGCGACGATCTCGCGGGCGGAAAGGTCTTTGAGGCTGATCCACTTCTCGTTGGCCTGCTGGAACATGGTGCGCTGATACATCCACAACAGATATGCGGCGCCCAGGATGATCCCCACCGAGGCGATCACGGCGAAGACCTTCGCATATTGGAACACGCCCACCAGGATGAGGAACTCGCCAACAAAGCCACTCAGCCCCGGCAGGCCCAGGCTCCCGAGCACGAACAGGCTGAAGAAGGCCGCCGCGACCGGCATGGGCTTGGCCATGCCGCCGTAGTCCTTGATGAGTCGCGTGTGGGTGCGGTCGTAGAAGTAGCCCACCATCATGAAGAGGGCGCCGGTGAGAACGCCGTGGTTGACCATCTGCAGCACCGAGCCTTCGATGCCCTGTTGGTTGAACGTGAAGAGTCCCGCGGTGACGAACCCCATGTGGCTCACCGAGGAGTACGCCACCAGCCGCTTCATGTCGGGCTGCACCAGCGACATGATGGCCCCGTAGACCACCGCGATGGCCGACAGGATGAGCACCGGTACCATGGCCTTCACCGCCACTTCGGGGAAGAACCCGATGCAGAAGCGGATCATGCCGTACACCCCCATCTTGAGCAGCACGCCGGCCAGGATGACCGATCCGGCGGTGGGAGCCTCGGTGTGGGCGTCGG
>DAIRFC010000081.1:0-11498 GCA_036795215.1 Actinomycetota bacterium | reverse complement strand
GCGACGGCGACACCGTGCAGGTGGACGAGCAGAACCTCGGCTTGGTGTTCACGAAAGCCGCACAGGACGACGTGTAGTCACCGCCAGTGGCACCGAGCCCGGACGCCCGCCGGCTCCGCACTCAGCCGCGCAGATCAGCGGATCGCGACTCTGGGGCGTGACGCTTCGCTGCGCCCCCGCCGGCTCCGCGCGCGGCTGAAAGCTGCGCCGCCGGGCATCCGGGCTCGGTGACCCTTACACTCAGTACCACATCAACCTGTGCGTCTCGCCCACGAGGGGACGGTAAGCCACTGCTCGCTTTTTGGGCTCGCTCCCCACTCTCTGCAACCACTCCTTCAAGTGCCTTACGGATGTGCGCACATTGTGCGCACATCCGTAAGGTGTCCGAAGGCACATGTGCCAGGTGTGCGATCAGCCTCTCGCGCGCCGCCAGGCTACGACCAAAGACGGAGGCAACGACATGTAGTTCGGCTCGGTACGGTACTCAAGAATCTGGCCGCACATCCGGTCTGAACCCAAGCCGTCGAAGCGACTGAGCTGGGGGCGGCGGTCCGTCGCGCGTCCGGCGTCCGCTCCCGTATACTCTCTTCATGACTATCTCCAGCCCCCGACTCCAGCGCAACCAGCTTATCGACCTCACGGTCACCGGTCTTGCCTTCGGCGGCAAGGGGATCGCCAGGCTTGGCGACCAGCCGGGCGACTTCGTGGTTTTCGTCACCGGCGCCGTGCCCGGCGACGTGGTGCGCGCCCGGGTGCTCAAGAACAAGAAGCGCTACGCGGAAGCCCGGGCCGAGGAACTCCTCACGCCTTCGCCGGACCGCCTGGCGGCGCGCTGCCCCTCGTTTGGTGAGTGTGGGGGCTGCGTCTGGCAGACCCTCGACTACGGCGTCCAACTCGAATACAAGGCCAGCCAGGTGCGAGAGTCCCTGGAGCATCTCGGCGGGCTCCACGATTTCGACCTGCGGCCCATTGTCGGCATGGCCGATCCCTGGCGCTACCGGAACCGAGCCGACTTCTCCATCGGTATGAGTGACGAGGGGGCGGTGATCGGCTTCCGGCCGCCGGGACGGTGGGACTCCGTGCTCCCGCTCAGCGAGTGTCACCTGATGAACCCGGCCACCGAGCAAGTACGCGCCACCGTGGAGGCCTGGCTGCGGGAGAACGATCTCCCTGGTTGGGATCCTCGCACGGGCAGCGGCTATGCCCGGCACCTGCTGGTCCGCTCTGCGAGGCGTGGGGGCCAGGTCATCGCGAGCCTCGTGACTGCGCCCGGTCTGTCGCCCGGATCGCCCGGGTCCGCCGGCAACCTACCCGGTGCCGCGCGGCTGGTCGACCGTATCTGTTCCACCCATCCGGAGGTGGTGGGCGTTCTCCATGCCGTCAACGGCGGCAGTGCCGAGATCAGCGCGGGCCTCCCCTCGAAGACCCTGTGGGGGCGGTCATATCTTCTGGAGGAGGTGGCCGGCATCACCGTCAAGGTGTCTATCGATGCCTTCTTCCAGACCAACACGCTGATGGCCCACGCGCTCTACGGGCTTGTGGCGCGCGAGGCGGGCCTGACGGGCGGCGACGCGGGCGGCGGCGCGAGCGCGGTTGGCGCCGCGAGCGCGGGCACCGTGGACAACGGCGCGCCGGGCGGCGGCCCGCCGGTCGTCTGGGACCTCTACTCAGGTGTCGGCTCTATCGGGCTCTCCTTGGCCGGCCGCGCCGGGGCGGTGCTCGGAATCGAGGCCGTACCGGCAGCGGTAGAGGACGCCAAAGGCAACGCGCGCCTCAACGGTATCTCCAATGCGCATTTCGTCGAAGGCGACGTGGCCAAGGTGCTCCGCGCCGCGGCCGACGGTGAGCGGAAGCTCCCACCGGGTCTCGAGAGACCCGACGTGATCGTGGTCGACCCTCCGCGGGCCGGCCTTTCGAAGAAGGCCATATCGCGCATCGGCGAGGTCGGAGCTCCGCGAATCGTCTACGTATCGTGCAACCCCGCTACCGTGGCGCCCAACGTGGCCGAGTTCGGCGCCTACGGCTACCGGTTGGTGCGTGTCACCCCCGTAGACATGTTCCCTCACACGCCCCATGTCGAAGCGGTCGCCCTGATGTCGCGCGGGGATGACTAGACAGCCGTCAAGACTGCGCCGGTTCTTCAAGGTCCGCTACGCGATCAGGCTCTGCATCCTCGCGTTCACCATCGTCGCGTACTTCGTTCTCCCGGAAAGCTTCTCGGTGCTGAGCGGTATGGACTTCTTCCGCCGGTTCACATGGTTACACGTGGTCTGGGTCATCTGGGTCCTGGATATGACGGCCCAACTGGTACCGTCGGGGGGCTACTCGGCCGCCGGGTCGCTCAAACAGTTCGGCCGCTACTACAAGCCGGCGCGCGACCCCATCGAGCAAACCCGTCTGAGACGTTTCTTCTGGGAAAACAGCCTCGATTCGGCAAACGTGCTCGTGGTCTGGATCATGATCATCGCCGGCATCGGCGTCCTGAAGACCACGGGGCTCCTTGGAGAGAAGGAGTTGCTGCTTGCCGCCGTCGTCTTCTACGTGCTCGACATGACCTTCATATTGTTCTGGTGCCCATTTCAGGTGTGGATCTTGAAGAACCGCTGTTGCACCACGTGCCGCATCTACAACTGGGACCACATGATGATGTTCTCGCCGCTGGTCTTCATTGCCGGGTTCTACGGCCTGAGCCTGTTCGGGCTCTCGATGGTGAGCTTCCTGGTGTGGGAGTGGTGCTTCGTCCGCCATGCAGAGAGGTTCTCGGACGATACGAACCTGGCCCTACGCTGCGGCTACTGCACCGACGGGCTCTGCAGAAACGAGCCTACGGGCCGACGTCACGAAGCCGCGGCGGCGAGGGGGGACCGCTAGTAGGGAGGTTCGTCGCGGAACCAGTCGCCCAGGTTCCGGAAGGCCTTCCAGAACTCCACTTTCGCCGTCTCGTCGTCGAGCGACTCGTCGACATCGGGCGTGACCAGGGCTTTGCAGAAGGCCGTGAATTCCTGAAGGGCGCCAGGATCCCAGACAAGCTCGTTCATGCCGCTTATCCGCTCGCGATTGACCACGTCCATGGTCGCCTGGCCCATGACCACCACCAGACGCGGCTGGGTGATCTGGAACTCCTCCACCCAGTAGGACGGGCAGTTCTTCTGACCCTCCTCCACATCCACATCGTGGCATTTCACGAGATTGGTCCCGTAGATCACCAACGGGTTCACGCCCAGACGCTCCACGCTCTTGAGAACTGCCGTCCCGGAGCGTCCGTAGAAGGCCACCCCCTCGGTGACCTCCAGATACCGCGGTGAATGCTTGAGCAAGAAGATATCGGCCAGAGGATGACCCGACCCCACGGTGGGCAGGAACTCGCCCCGCTTACACTTGCGGCAATGGGCCACTCGGTGGTTGAGATCGTTGCTCTCGGCGATCGCCCGCTCTTCGAGCTTGCGGTAGATCTCGTTGGCCTCGGTGAGAGGTGAGGGGTCTGTCACGATATCGCTTGGACCGGCTTCCATGTCGTTTTCAGGGCCACTCCCCCGCAGAGGGTAGAGACTATATTGGCGGGCCGTACGTGAATTCCTCCGGTCCGCGGAACGCCGCCCCGGGGAGCGTTCGGAACCCACGTCAGTCCTCCGGGAGCACGCGGTCGAGAGTCGTCTGGAGAAGCTTGAGCGACTGCAGGTAAAGCAGGTTCTTGCGCTTGGCGATGATGTCGGCCTCCCACAGGGCCGCCATGAAGCTCTGCGGGTCGTTGAAGCGGGGCATGCGGATCATGGCGGTGCCGAGGGCCTGCAGCACGTGTGCGTCGCTTCCCGCGCCCGCCACGACATTGTACTTGGCGGCGAAGCGCTCGGCGCTCAAGTTGAACGATGACAGCGCCACCTTGGCGTTGTAGATCTCGATGACGTCGATCCTGTGGAGGTTGTCTACCATGATGCGGTACGACGGTGTCGTGCGCAGGGCATCGAACGGGTGCGGCACGTACACCAATCCGCCTTGCTCTTTGATGAGCGACAGGGTCTCGTCGAAGCTGAGGGAGCGCGGGATCTTCTCCTTCAAGAATAGTCCGATGACCTCACCCTCGGAGGTCTTGACTTCCTCGGCGACTATGACGAACGGATCGCCTTGGGCCAACTCCCGAGCCAGGAAGGCTCCCTCGATCTCGTTGTGATCGGCTATGGCTATCGCCCCCAAACCGATCTCCCTCGCTGTGGCGATGATCGACTCCACCGTGCTCACACAATCGCCTGAGTGGTTCGAGTGGATGTGGAGATCGGCGTTGATCCAATCAGGACGCGCGGGGCCATCAGCCGCGTGCCGCAGGCGCCTGCGTGGCGGCTCCTTCCCGATGCCGCGCACGTGCAGAGAGTAGCTCGCCACCGGTGTCTTGGCCGTGAGACCCAGTCTGCCGCTCGTGGAAGCCAGGGTCCCTTGGTAGATATCTTCCAGTCGAGCGGCCACTGAGGCCATGCTGAACTCCACGGCATTGGAGGCGCCGCGGGCTCCGGTCGCCGTCGCGGCTTCGGTCCCGGCAGCTCCACCGCCCGATCCCGTAACAGATACGATGGCCTCGGTGAGCGATCCCGACTTGGTCGGCGAAAACAATGCCGCCTTGCCACGAAGGCCGGACCCAGCAGCCCACTCCACGTGATCCCGGACAGGCGGGAGGTCGGGACCCACAAGCGGACACCCACACACGCTCGCTTCCGCCGCTGTGGTACACAACCACTCGCCCCCCAAGAACGGCAAGATGGCCACGGCGGCCGACTCGTAGAGGGACACCAACTCGGCGGGCGAGGTGAACTCGCGCAGGGTCAGCTGCGAACGCAGCTTTCGCGGGACGCTCCGGGGCACCCATTTCGCGGCCGACGCGCGATCGAAGGCGACAGTCACGTGATCGAGTTCGGGCGGGAACGAGGCCAACAGCGACCGGATGAGGGCCCTGTACGAACGCCGTCCGTCGCCGCGGTACACATACAGGCCAAACGGCTCGGCTACGCTCACGGGAGGCTCACCCCCGTTGGGGCGACTCTCGCCCGGCGCGATACCCGAGCCACACCAGACGCACTGATACTCCTCGGGATAGAGCTCATCCATCATCTCGCGGCCTGCCGGGAAGGTCACCACACGCGCGTCGAGCCGGTAGAAGAACCTTTCCAGGATCGGCTGTTCCAGCTCGTAGGCCGCCACGCCCACCGGGGTCAGATGAAAGGTGGCCACCACCGGACTGCGGGCTTCTCTAAGAGCGGTGAAGCTGAGAGATGGAGCAAGAGGCTCATGCACGTGCACCAAGTCGAAGCCCGCGTCGAGCATGAGCTTCTCCATGCGCGACGTCACGTCCACCGGAAGGCCAAGATTGGCCACCCCACCGTTCAGCCGGATGGGGAAACTCGAACCCATAGGGACGACGGGGATCCCCTCACCCGGATCGAGCGGGCCCACACCCGCGGCCGGCAGCAACAAGGGGTCGGCCGCGGCCCCCTGCCGGTAGCTCTCGAGAAGTGTGATGACCCGGCCCCGGGAACGGTGGAACAACTGACGTACCCGTTCCTCGTCGCGGAGATGGCCTGACGAGACCAGAAGAATAGGCAGATGCCCGCGCGCCTTCAGCTCGCGGGCCAGATCGGCGACGTGCTGGTTGACGGCGCTGGGAACACTCCAAGAGAACGGCGTCACCAGAGCTATGTACAGATCCCTTGCCACGCGTGGTCCTCAAGATGGCGGGGCCCGGTCGGCTGCGCCGACCGGGCCCCGGACTCGCATCCTTGTCTTACCCTACTCGCAAGCCGGTTCGCCGGTTATGAAGGCTTCGGTCTTACGCCGGGCCTCTTCATCGCTGTACTGGATGGGCGGGGACTTCATGAAGTACGACGCCGGATCGAACAGAGCGCCGGAGATCCCCCGGTCGAGGGCCAGCTTCGCGCAACGCACCGCGTCGATGACGATGCCCGCCGAGTTGGGTGAGTCGACCACTTCGAGCTTGAGTTCCATGTTCAGAGGCACGTCACCGAAGGTGCGGCCTTCCATGCGGATGTAGGCCCATTTGCGGTCGTCGAGCCACTCCACGTAGTCGGACGGCCCGATATGGATGTTCTTGCTGCCGATGTCGTAGTCGAGCTGCGAGGTGACCGAATTGGTCTTGGAGATCTTCTTGCTCTCCAAGCGCGAGCGCTCGAGCATGTTGAGGAAGTCGGTGTTGCCACCCACGTTGAGCTGCGAGGTCCGCTCCAACCGCACACCTCTCTCGCGCATGAGCCGCGTGAGGACACGGTGCACGATGGTGGCGCCCACCTGCGACTTGATGTCGTCGCCGATGACCGGCAGTCCCTTCTCCTCGAAGCGCTCCTGCCAATACTTCTCGCGGGCGATAAAGACCGGGATGCAGTTCACCAGGCCACAGCCGGCCTCGAGGATCTGTTCCACATACCACTTGGTAGCCATCTCGCTACCCACGGGGAGATAGTTCACCACGACGTCGGTCTTGGTGTCTTTGAGTATCCCCACGATGTCGTCGGTCGGGCCGGGGGCTTTCTCGATAACCTCCGAGAGGTATTGGCCGAGCCCGTCGTGAGTCATGCCCCGATAGACCTTGACGCCCAGATCGGGCACGTCGGCGAACTTCACTGTGCAGTTGCGCCCACCCCAGATGGCCTGAGACAGGTCCTTGCCAACCTTGGTCTTGTCGACGTCGAAGGCACAGGTGAACTCGATGTCGGAGATGTGATATCCCCCGAGGTTCACATGCATGAGGCCGGGGACGAACTCATCCGCCTTGGCGTTGCGGTAGAAGTGCACGCCCTGGATAAAAGACGACGCGCAGTTCCCTACCCCGATGATGCCGACCCGTACTTTATCGCTCAACGAATCCTCCCTGTTCCTTTCGCTTGTTGAGTTGGCGGTAGGTGTGAACGACGCGCTGGACGACCGTGAACACGGTCAGGGCCAGCATGATGTAGATCACGTAGGGCAGCACATCGAAGAAGAGCCCGATAGCGATCAGGATGATCCTCTCGGGCCTGCTCATGAGCCCTACTTTGCACTCGACACCCAAGCTCTCCGCCCGAGCCCGGGTATAGCTCACCAAGATGCTGCCCAGGAGGGCGAGCACCACAAGGCCTACGTCGACAGAGCGTCCCTCTATAGCCAGTAGATAGGCGATGCCCCCGAACATGACTCCTTCCGACACCCTGTCGAGAGTCGAGTCGAGGAACGCTCCAAAGGGGGTGACCTTCTTGGCCAAGCGGGCCAAAGCGCCATCGAGCATGTCGAAGCACCCCGCCACCAAGAAGACGATACCTGCGTAGATCAGATGATCTGCTATGACCAGAGCCGCCGCCGCCACGTTGAGAGCGGTGCCCGCGATTGTGATCTGGTTCGGGGTCACCCTGAGCCAGCGGAGTGCCGAGACGATCGGCACGAAACTCCTCCGCAGCTGGGTCCCGAAAAACTCGCGAATATTTTCCATTACCTGCTACTGTTCGGGTTCCGAAGCAATCGCCTCGGCAATTCCGGATTGTAACAGTATCGCGGATGCTCCACAAACCACCTGCTTGGACATCACACCGCCCCCACTACCATTTGGACGGTCGATTCATCACTCTTCAGGCGCATCGGGAGGCTTGACCCGCCGCGGAGGGGGCGCTCCGGAACGTGCCGGAATGAGCGCTATGCCATCGTCGCCCGCCCACGGCGCTTTTGAGAACTTGAACTCGTAGAACGTCAGAGTGTGCTTGAGCATGGCCAAGATGGGGAGTGAAGCGAGCATCCCAAGGATCCCCCCGATCTGGGCTCCGGCAAGCAGTGCAAAGATGACCAGCAGTGGGTGGACCCCCACCGAGCTCCCCACGATATTGGGAGCGAGTATGTGGCTCTCCAACTGCTGGATGACGAAGTAGACGATCACGACTATCAGAGCCGCCCAGGGAGAGTGGAAGAAAGCGGCTATCACAGGCGGTACGGCGCCCAAGAACGGTCCCACATAGGGTATGACTTCGGTCACCCCTGCCCAGACACCGAAGAGCAGTGCATATTGGCCGCCCTCAGGCCACACCCCCACGACCTCCCAGCTGAGGATCCAGATGGCAAAGCCACAGGCCAACCCGATAGTGCAGCCCAGCAGTGCCTGCCCGCGGACGAACTTGCCGAACGCACTCTGAAGGCCCCGGACATAGTGTTCTTTGACCTGCTGCTCGCCCGGAGCGAGCTTGCAGACGAACCGGTAGATGCGCTTACCATCGAGGAGCATGTAGAAACTCACCACAACGGTGAGAAACAGGTTGACGAAAGCGCCCACCACGCTCCAGCCCACACTCACCAGAGCTCCGATGGATTCGGCGCCGTGGTTCTGAAGCCATCCGACCACATCGCTGGTGTTGATTTTAAGAGTGGTGTCGATGTTGTGAGTCGCAAGCCATGCCTGCAAGTCGGCGAGCAGCTCGTTGAGCGACTCGAGCCACCCTGGGATGGCGTCGAACAGCCTCTGGAACTGGCGCAGGAGAGGGGGCCCCAAGAATATGAAGAGGAGGACGATGACGGCGATGAACGTCAGGTAGACGACAGGCACCGCCAGCCACCGCGGGAACTTGATGCGTCCCATAGCCAGCACCACGGGGTTGAGGAGGAGAGCGATTATCGTGGATATGAGGAAGACGAAGATCGCGTGGCTCGCTTCCCGGCTGAAGTAGAGAGCCACAAAGATCGCCACGGGTATCAGCACGAGCTGGAGCCACCGCGGTATGGTGATGCGCACCTGCGCCCTCCTTGTCGCCCGTCTCGTTGGCGAGTTGCACGCCGTCCTCCCACAGATTACCAGAACAGGCTGCTATCCTGGGCATTCGCGCCGCTAGGTGGTAAGGTAGCGTCGATGCAAGACGGGGCATACGCAGCGGAAATCCAGCGCCGGGACGAAGCGCTCAGGCGCAAACGCCGCCGTGCGAGCGTGTATCGCAGACGACGGACCCGGTTCGCCCTCGCATTCGCGGGTGTCTGTGTGTTCGTCGCGTGCATCGTCGTCATCGCGACAGCAGGTGGCACGATGACGCGGGTGGATTCGGGAGTGCTCCTCGAAAGATCCCCATCGGCGCCTGTGGCAGCGACAGGCCAGGAGCGACCCGCATTTGCCCGTATGGGCGATCGCAACCTCCTCCTGCCAGTGGCCGCCGGAGATGCCACCATCATCGCGTATCAGACGGTGATCGACGAGCGCGCCGTGGCCCTCACGCCCCTTGGTGAACAGGCGAACGCCAATGCCGTGGTGCGCTTCTTCCGCGACACCTTCTCCTCGGACCCCTTGGTCCGCTATTACTTGCTCGAGGGGGCGGATGCCAAAAACGCCACCTCGGTGAAAGTAGGCGCCGCCGCGGGATCGGCTGTCTATGCGCCCATAACCGGCGTGGTCTGCTCGGTGAAGGAGTACCTCCTGTACGGCAAGTACACCGACGTCGAGATCGGCATCAGGCCCGAGAAGAGCAGCGGGCTCAAGGTCACCATGCTGTTCGTGAGCGACCCGGTTGTCTCCATCGGCGACATAGTCACCGCGGGCAAGACCCGCCTGGGTAGCGTCCGGCAATGCCCCGAAGAGCTGGGAGCCGGCCTGTCCGTCTTCACTCACGAAGCTGGAGCCCACATCCACCTGCAAGTAACGGAGGAGCCGGTCAACTGAAAGCGCGCTTCTGCTCAAAGTGCGGTGGCGCCATC
The DNA here is from genome assembly GCA_036795215.1 of Actinomycetota bacterium. Classification (GTDB taxonomy): domain Bacteria; phylum Actinomycetota; class Thermoleophilia; order RBG-16-64-13; family RBG-16-64-13; genus RBG-16-64-13. The sequence goes on along the minus strand of DAIRFC010000081.1, from coordinate 1,805 downwards.
GAGATCCAGCTGATAGGGGACCGGCCACGAGAGGTGTGCTCCGTGTGCGGCGAGGTCTTCTACCAGAACCCGCTCCCGGCGGCTGCCGCCCTGGTTCTCGACGACGATCGCCGCGTGCTCCTCGTCAAGAGGGGCATCGTTCCCAACAAGGGCATGTGGTGTCTTCCCATAGGATTCGCGGAGATGGGCGAGACCATCGCCGAGGCTGCCCTTCGTGAGCTACATGAGGAGGCCGGCGTGGTGGGCCGTGTTTCGCGGCTCATAGACGCAGACTCGTGGGAGAGCGAGTACTACGGTGATCTCTTGGTCGTGACCTTCGAGGTGCAGAAGATCTCGGGCAACGAAAAGGCCGGTGACGACGCCGAGGACGTCGGCTACTTCGCGCTCGACCGCCTACCCCCGCTGGCCTTCCCGTCCAACGAAAAGGCCATCAGACTTTGTGCCGACCTACACGAGGACGATTGGGCCATCCACGACTCCTTCCACACCCTCGAGGACGGCACCGGATCCGGGATGCTCTCCGATACTCTCGTTGGCTTCGTCGGCGAACATGCCCCCTTTGTCGCCAGGATGTGGCTGGCCGACGTACGATCAAGCCACACCACGACCCGCTACATGACCCTCGATCCCGAGGCTCTTCTGGCCGAGTGCACCACGGGACTGCAGCTCCTCGGCAGATGGCTCGAAGGCGAAAGCACCGAAGACGAGATCAAGTCGTTCTATAAGGACATCGGGTTACAGCGTCGCTCTCAAGGCGTGGAGCCATTCGAGATGCTCTCCGCTCTGTTGCTCCTCAAGAAACACGTATGGACCTACGCCCGCTCCTGGGGAGTGTGGGAGCGCCCGGTGGACGCCTACCGGATGATGGAGCTCCAGAGCCGTTTTGCCGTGTACTTCGACAAGGCCGCGTACCATCTGGTCCGGGGATCCTTGGGAGAAGAGTCCTAGACTCGCAAGGCCCCGGGTCGCCCCGGGGCCTTGCGAGTCTCATGTGCGTCAGAACGCCGGCTTGACTGCAACAAGCCGCGCCGTGGTCTGTGTCTCCCGTCTACTCGAATGCCTCCTCGGGCTTCCAGACGGTCCAGACCTTACCCACCAGATTCGGAGCCGGGCTGAGCGTAGCCTTACCGGGACGCCAACCTGAGGGAGTGACCTCGCCGGTCTTGGCCACATGCTGGAAGGCCTGTACCTGCCGGACGAGCTCGGCAACGTTCCGGCCTACCTCGGAAGTGAGCACTTCCATGGCCCGGATGTTGAAATCAGGATCGATGATGAAGCGGCCGCGGATATCCACGCCTGAACCTTCATCGTAAACACCGTAGACCTGGCCGACGGCTCCACCTGGATCGGTGAGCATCGGGAACGGGACTCCCCCCTCGACCATCTTGGAGAGTTCCTCTTCCTGCCAGATCTTGTGGGAAAAGCGAGAATCGACACTCATGGCAAGGACTTCGACGCCCATGGCCTTGAGTTCGGGGTACTTGACGGCGACCGCCGACAATTCGGTCGGTCAAACGAAGGTAAAGTCCCCTGGGTAGAAGCAGACAACGATCCACTTGCCCTTGTAGTCGGAGAGCTTGACGTTCTTGAAGCCCCCATCGACATAGGCGTTGACTTCAAAATCCGGTGCCGGATGACCTACACGCGCTAACACTTTCGGCGCCACCTCCTCAGCCACTGAGGCCGAGCTCGACGTTTCGGTTCCTTTGCTCGGAGGAACCCCGAGCACGCCTCCTGCCGGTTTGACGCAACCGTCTTTTGGTTCGGCCATAACACTCCTTTCTGGCTCAGTTCGAATTGCCCTT
>DAIRFC010000080.1:10486-11569 GCA_036795215.1 Actinomycetota bacterium | reverse complement strand
GAGAACCGACGACGACCCAAAGCGCCGCTCGACCCGGTAGCAACCGGTGGCCTCCTGCCACCAGAAGTCGAAGGTCACATCGGGCTGTCCTTCACGCTCGACGACCGTGCGAGAGTGGACGACGGCCTCTGGGTCCGAGAGGTCCGACGGGAACGGCCCGGTGAGGGCGTCCCGCAGTTCGGAGGGGGCCACCTGGGTCGTCGGCTCCGCGGCCGTGGACGCCGCGGGCTCGGCGTCGCAGCCCACCGACCACAGCGTCGCGGCAAGCAGGAGGCCGATCAGCACGGTGATCGTGGCTACAACGCGCTTGAGAGGCATCGGGTCCCCCCGGATATCAGACCTTATCTACGTCAGCATAGCCTCCGGCACGGCAACGAGCAGGACCCGGTCTCAGAACACTCCGTACTCGTCCACAGCCTCGCGCAGCGCCGGGCGGCGGGAGTGTAGCCACGGTACGAGGGCGACCAGGGCCACGGCTCCACCCACGATGGCGTCTATGACGTAGTGGTTGCCCGTCACAATGATCGTCAGACCCATCAGCGCCGGCAGCGACAGCGCCAGCGCTTTGCGCACCCTCCGCTCCTGCGTACTCATCTCCACAGTATCGATGATGCCCACCGGCGCGAGACGCGGGGGCGTTACCGGAAAGCTTGCGAAGATGAGAAAGCCGATGAGCCCCGATACCAGCATGGCGTTACGCAGACAGCGATACATCTCGCGGCGCCGCGCATACAGGTAGCCCAGACTCCCAGCCAGGATCAGCCAGTAGCCCCACGCATAGACGAAATTGAGGACGTGAATCACCGGTCGCGCGTTGTTCCAGAAGGCGCGCTGGAGGGCGAACTCCCAGTCGAGATAGAGGCGGTCCTCCAGCTGCAGCAGGGCACGCGAGTTGTAGAGAGGCTCGAAGCCCGACTCCCGCACAAGCAGGCGAACTGCGTAGTAGACGCCGAACGCGATCCCGAGCACCAGGAGTTCCTTGAGGAGACCTCTTGCGGTGATCCCGCCGTCCATCAGTTTTCTCTCGCCATACATCCCCCTGATAATCAATTGTAGTCTCCCGGCCTCGGCGGTCAACGGGGA
>DAIRFC010000080.1:2339-10386 GCA_036795215.1 Actinomycetota bacterium | reverse complement strand
TGTCGGGCACCTACAGGTAGCCTCCCGTCATGGGCGGCAGCGCCTGCCACTCCGGCGAGAGCTCGATGATCGCCTGCAGCTTCCCGAACCACTTACGAAGCGCGACGGCCTCCGGGGCCTGGCTGAGGGTGGAGTCCTCCCACTCGAGAGGCTGGGCCTCAAAGCCTCCCGCGCTCCATTTCAGGCGGTAGGTCCCGTGAGGCGTGACGAATATGCTCGTTCCGGTGTTCTCCGGATCGGCGTCGGGCGCGAATCCGTCTGAGAACGTGTGCCACTGGGTCTCGATCATCACCAGGTCGTGGTAGAGGCTCTCGAGGACGTCCTCGGACAGTCTGAGTCCGGTGGTCACGCGATCCTCCCGCAGGCCGAGATCCTTGGTGAACGTGCCCGCGAGCGTGTCGATCTCGTTGCGGCCCATCACCCCGTAGGCGGCGACGAACCCGAAATCGTCCGGCATCTGCTCGGGCGGGTACACCTCTCCGGTGGATACCGAGACCGGATCCAGGCCGAAGTAGGCCCACACGTGCGCGGGGGCACCCATGTTGGTGAGCTCTATCGTCTGCTGGTGGGGCGGATCCGAGACCGAGACCCAGCCTGCTTGGAACCAGGCGCCGTCCTTCCTCTCGAACACCGCGGCGACCCCCCGCTCGTCCATCTGCTCGGCGAGCACAGCGGTATACAGGTCGGCCACAGCCCAGTCGCCGAGGTTCCGGCAGCTCCTGAGGCTCCAGTTCTCAGGGGCGACGTTCGAGCGCGCGGCGACGAGCTCGAGCGCCTGCTCGGGCGTGATGCCCGAGGCAAAAGCGGGCACTGAGGCCGGAGGCGCGGATGTGGTGGTGATCCCGGGGTCGCGGACGGTGACGGTTGCGCCTGAGCTTGGAGGGGCGCCCGCCGTCGTGCCATCGCCGATGACTAGGATGGATCTATCGCGGTCCAGCCATTCGACCGCGGCATAGATGCCGGAGCCCACCACTGCCGCGAGCACCAATCCGATCGCCGCGAAGGCCATCGCGCGGAGAGCCTTCGGCGAACGCCGCCTGGACCTGGTCGGAAGCCTGCCCACCAGTCCGGCCTTGAAAGCCTGCACGTCCATGAAGGGGGCGTTCTCTCGGTAGAGACGCCGAATCTGTTCGTCGAGTCTTGTGTCGTCCATCACGTGGCCTCCAGGATCTTCCTAAGAGCCATGCGCGCCCGGTGCAGATGACTGTTGACCGCGCCCTCGGAGATCTCCATCACGCGGGCGATCTCGGCCACCGAGAGGTCGGCTTCGTAGTAGAGGGCGGCGGCGGTTCGCTGACGGGTTGGGAGCTGTGAAAGCATGCTCATGAACTCCGCCCGGGGCACCCAGTCAACGCAGACCGGATCCGCCGGCGCCGTCTTCACCAGACGCTGGAAGAGTCGCGACGCCCGGGTGAGCGCCCTGCGATAGTCGCTCGCGCGATTGACGGCGACGCGGTAGAGCCAGGGATCGGGATCACCCTTGGCAGTGACCTCACCCCAGTGCTTGTAGAGCTGGATGAAGGCATCCTGCACGGCATCGGCCGCCAACTGCTCGTCGAGGAAGATGGAGGTGAGGCTACGCACCAAGCGCTGCGCCTGCCGGTCGACCACCCGCTCGAAACTCGCCATCTGGGCGGAGTCGAGGGCGGACGCGACAGGAAGACCGCGCATCACCTCGTCTGTTTGGCCTGCAATCAGCGTGTTTTCTTCTCCCTCGCTCGGAGCGCTCTCGTCATAACACGTTGGGAGCCGCCTGCGAGCGTTACAGGTCGGCGGCCGCCAGATTGACCAGCAACTGCGCCGCCTCGCCACGGGTGATCGGCGCCCACGGGTCCCACTCGGGCCCGAAGCCGACTAGGCCGGCCAGCAGGCCGTTCCGCTCCGCGATGCGCATGTTGACGCTCCCCGGCAGTGGATCGATTCGCCAGGCCGGGTCGTCAGGCTGGAGGTACTTGGCCGCGCGCACGGCCGCGGTCACCGCCTGCGCCCGGGTGAGGACGCCGAAGGGGGCGAAGCGCGTCGCGTCCAGGCCCAGCATCAGGCCGGTGTCCAGCCCCGCCTGCACGTAATAGCGGAGGTTGTGGTCGGCGCCGGCCTCCAGCCCCTGGACGTCCTTGAAGGGCGGCTGCTCGGTGGCCTCGCGCGCGTCGATGCCGGCGACGCCCAAGAGCATCTTGAGGAACTGCCAGCGCAGCGTGGGAGCATCCGGCCGGTACCGGAGCTCGTAGTAGTCGATACTGCCCGCGGGTATGGCCGTTGGTAGCGCCGTTCTGTAGCCGCGCGCGAGACCTTGCTCGGCCAGCTGCTGTATGGCGGCGGCGTAGGGGGAGCCGGCGATGTCCGCGAACTCCCGGATGGGAGGCGTGGGGGGAGTGGCGGCAGGCGGGATGTTCTCCAGAGCAGAAACATACAGCGTGTGGTCGTCTTCCAGACGGAAGCCGGGATAGCCGATCCAGACCGCTCTGCCCCCGTCCAGATCCGCTTCGAAGGCGGCTACGCCGGCCGGTTCCAGCTCTGCGTTCTCGCCGGTGGCCGGATCGTGGGCCACGTAGCTGGGACCCATGTACCAGTGGGACCAGACGAGCAATCCGCCGTCATCCTGGATGTTCACCGAAAGGCTGTTCTTGCTTGCCACGCTCGTTTGGCCGCTTGCGCGGTCGTAGAGCATGACCTTCCACGGGCTGTCGTGAGGCATGTGCATGTCGTCGGCGCGGCCCCACTGCAACCACGCGACCCTGTCACCGCCCACCACCGGAGCAACGTCCTCCACCTGGTTCTGGGTGAGCTGCTCGGTGATACCGGTGGCCGTGTCGTACAGGAACACCTCGGCCGTGTTCTCGCTGCCTTCCTGCCAGACGACGAGGCCTCCCGCCAGGTCAGGGCGGGCGGCGCCACCACCGCCCAGCTGCACCGCACTCTTGGTCTGGTGGTCGTAGAGGAGCACCTGCGAGAGTGGGTTGTAGGCGCGGGCCGGGCTCTCAGTCTGCGCTACGGGAGCCGAGGTGAAGACGACGTAGCGCCCGTCGGTCAGGGGGGAGGAGTAGTCCCGATCTTCGGTCGTGAGCTGGACGGTGACACCCGCCTCGATGTCATAGAGATGGATGGCGCTGTCGGCGTCGCCTGCCTTCCAGACGACCAACTCTCCGGCGATGGCGGCAGGCCCGGCCACTCCCTCACTGCCTGGTATGCGGGTGGTCGTGCCGGTAGCCAGATCGTGGAGTACGAGTCCGGGCTCGCTGGTGTTCGGGGACTCCGTCCACACGACGGAACCGCCGTCTAGGCGGGGGTCGCTCTCGTCGATGCCGTTGTCGGTGAGCTGGATGGTCGTGTCCCCACCCAGGTCGTAGAGCATGATCTCCCAGTCGACGCCGTCGTAGGCGCGCCAGACGACGTGATCACCGTCGATGCGCGGTTGGCCGTTAGTGGTGGAGTTGGCGGTGAGCGGGACCGTCTGCCAGGAGTCAGCGTAGGATGGCGGAGCAGCGGTTCGGGCGGCGGGCTGGGCCGCGGCCGAGGCCGGGGCGGCTCCAGCGGCACCCGGGGGAGCGATGAGTAGCACTGCCAACAGCAGTAGGGCGAACAGTGGTACGGCTGCGCGCTTCACGGAGGCGCATGAGTGGATGCTCCTGGGCATGGTGACCTCCTCGGAGTCAGTGTAGAGCGTCACAGCTCGATCTCCCGGACAGCGGAGGGTTTGACGTCTCAGACCACGCTCCGGATCCTCTCGGTGTGCTTGGGGATGCCGTTCTGCATCTGCGTCCACACGCCGTCGCTCAGGACCTCGTACTCCCGAAAGCAGCAGGGGATGCCCTGGGCTGTGAGTACGTCCAGCCGGTCCATCACGTGGAAGTGCAGGTGGGGGGCGGTGGAGTTGCCTGAGTGGCCCACGTCGGCCAGATGGTCGCCCGGCTCGACCGTGTCGCCCTTGGACACTCGCACCGAACCGGTGCGGGCATGGGCTAAGAAGGCGTAGCCGGCGTCCGTCTCGACGATGATGTGGTTGCCCGCCAGCGGCCGCAGATCGGTCAGCCGCTTGGGATTGAAGGTGAGCCCGTTCTTGAGGGCCAAGCCCACGTCTCTCACGAAGTGGACCCGTCGGCGCTCCGGCCAGCCATCCTCGGCTTGGACCACAGTTCCCGCTACCGGGGAGTGGATGGGTTGGCCCCATCCATAGCAATCCTCCAGCCGCACGCCGGCCACGAGGTAGTGGAGGCCTCCCGCCTTGTAGAAATACGCCCCTTTGCGGTTCGGGTCGGTGCGGACGAAGTCATAGGCGTATCGCTGGCCGAGCATGTCGGTGCCGTGGCTGGGGATCCTCCTCGCGGGGGTGGTCACGGCGACCCACTCGCCGCGCAGAGGGAACTCCACCACGATCGGCTCGGGTGACGCGGATTCTGCCGGCGTACTTGTGTCTGTCATGGGGGCAGTGTACCCGGTCGGACCGGTGCACGGGCGTTAGTTATGGGGAAAGCGGGTATACTGTTGGCAGGAGTCCCAGGAGTTCAGCGCATCATCCGAGGAACTCACAAGAGGGCCCGTCGAGGAAACGTGGAGCCAAATGACCACGGATTACGCGGACGCGGGCCTCAAGTGAGGGGGCGCGGATGGAGAGCGAGTGCTCTTGGGGTTCTGTCTTTCTGGGAAAGGCAAGCCCTAGCCTTCCCACACGAACAGCTTGACCACGCCATCGACGATGAAGGCCACGTGGTGGTCGGAAACAGCGACGCTCGCAGCCAACCAGGGCGGCTCGCTCGCCCGGCCCAGCACCTGCTCGTAGTTGCCGGTGAGACCTCGGGCCACGATCTCGTATCCGCCGTCGTCCGCGGTGCGGAAGTAGGCGGCGAAGGTGGGGGCGGCCGCGGCGAAGTCGCCGAGAGGATCGAGCTCCTGCGCCTCGCCACCGGCGGCCACGCTCTTCAGACCGTCTTCCGAGTACACCAGCACTTTCTCGCTCAACGAGGGACGCCAACTCTCTGTGCCGATCCGCGTCTTCTCGCGCGTGGTCAGATCCAGGAGATAGCTCCCGGCGCCGATGCCATCCGCCGTCAGATGCTGTTCCCAAGCCAGTTTCGTGCTCGAAAGACTGTAGGTCCAGACGGAGTCACCGAGCACCGACGCGATAGCCGACGGCACGAGCTCGGCCGCTTGGCCCACCGACTTTCCGGAAGCATCGATCTCGACGCCCGAGATGCTCATCCGCCGATACTCCTCGTACGGACCCTCAGGGGCCGACATCTCCACCCAGGTGATCCACCCCCCGGCAACCTGGGGGCTGGCCGGGGCGTCCGGCGCCCCGGCCACTTCCAGTCTGGGCCCATCCGGCAGGCGATAGGCGAAAACGCGCTGGTCTTGGAACGCAGCCGCCGCCTCGTCGTATCTCCCCTCGGACCAGACGGCGAGCGTGCCATCGATATCAGCCCACGTCACCTGGGGAGACTCCGTGGGCAACTTGATCGACTCCTGAGAGCCGAACAGATAGGCTGACAGCACTACTCCTCCACCGGTCTCGGACTGCATCAGGAGCGCGTCGTCCGAGACGCCGACCCAGAGGGCCCGTCCCTCGATCTCAGGGACGTCCACATCCGTCCACATTCCCGGCGAATCCCCGGCAGGTCCGGCCTGGACTGTCGTCGAGGTCGAGCTGGTGGTGGGAGCGGAGGTGGACGAAGACGACTGGGGAGTCCCGGTGGTCGAGGTGGAGCTCGCTGCCGGCACCGTGGTGGTGCTACCGACGGGCCCCGTTGTCGTGGGCGCATCGGCATCTGAACACCCGGCGAATGCCGCCGCTACGGCCATCGCCACGCAGAGTGCTGCGACAAGGACCAGCTTGCTGTGTGTGCCGACGCGCTGAAGCCGCTTCACCGACGGCGAAGACGATCGACGAGCAGGGTGACGACCCATATCAGGAACAGGGCGAGCGCGATCCAGAACAGCCACTTGACCACGAACCCAAGTCCGAACACCACGACTACCACAATGATCAACAGGATCAGCATCCAGTTCATGCGACTCTCCTTTGTCTCCCAACGGGCCTGCCGCTGGTTGCCCTGTTGCACTGTGTACCTGCAATCACCGAGGGCCAAACCCCGGGGCGCATCTGCCGTTCCGCTCATCGCACCGGCGTCAGCGCCTCCAGCACCAGGAGCGGATCGACCGGCGCCCATACGTTGATGTCCATCCACGCGTCCGGCAGGTAGACGCAGACGGAATCGATGCGGTCGTCGGCAGCGTTGTGCCGCGAGCCCAGGATGAACATATTCCTGGGGCTCGCCAGGGCCCTTAGATTTAAACGATAACGGATAAGCCCGCCTCGCTCACAACGTCGCCCAGAACGTCGCCCACAGCGTCGCGCGGAACGCCGTCCACGAAGCTCTGCGATGTGCGCACATTGTGATCACAACACAGAGGTGTCGAGGGTGGTGACTGACGGCACCTGGGGGGAGCGGTCGGCACGATCACCGGCAGAGATGAGAGTATGGATTCTTGACAACAGTGCTCTACGCGTCTATCAATGAGCCGAGTTCCCAAGCGACGGAGGCAACAGTGGCCGATAACAAGTACGAGAAGCTCATCCAGAGGCAACCCTGGGGCGTCCCCAACCCGGCGAATCCGGATCCCGATGCCCCGGTCTACATCGGCGTCAATCAGAAGGGCATGGTCGAGGGCTGGGACGAGCCCTTCACTCAAGTGCTGCGTCCCATCTACAAGCCGTTTCGCATGATCAAGGAGCCGCACGCCCACGACTGCGCCGAGTACCTGTACTTCATCGGCGGCAACCCCATGGATTTCACCGACTTTGGGGCCGAGGTCGAGCTGACCATCGGCTTGGGTGACGATGCCGAGGTCTACACGATCAACAGCACCACGTGGGTGTATCTCCCCGCGAACCTGCCCCACTGCCCGCTCGACTTCAAGAGGGTGGACAAGCCCATCATGTTCGGCCACATCATGTTCGCGCCCGGGTTCGCCACGACGACCGGATTCGACCCCGACAAGGGGTGATGGGAGCCGATCTGCCTCTTTTCCACGAGGTGCAGCGGTTCCGGCAGTGGTGGCTGGGAACGGTCGTCTTGGGGATCGCTGCGCTGTCTTGGTGGCTCTTCATCCGCCAGATCGTGCGTGGACAGGTGATCGGCGATCACCCGGCTCCCGACTGGGCTCTGTGGATCCTGTGGTTGGTGGCCGGGATCGCTCTCCCGGCGGCCTTCATCCTGGTGAGGCTCGTATTGGAGGTCACCGATGGGGAGGTGATCATCCGCTTTGTTCCGTTGGCGAAGCGCGTCATCCGGGTGGACGAGATCGAGAAGCTGGAGGTCCGCACGTACAATGCCGTCACGGAGTATGGCGGGTACGGGATGAAGGGGTGGTCGAACGACAAGATGGCCTACAACGTCGGTGGCAACAGGGGAGTGGAGCTCACGCTGCGCGACGGCCGGCGGGTCATGCTGGGCTCGCAGCGGGCGGACGAACTGGCGGCGGCCATCGAATCGCAGATGGGGCCCGCCGGAAGGCTTGCGCTGCCGGCGGAGCCGCCCGAGGAGTAGAGCGCTCCCTTGACAAGCGGACTCGGTGCGCATATCAATGGGCAGAGTTCCCAATAGATGGAGGCGACAATGGTCGGCAGGAAGTACGAGAAGCTTATCCAGAGGCAACCCTGGGGGACCCCCGACCCGGACAATCCAGACCCGAACGCCCCGGCATACATCGCAGTCAACCATGATGGCATGGCGGAGGGGTGGGACGACCCCTTCGTACAGGTGCTGCGCCCCGTCTTGAAGCCGCTGCTCATGATCGAGGAGCCGCACACCCACGATTGCGCCGAGTATCTGTACTTCATCGGCGGTAATCCCATGGACTTCACCGATTTCGGGGCGGAGATCGAGCTGACCATCGGTGCGGGTGATGATGCCGAGACTTACACCATCGACAGCACCACCTGGGTCTACATCCCCAAGGGAGTGCCTCACTGCCCGCTCAATTTCAAGAGGGTGGACAAGCCGATCATGTTCGGGATGGTCATGTTCGCGCGAGGGTTCTCTCCCGGTAG